>NZ_JBEZVJ010000014.1:0-178588 GCF_040636935.1 Streptomyces sp. NPDC032940 | reverse complement strand
TCATCAGCCAGACCAGCCGGCACCACAACCAGCCAAGCCCCCGACAACACACCCGAACCCACCGTCACCGGCGACCACGCCACCCGATAACGCCAACTCGCCGTCTCAAGTGAGGTGTCGGTCGCGGACGGAGTAGGCAGGACCCAGTACCGCTCCTTCTGGAAGGCGTAGGTGGGCAGTTCCACCAGCCGGGGGCGGGACGGGGCGAGGAACGCAGCCCAGTCCACGGCGTGTCCCCGGACGTATGCCTGCGCCAAGGCTTCCACGAGCGACCCGGCCTCGTCCCGGTCCTTGCGCAGGACCGGAGCGAACACCATCTCCGGGACGGAGTCCGCGCCCATCCCGGACAGCACACCGTCCGGGCCCAGCTCCAGGCAGGCCGTCACACCCTGCTCGGAGAGATACGTGATGCCGTCGGCGAAACGCACCGCCTCACGCACATGACGCACCCAGTACTCGGGGTCACACACGCCCTCCGCAGCCGCCAGCTCACCCGTCACGTTCGACAGGACCGAGAGCCGGGGCTCGTTGTAGGTGAGGGACTGGGCGATCTGCCGGAACTCGTCCAGCATCGGCTCCATCAACGGCGAATGGAAGGCATGCGACACCCGCAGCCGACGCACCCGACGACCCTCAGCCCGCCACACCTCCTCAAGCTCCGAGACCACAGCACCGTCACCGGAAACCACCACCGCCTGCGGCCCGTTCACCGCCGCAACAGCCACACCCTCACGGCCGGCCAGTGACGCGTTGACGACTGCTTCGTCCGCTTCGACGGCGAGCATCGCCCCGCCCGACGGCAGTGCCTGCATCAGACGACCGCGCGCGGCCACCAGCACACACGCGTCCTCCAGCGACCACACACCGGCGACATGGGCTGCCGCCAACTCACCGATCGAGTGCCCGCCCACCACATCAGGACGCACACCCCACGACTCCACGAGCCGGAACAACGCCACCTCGATGGCGAACAACGCCGCCTGCGTGAACACGGTCGCGTCCAGGGCGTCACCATCGGTGAACACCACGTCCCGCAACGGTCGTTCCAGCAACCCGTCGAACCCGGCACACACCTCATCGAACGCCTCGGCGAAGACCGGGAACGCCTCATACAACCCCCGGCCCATCCCCACACGCTGACTGCCCTGCCCCGAGAACAACACCGCCAGCCGACCGGGTACTACGTGACCACTGACCACGCCGGCAACCGGCTCACCCGACGCGAGCGCAGACACCCCAGCCCGATCACCCGACAGCACCACAGCCCGGTGCTCGAACGCCGACCGCGACGTCGCCAACGACCACGCCACATCGACGGGATCGGCATCCGACTCGGCCAGGAACGACACCAGACGCCCCGCCTGACCCCGCAGCGCAGCCTCCGACTTCGCCGACACCACCCACGGCACCACCACCGGCGGCACAGCGTCCGCAACCGGCGTCTCCACGACAGCCGGGGCCTCCTCCACGATGACATGGGCGTTGGTGCCGCTGATACCGAACGACGACACACCCGCCCGACGCGCCTCGGCGCCCTCCGGCCAGGGCGTCGCATCCGTCAACAACTCGACGGCGCCGGAGGACCAGTCCACGTACGGCGAAGGCTCGTCGACATGCAACGTCCGCGGCAGCACCCCGTGCCGCATCGCCAGCACCATCTTCATCACGCCCGCGACACCCGCAGCCGCCTGCGTATGCCCGATGTTCGACTTCACCGAACCCAGCCGCAGCGGCCGGTCCTCGGGACGGTCCTGGCCGTAGGTCGCCAGCAGCGCCTGCGCCTCGATCGGGTCACCCAACTTCGTACCCGTACCGTGCGCCTCCACCACATCGACCTCAGCCGCGGACACCCCGGCATTCGCCAACGCAGCACGGATCACCCGCTGCTGCGACGGACCGTTCGGCGCGGACAGGCCATTGCTCGCACCGTCCTGATTGACCGCCGAACCCCGCACCACCGCCAGCACCTGGTGCCCGTTACGCCGCGCATCCGACAGCCGCTCCAGCAACAGCATCCCGGCGCCCTCGGCCCAACCGGTGCCGTCAGCCCCCGATGCGAACGCCTTGCAACGGCCGTCCGCAGCGACGCCTTGCTGTCGGCTGAACTCCACGAAGATGCCGGGACTCGCCATCACGGTCACACCGCCGGCCAGCGCCAGCGAGCACTCCCCCTGACGCAGCGACTGCACCGCCAGATGCAACGCCACCAGCGACGACGAACACGCCGTGTCCACCGTCACCGCAGGGCCCTCGAACCCGAACGTGTAGGAGATACGCCCCGAAGCAGCACTGACACTGCTCCCGGTGAGCAGGTATCCCTGAAGGCCGTCCGAGGCGTCGTGCATGCGGGGGCCGTAGTCCTGCGCCATCGCACCGACGAAGACGCCGGTCTCGCTCTTCGTCCGGCCGGCGGGAGAGATACCGGCCCGCTCGAACGCCTCCCAGGACGTCTCCAGCAGCAGCCGCTGCTGCGGGTCCATCGCCAGCGCCTCGCGCGGCGAAACACCGAAGAACTCGGGGTCGAAGTCACCGGCGTCATAGAGGAAGCCGCCCTCGCGGGCGTACGTGCTGCCCGGCCGGCCCCGTTCCGGTGAATAGAGGGCGGACAGGTCCCATCCCCGGTCCAGGGGGAACTCACCGATCGCGTCCCCGTCGGACACGATCAACTGCCACAGGTCTTCCGGCGATTGCACTCCGCCCGGGAATCGACAGCCCATCCCGACGATGGCGATGGGTTCGTCGTGGGACACGGTGGCCGGCACCGGGGCGCTGCTCAGCCGCTCCGCGCCGAGGACGGAGGTCCTCAGGTGACGCGCGAGGACTGCCGGCGTGGGGTAGTCGAACAGCAGGGTGGTCGCCAGACGCAGCCCGGTCGTCGCGTTCAGACGGTTACGGAACTCGACGGCACCGAGCGAGTCGAAGCCCAGTTCCTTGAACGTCCGCCCGGGGTCCACCCCCTCGGGTCCCTCGTACCCCAGTGTCGTGGCGACCTGGGTACGGATCAGTTCCAGGAGCAGGTCCGTCTGCTCGTCCTCGCTCAGCCCCGTCAGACGTCGCCTGAGTCCCGAGGCGCCGTCGTCCTCCACAGGCTCAGCCATCGGCTCAGCGGCTTGCTCGGCCGTCCGCCCGGCCACGTGCTCGGTCCCACGGTCGGCCACCGCGTCCAGCCAGTAGCGGCGACGCTGGAAGGCGTAGGTGGGCAGGTCGACGCGCCGGGCACCCGCGCCCGCGAACACACCGGCCCAGTCGACGGCCGCACCGCCGACGAACGCCTCGGCGGCGGAGGTCAGGAAACGCTCCAGGCCGCCTTCACCGCGGCGCAGCGTACCGACCGCCGTGACCGGCGTGTCGGTGTGCGTCTCGGCGGTCTGCTCCACACCCAGCGTCAGCACCGGATGCGCACTGGACTCCACGAACACACGGAAACCGTCGTCCAGCAGAGCCTCCACGGCATCCGCGAAACGCACCGTCTGCCGCAGGTTGCGATACCAGTACCCCGCATCCAGAGACGACGTGTCCACGACGCCGCCCGTCACCGTCGAGTAGAACGGCACGGCCGCGTCCCGAGGAGTGATGCCCGCCAGGTCGCGCAGGACGACGTCCTCGATCGCCTCCACGTGGGCGGAGTGCGAGGCGTAGTCCACGGCGATACGGCGGGCTCGTACGCCCTCCGTCTCGCAGGCGGCCAGCAGCTCGTCCAGCGCGTCCGCGTCACCGGACACGACCACGACCGAGGGACCGTTGACCGCAGCGACCGACAGCCGACCGCCCCAAGCCGCCAGACGCTCACCGACCGCATCCACACCGAGCGAGACGGACACCATGCCACCCCGCCCGGACAGCGCCCGGATCGCCTTGCTGCGCAGGGCCACCACCTTCGCCGCATCCTGCAACGACAGCGCACCCGCCACACACGCGGCAGCGATCTCACCCTGCGAATGACCGACCACCGCAGCGGGTTCGACGCCGTGCGAACGCCACACCTCGGCCAGCGAGACTATGACCGCCCACAACACCGGCTGCACCACGTCGACCTGGTCGAGCCAGGCATCCGTGTCCGCATCCCGCAGGATGTCGATCAGCGACCAGTTCACGAACGGCGCGAGCGCAACCGCACACTCGGCCATACGCGCCGCGAACACCGGTGAGGCATCGAGCAGTTCAGCCGCCATCCCCGCCCACTGCGAACCCTGACCCGGGAACACGAACACCGCACGGCCATCCGCATCCCCCGCGCCCCCCGCGCTCCCCCGGACCACGCCCGAGGCCTCACGGCCCTCGGCCAGCGCCCGCAGACCGTCCGCTCCGTCCAGGACGACCGCGCGGTACTCGAACACCGACCGCGTCGCCGCCAACGACCACCCGACATCCACCGGAGCCAGCTCAGGACGCTCGCCCAGCGACGCGGCGAGCCGCTCCGCCTGCCCCCGCAGTGCCGCCTCCGACTTCCCCGAGAGCACCCACGGCACCACCACCGGCGCCACGGCCTGCGGAGAGTCCGCCACCGGCGTCTGCTCGGCAGCCGGCGCCTCCTCCAGCACCACGTGGCAGTTGGTGCCGCCCACGCCGATGGCGCTGACGCCCGCCGTGCGGGGGCCGTCCGTGTGCGGGTCGGTGGGCCAGGGCTGAGTCTCGGTCTGGACGCGCAGGTTGAGCGTGTCCATCGGGATGTCGGGGTTCGGGGTGCGGTAGTTGAGGCTGGGGAAGAGTTCGCCGTGCTTCAGACCGAGGGCCGTCTTGATGAAGCCGACGATGCCCGCGGCGCCCTCGAGGTGGCCGACGTTGGTCTTGGCGGAGCCGACCCGCAGAGGGGTGCCGGTGCTGCGGCGTGCGCTGCCGAGGACGGTGCCGAGGGCCGCGGCCTCGATCGGGTCGCCGGTCCTGGTGCCGGTGCCGTGGAGTTCGACGTACTGGACGCGGGAGGGGTCCACGCCGGCCTGCCGGTAGGCGCGGCGCAGGACGTCTTCCTGCGCGGGCTGGTGGGGGGTGGTGAGATGGGTGCCGCCGCCGTCGTTGTTGACGGCGCTGCCGCGGATGACGCAGTACACGGGGTCGCCGTCGGCGAGGGCGGCGGCCAGGGGCTTGAGGACGACGGCGCCGCCGCCCTCGCCGCGTACGTAGCCGTTGGCACGGGCGTCGAAGGTGTAGGTGACGCCGTCGGGGGAGAGTCCGCCGAACTTGGCGACGCTGACGCTGCTCTCGGGGGCGAGAATGAGGTTGACGCCGCCGGCGACGGCGACGGTGCTCTCGCCGCGGCGCAGGCTCTCGCAGGCCAGGTGGACGGCGACGAGGGAGGATGCCTGGCCGGCGTCGAGGGTCAGGCTGGGGCCGCGCAGTCCGAGGTGGTAGGAGACGCGGTTGGCGATGAGGCTGCGGTGGAGGCCGGTGAAGCTGTGCCGGTCGATGGACTCGACGCCGCGTCGGCGTTGCAGCGTGGCGTAGTCGTCGGCGATGACGCCCAGGTAGACGCCGGTGTCGGTGTCGCGGAGCCGGTCGGGGACGATGCCCGCGTCTTCGAGGGCTTCCCAGGTGAGTTCCAGGACGAGGCGCTGCTGCGGGTCCATCGCGGCGGCTTCGCGGGGCGATATGCCGAAGAAGGCGGCGTCGAAGTGGTCGACGTCGGTCTGGTTCAGGAAGCCGCCGCGTCGGGTGTTGACCGTGCCCGGCCGGCCGGTGTCCTCGTCGTACAGCTCGTCGGCGTTCCAGCGTTCCCGGGGTACGTCCGTGATGGCGTCGGCGCCGGCCCGCAGCAGGTTGCGGAAGGCGGTGGGGTCGGGTGCTCCGGGGAGGCGGCAAGAGACTCCGACGACGGCGATCGGAGTGTCCGCCGGGTGTGCGACGGCGGCCTCAGAACGCTTCATGAGCATGACTCCCTGGACCAGGACGTGGGATGCCGGGCGCGACGGCTCGTCGCTCCCGGCTCCGGCGGCTGACGGTGGTCGGATGGTGGTCGGGGGGCGCCGTGGGCCGTCCGGGATCGTCCGGCGGGGGCGGGTCGGCGTCCGTGGGACGTGTGGCGGCGGACACGGCGGCGGCCGTCGTCCGGGCGGACGCTGACCGGTGGCGCACGCCGGCGCACCCGGCCGGGCCACGGACCGGGCCGCGCGGCGACGGGGCCCGCGCGGACGGCCACCGGCGCGCGCCGGGTGTCCACCAGGTCTCCGCCAGGTGTCCGCCCGGGGCGTGCCGGGGTGGGTGCGGTGTGGCCGTGCGCACCCCGGCGTGGGTCTAGTAGATCCCCTCCGGCGCCGAGCGGACGACCTGCAGGGGTCGTACGTTGGCGACGCCGTCGCAGGGCCAGGCGTCGCCGGTGTCGTACCGGACGGCCAGGTCGCGCTCCAGGATGTTGGGCAGGAAGAGGTCGTCGTGCAGGACGGTCAGGCGGACCTGGCCCTGTTCGCCGTAGGGGACGACCGTCGACCAGTCGTCCTTGTCGACGACCGCCATGGTCACCTGCGGGTAGTTGGGCAGGTAGGGCATGAGTGTGCCCTCGTTCTCCACGGGGAGGGCGACGGTGTTGCCGAAGGTGTTGGCGTAGGTGACGACGACGAGTCCGCCGCCGAGGGCCTCGTGGAAGGAGCGGCGCATCGCCGGGGTGGCGTGGGTGCCGCTGAGCCGTACGCCGCTGAGCCGGGCGACCAGTTCGGGCCGGGCCTTGATGAACGCCTGGAGCAGTGCCGGGGTGGTGACGAGGTAGTCGACGGGCTGGGTCTCCAGCACGGCGGCCATCTGGTCGACGATGTGGGCGGTGTACTCCTGGGCGTCCTTGAGCCGGCCGCCGCGCAGCAGCCGCTTGACCCAGCGGGGGTCGAAGTCGATGCCGTACACGCGGCCGTCGTAGAGCTCGGCGAGGTCCACGGCGCCCTGGCCGATGAGGTGCGGGCCGGTGGGGGTTGCCTGGAGCCAGCCGCGGCCGGGCTCGAAGCCCTCGCGTTCGATGACCCAGCGGCGCCAGGCGGCGCGGTGCTCGAGCATCGGCTCGGTGTAGAAGACGCGGCAGGGGCTGCCCGTGGTGCCGCCGGAGTCCCAGATGCGTCCGCCCAGGGGGCGGGGGACGGCCTGGGGCACGAGGTCGGCCGGGTCGAGCGTGCGCAGTTCGCCCAGCGGCATCGGACCGAAGGCGGTGAGGTCGTCGTAGGTCGTGATGTCCGCGGGGTCGACGGCGAGTTCGGCCGCGCGCTTGAGCCAGTACGGGCTGCCCGTGTCGGGGTCGAAGTGGCGGCGGACGACCCGGCGGGTCCAGGCGTCGATGTCCTGGTCCAGCCACTGGTCGACGAGTGCGTTCATGTCGGTCATCGGGGGCTCCCCATCGTTGCGTCGTCCACGGGGGGCAGTTCGATGCCGAAGTCGTAGACCGCGGTCATCGCCTCGAAGACGTGGTCCGGGGACTCGACGTGGACCACGGGGAATTGGGCGTTCTGGAAGGTGCCGAAGGCGGCGGGGCCGAGGACCAGGCCGAGTTCGGTGCCGGCGTCCTCGAGGCCGCCGATCATGTGCGGCACGCTCACCGGGTCGGTCGGGTTGCGGTGGAACAGGTCACGGATCTCCTCCCCCGTGGTGAGCGCCTTGCGCTCCATGCACGAGTGGACGGGGACGCGTGGGTCGCGGAAGGTCATGGCCTCCAGCGTGGGTTCGATGAACTCCGTGACGTGCCGCTGCAGGGGTGAGTGGAAGGCGGCGCCGTGGTCGTCGGAGACGTGCAGGGCGCCGGGCGGCAGGGCCGCGCCGAAGCTTTCGAGTGCGGACCGGTAGCCGCCCAGCAGCACCATGCGTTCGTTGCCGGTGCCGACGCGGCCGAGATCCGCGGAGAGGTGGACGTCGGGAGCGTCCGCCACGAAGGCGGCGGGGTCGTTCTCGAGGGGAATGCGGAGCATGGCGACGGCCTGCCGCCGGGATTCCGACACGGTGGGTGGCGGGACTTCCCGGAAACGCATCAGCAGGGTGAACAGATCACGTCTTTCCACTGCTCCGGCGAGGGTTGCGGCGACGAGTGCGCCGAAACTGAGCCCGCATACCGCGGTGGGGGTGATTGCGTATTCTTCCGCGAGCACGTCGGCAATTCCGAGAATGGCCGCCGCCTGTCTGACGGCGCCGACTCCTTGACGATGCTCCTGTCCCGGTTCTCTTTGTTCATGAAAAATTCGCTGAACATCGATACCGGTCCAGTCCGCTATCTGCGCATAGGTCCGCTGCACACTCGGAAAGAGTTCGTACAGTTCGGTGCCGGCCCCGGGCCGGTCATTCATGCCACCATCGAGGACATACGCAAGCGTCACTCAGAACCCCCGTTCCCACCCTTCCCGGTCAGAGAAGGGCATACCGCGAAGCGGCACTTTGCGGCCGGCTCACGCGAGGGAGCCACCACTGCCTTGCACGCTACAACTACCCACAGGTCGCTTAGCCGTTCGATAATCTCATCCAACCCCCGCCAGCGATCTCATGTCAAGCAAGGGCTGCTCGACGTGACGTGGCTGACAAACAATCAGTCACCGGCCGCTCGCGGGGGGTTGGGAAGGCGGAATCAGCTACGGTCCGGGGCGGCCGGCAGGCGCTCGGCGTCCAGCTCGGTCCACACCTGGTCCAGGGCGTCGACGAAGCCCTTGACCTCGTCGGCCTTGTGCACGGCGCCGGGAGCGACCCGCAGGATCTCCTCGCCGACCCGCACGCTGGGCGCGTTGATGGCCTGGACGTAGATCCCGTGCCGGTCCAGCAGCTGCGTGGACATGCGCTTGCACAGGGCCTCGTCGCGCACCAGGACGGACACGATGTGCGTCTGGTCGGAGATGAACGGGATGCGGCGCTCGTCGAGCAGACGGTGCATCAGCTGCGCGTTCGACCACAGCTGCGCCCGCTCCGCCTCGGAGGAGCGCAGGTGGCGTACGGCCGCCAGGGCGCCGGCGGCCACGGCGGGCGGCAGCGCGGTGGTGAAGATGAAGGAGCGGGAGAACATGCGTACCGCTTCGATCACTTCGGAGGGGCCGGCGATGTAACCGCCGGTGGTGCCGAAGCCCTTGGCCAGGGTGCCCATGACGACGGTGAAGTCGTCGGCGATGCCTTCCCGGGCCGCGATTCCGGCGCCCTGCGGGCCGTACATGCCGACGGCGTGCACCTCGTCGATGTAGGTCATCGCCCCGTAGCGCTTGGCGATGTCGGCGATCTCCGCCAGCGGGGCGATGTCACCGTTCATCGAGTACACGGACTCGGCGACGATGAGCTTGGGCACGTCCGGGTCGGCCGCCGCTATCAGTTCTTCCAGGTGCGCGGTGTCGTTGTGCCGGAAGATCTGCTTCTGGGCGCGGCTGTGGCGCAGGCCGTCGATGACGGAGGCGTGGTTGAGCGCGTCGGAGAACACGACGCAGCCGTCCAGGCGACCGGCGATGACGGACAGCGCACCGTCGTTGGCGGTGTAGCCGGAGGTGAACAGCAGGGCGTCGTCCTTGCCGTGGAGTGCGGCGAGCTCCTCCTCCAGCTGGACGTGGTAGTGGTTGGTGCCGCCGATGTTGCGTGAACCTCCGGCGCCCGCACCGTACTTGTCGACGGCCTCCTTCATGGCCGCCAGTACCGCGGGGTGCTGGCCCATGCCGAGGTAGTCGTTGCTGCACCAGACGCTGATGCTGTCCGCATCCCCGTCGCTGCGCACACTGGCCGCGGGGAACCTCCCGGCGAGCCGTCCGATCTCCAGGAACTCTCTCTTTCCCCCGTCAGCGCCGTCGATGAGGCGTGAAAAGAGGTCCAGGTATGGGGTCACGTCTACTCGCTTCGTTTTCGGGCCGTCTGAGGCCGCGTGCAACTACAGGCGACTGCGTGGAGCTGGCTGATTCCTCGCGCCTACGGCGGTTTCTCGGCCCCGGCACGGACGCTTCACCGGCGGATTCGTGCGGGAAATTGCGGCTGACCGTCCTCAATTCGAGGAGGTGCGCGAGAGTAACTCTTGTATATCATCAGCCCACGGTCGGCGTCCAACCTACCCGTGATAGCGCGGAGTTGAAACACATACACACGGCAACCCGGACAAGTCGGCAAAGCTGACGGTAACTCATGACCCGTTGCCATACCCCTGCGATCATGCAATCCTGCACCGACCAAAACGGGTCGATGGAGTGGAGTTTCGGTGTCCTCGAACGAGAATTACGCCCGCCGGGTACTTGAGGCGCTGGCGTCGGATCCGGACCGGGTCGCCCTGTGGCGGGAAGGCGAGGAGTGGACCGCGGACCAGTTCTCCCGGGCGGTTCTCGCGGCGGCGGAACTCCTGCGCCGGGACTTCTCCGAGAATCCGGGTCCGACGGCGAACGGCGCGGCGCCGGTTGTGGCGGTTCTCACTGTCACCAATACTCCGGCGACGATCATCCTGCGCTACGCGGCCAACCTCGCCGGGGCCACCGTGGTGCATCTGCACTCCACGAACGCCGTGGACCCCTCCGACCAGCTCGCCGCCGCCGCCCGGTCCGAGATCCTCGCCAAGTCCAGGGCGGCGTATCTCGCCGTCGACAAGGAGAACCTCGACGCGGCCCGTGAGCTGGCCGGCCGGCTCTCGGCACCGCCGCGGCTCGCCGCGCTCGGCGCCCTCGGTGCCGATGTCCTGGACCTGTCCTCGGGCGACGCGGACGCCTTCGACCTGGAAGCCGTCGAGGCCGACCCCGAGCAGCCGGCCGTGGTGCTCTTCACCAGCGGCACCAGCGGCAAGCCCAAGGGCGTCACCCTGCCCTACCGGGTGCGCAGCCTCTACCTCATGGCGGGCCTCCAGTCCCCCGAACCCATCGTGTACCTGTCGACCCTGCCGGTGAGCCACTCCAACGGCTCCGGCGTCGACCTCGCCCTCGCCTCCGGCGGCACGGTCGTCCTGCACGACGGGTTCGAGCCGGGCAGGGTGCTGCGCGCGGTGGAGCGGCACCGCGTCTCCGCGCTGACGCTGACGCCGCCGCAGCTGTACATGCTGGTCGACCACCCGGACATCGCCACCACCGACCGGTCGAGCATCAGGATCATCTCCTACGGCGGCTGCGCCGCGTCCCCGGCCCGGCTGGCCGAGGCGATCGAGGTGTTCGGCCCGGTGCTCCTCCAGTTCTACGGCACCACGGAGACCAGCGGCATCAGCGTGCTGCTGCCCCCGGACCACTTCGACGCCGAGCTCCGCGGGACCGTCGGCAAGCTGACCGCGGAGGTGCGCGTCGTCGACCCCGACGACCACCGCGACCTCGCGCCCGGCGAGGTCGGCGAGGTGTGTGTGCGCACGCCGTTCAACATGCTCGGCTACTGGGGCGAGCCGGAGCTGACCGCCGAGGCCGTCCGTGACGGCTGGGTGCACACCGGCGACCTCGGCTCCGTCGACCAGGGCGGCTATCTGCGTCTGCACGGCCGGCTGGGCGACGTGATGAAGACCAACGGCATCAAGGTCCAGCCCACGGACGTCGAGAACGCGCTGCTGGCCCACCCGGAGGTGAACCAGGCGGCGGTGTACTGCGTGGTCGACGAGGACCGGCTGGAGCACATCCACGCCGCCGTCGTGGTCCGGCCGGGCGGCACCGCCGACTCCGCCGCCCTGGTGGGCCATGTCGCCGCCGAGCTGTCCCCGAAGCACGTCCCTGCCGTGGTCACCTTCCACGACACCCTGCCGCTGACCGGGGCGGGCAAGCCGGACAGGCAGGCGCTGGCCGCCCGGCACACCGGTGCGGCATGACGCTCTCGGCCGCCTCCGTCCTCGCCGAGTCCGCCGAGCGGCGCCCCGGCCATCCGGCGCTCGTCTTCGGCTCCGAGCGGATCACCTATGCCGACCTGTGGCGCGCCACCCGCCGCTACGCCACGGTGCTGCGGGAGCACGGCGTACGGCCGGGTGACCGGATCGCCCTGCTGCTTCCCAACACGCCGCACTTCCCGATGGTGTACTACGGCGTGCTGGCGCTCGGTGCCGTGGTGGTCCCGGTGCACGGCCTGCTGCGCGCCGACGAGATCGTCCACGTGCTGCGCGACTCCGAGGCGAAGGCGCTGGTGTGCGCGGGCCCGATGCTGACGGAGGGCGCCAAGGCGGCGGAGGTGACCGGCACCGCGCTGCTCACCGTCCTCGCTCAGGACGGCACCGGCGGCGACGACGGTCCGCCGCGCCTGGACGTCCTCGCCGAACGGGCCGATCCCCTGGACCGCCTGGTGCCGCGGGCGCCGGACGACCTGGCGCTGGTGCTGTACACGTCGGGCACCACCGGCCGGCCCAAGGGTGCGATGATCACCCATCTCAATCTGGTGATGAACGTCCACACCACGATGCGCTCCCCGTTCGACCTGACCCCCGACGACGTGCTGCTGGGCTGTCTGCCCCTGTTCCACACGTTCGGGCAGACCTGCGGCATGAGCGCCTGCTTCCTGGCCGGGGGCACCCTGGTCCTGATGAGCCGCTTCGACGGTCCGGGCGCGCTCGACCTCATGGTCACCGAGGGCTGCACGGTGTTCATGGGCGTGCCGACCATGTATCTGGCGCTCCTCGACGCCGCCGCCGAGGACCCCCGCCGCCCCGCCCTCGACCGCGCCTTCTCCGGCGGTTCGGCGTTGCCGGTCAAGATCCTGGAGGACTTCCAGGAGGTCTACGGCTGCCCGATCTACGAGGGGTACGGCCTCACCGAGACGTCACCGGTGGTGGCGTACAACCAGAAGGCGTGGCCGCGCAGGCCCGGCACGGTGGGCCGCACCATCTGGGGCGTCGAGGCGGAGATCGCCGCGGCCGACGTCGAGGACCGGGTCGCGTTGCTGCCGTACGGCGAGGTGGGCGAGATCGTCGTCCGCGGCCACAATGTGATGGCCGGGTACCTCAACCGGCCGGAGGCCACCGCGGCCGTCCTGGTCGACGGCTGGTTCCGCACGGGCGACCTGGGGACCAAGGACGCCGACGGCTATCTGACGCTCGTCGACCGCAAGAAGGACATGGTGCTGCGCGGCGGCTACAACGTCTATCCCCGCGAGGTGGAGGACGTGCTGATGCGCCACCCGGCCGTCGCCCAGGTCGCCGTCATCGGGGTCCCCGACGACAGGTACGGCGAGGAGGTGTGCGCCGTGGTGCGGACCCGGCCGGGCAGCGAGCCCGGTCCGGAGCTCGCCGCGGACATCGTGTCCTGGAGCAGGGAGCGGGTCGCCGCGCACAAGTACCCGCGGCTGGTGGAGTTCGTGACGGACTTCCCGCTGGGGCCCAGCGGGAAGGTGCTGAAGCGGGAACTCACGGCCCGCTACTCCACCAGGAGTTGATCCGACGTCAGTAAGCCGGGTGCGCGCGCCGTCGCTTGCGGCGCGCGCACCCTCTCGTGTTCCCGGCGGTTCAGCCCGTGCCGTGGCTCCGGCGCGCCTCGCGGAAGCCGGCCAGGTCCTCCCGCAGGGCGGCGATCACCTGCTCGCTCCGCTCGGCGAGGTAGAAGTGCCCGCCGGTGAAGGTCCGGATCCGGAAGTCGGCACGTGTGTGCTCGGCCCAGCCCTTCGCCTCGTCCTCGCGCACCTGCGGGTCGGCGTCGCCGGTGTAGACGTACAGCGGGCAGCTCAGCTCCGGCCCGGGCCGGTACACGTACTGCTCCACCGCGGTGTAGTCGGCGCGGAGGGCGGGCAGGATCATCCGCACCACGTCCTCGTCGTCCAGCAGCGCCGCGTCGGTCCCCTGGAGCTTGCGTATCTGGGCGAGCAGCCCCGCGTCGTCCATGAGGTGCACCTTCTCCTCGCGCACGCTGCCGGGTGACCGGCGCCCGGAGACGACCAGTCCCAGCAACCGCCCCGGGGACTCGGCCTCCAGGCGCCGCGCGGTCTCGTAGGCGAGCGTGCCGCCCATGCTGTGCCCGAAGAACACCAGAGGCCGGCCGGCGTGGTCGCGCAGCGCGTCGGTGATGCCGTCCACCAGTGCGTCGACGCTGGTGAGCGCGGGCTCGGAACGCCGGTCCTGGCGCCCCGGGTACTGGAGCGCCAGGACCTCGGCGCGGGGTGCGAGCCGGGCCGACACCGGCAGGAAGTAGCTGGCCGATCCGCCCGCGTGCGGGAAGCAGACCACTGTGACCTCGCTGTCCTGCGAGGGGTGGAACCGCCTGATCCAGCGTTGCCTCAACTCGTGCGAGTCAGCCATGTACTCCGTCCGTTCTGTGTGCCCTGCGAACGCGTTCCGGTGAGGACGCCTCCGTGGTCCCAGCCTTCCCGACCGGCGTCCCACACTCAAGGTTTACGCTCTGGGTGGAACCGGGGCGTCCCCTTGAACTGCGCTTTTCCGGTCGCCGGCAGTGAGGTTGGCGGCGTCCGCGGCCGTCTGCGGCGAGGGAGCCGAGCAGGCGGTGCGCGAGGTCTGGACAGTCGTCAGGTGACGTGTTGTCATTCCGCTGTCAACGATTTCCAACGTTGGAAGAGCCGCTGTCCGGCACTGCCTGAGCCGGTGCCGCCTGCCGACAGGTTCCGGAACGGGACCTCTGCGCGAGGAAAGGTTCGATGAGACGACGACACATCCGCCCACGAGCGAGAGCGTGGGCTCTGCTCACCGCCGCAGCCCTGACACTGCCCACGACCGGCCTGATGTCCACCGCCTCGGCCGCCGAGACACCCGCCGGCGCGGCTGCCGCCCGGGCCGGACGAAGCGACGTCGCGGTGCACGGGCTGAAGGGCGAGTACTTCAGCATGTCGGCGCCGGGCGCGCGGGACTTCGCCGAACTCGGCGGCACCCTGCTCGACCCGCAGATCAACTTCTCGGGACTGACCAGCACCTTCCAGGAGCTGACGGGGCGTACGGAGCACACGACCGCCCGCTGGACGGGGCAGATCGAGGCGCCGGCCACCGGTGACTACACCTTCTATGCCAGCGGTGACAACGGCTTCCGTCTCCTCATCGACGGCGAGCCGGTGATCGACCACTGGCAGCCGGACTGGGACAACGAGCAGACCAGTGCGCCGGTCAGGCTCACCGCGGGCGAGAAGCACGACTTCCGGCTGGAGATGTTCCAGGACACCGGCGGCGCCAACATGTTCCTGCGCTGGTCGGCCCCGGGCCTGTCCAGGCAGCTCGTGCCGATGTCGGCGTTCACCCCGCCGGCCGGTTTCGAGGTGTACCCGGTGGAGCCGTCGGTCGCCGAGAACGGCCGGCAGGTGCGGGCCCGGTTCGAGGGCAGGGTCGGCGGCGACCTCGAGGCGCTGGCGTCCCACCTGGAGATCGAGGCCGACACCACGCCCATGCCGGTCTCCTCGGTCAGGGCCGCCCCCGGCGACCGCAACTCCCTGCTGATCACCCTCGCGGCGCCGGTCCAGCAGAACCAGCAGGTCCGGGTCACCTACGACGGCGAGGGCGGTCTGACCTCCGGCGGCGAGACCGTTCCGAAGATCCTGCGGTACGCGCAGAACGACTCCACCCACCGGCTCACCACGCAGTGGGGCGACCAGCTCGACACGCGGCACCCGCTGCCGGAGTACCCGCGTCCGCAGCAGGTGCGCGACCGGTGGCAGAACCTCAACGGGCCCTGGCAGTTCGCCGCGGCCGAGGCGGGCGAGCAGCCGGTCTTCGGCAAGGACCTGGACGAGAAGATCATCGTGCCGTTCCCGGTCGAGTCGCAGCTCTCCGGGCTCGAGCGGCACGAGGACCACATGTTCTACCGCAGGCTCGTCGACGTGCCGAAGAACTGGAAGGTCGGCAAGGGGCACCACGGCGACCGGCTGAAGCTGAACTTCGGTGCCGTCGACTACCAGGCGCGCGTCTGGGTCAACGGCAGGCAGGTCGCCGAACACACCGGCGGATACAACGCGTTCAGCGCCGACATCACCGACGCGCTCAAGGCCAAGGGGCCGCAGGAGATCGTCGTCGCCGTCACCGACACCGGCGGCGCCGACCAGCCGATGGGCAAGCAGTCCACCAGCCCGGGCGGCATCTTCTACACCCAGTCCTCGGGCATCTGGCAGACGGTGTGGATGGAGCCGGTCGCCGACACCTCCATTGACAACGTAGTCACGACCCCCGACATCGACACGGGCAGCCTCGCGGTGACCGTTCAGTCGCAGGGCGCCTCCCCCGAGGCGCGCGTCGAGGCCGTCGCGCGTGACAAGCGCGGCAAGGTCGTCGGCAGGGTCGGCGGGCCGGCCAACGAGGAGCTGCGCCTCCCCGTGGCGAAGCAGCATCTGTGGAGCCCGGACGACCCCTATCTCTACGACCTCGACGTCAAGCTCACCGACGGCTCGTCGAAGGACGAGGTCGGAAGCTACTTCGGCATGCGCGAGGTGGGCATCGAGAAGGTCGGCGGCTACCAGAAGCTGGTGCTCAACGGAAAGCCCGTCTTCTCGCTCGCCACGCTCGACCAGGGCTTCTGGCCCGACGGCCTGTACACGGCGCCCAGCGACGAGGCGCTGGCCTTCGACCTGAAGGCGCACAAGGAGCTGGGCTTCAACTCCGTCCGCAAGCACATCAAGGTGGAGCCGGCCCGCTGGTTCTACCACGCGGACCGGCTCGGTCTGCTGGTCTGGCAGGACTTCGTCTCCGGGAACATCACCAGTACGACCGGGCAGAAGGCGTTCGTCGACCAGGGCATGGAGGCGATGCGGCAGCACCACGACTCCCCCGCCGTCATCGGCAACATCGTTTTCAACGAGGGCTGGGGCGAGTGGAACCGCGAGGAGAGCGGCCGGATCGCCGACGCCGTCAAGGCCGCCGACCCGTCCCGGGTGGTCAACGCCCACAGCGGGGTGAACTGCTGCAACTCCAAGGGTGACTCGGGCAAGGGCGACATCGTCGACCACCACGACTACAACAACGAGGACCCGCCCTTCCCGGACCACCGGGCCGCCCTGGACGGTGAGCACGGCGGCTTCACCCTGCGCACCCCGGGGCACATGTGGCCGGGCGCCCCGACCGTGATCTACAGCGGCGTCGCCGACAAGGAGGCGCTGACCCGCAAGTACGTGGAGAACACCGAGAAGTTCTATCTCGAGCAGGCCGGCGCCGAGCTGTCGGGTTCGGTGTACACGCAGATCACCGACCTGGAGAACGAGCTCAACGGCCTGTACACGTACGACCGCCGGGAGATCAAGGTCGACCCGGTCCGGGTGCGTGAGATCAACCGCGAGGTCATCGCGGCCGGTGCCGCCGCGGGCGAGCGGCCGGAGCTGAAGGGCGGCGGCCACTGGGCCCTGGACGAGGGCACGGGGACGACCGCGAAGGACGACGGCCCGGGCGGCAAGTCCCTGCGGCTGTCGGAGGGCACCACCTGGACGCCGGGTGTCAGCGGCAGCGCGCTGAAGTTCGACGGCCAGGGGCAGTACGCCGAGACGGACGGTCCCGTGCTGGACACGACCGGCAGCTACTCGGTGTCCGCCTGGGTGCGGCTCGACGGGCTTCCGGGCAACTACGCCACCGCCGTCAGCCAGGACAGCCGTTTCCAGGCCAGCCCCTTCTATCTCCAGTACGGTCAGGGCGCCTTCGCCTTCAGCACGCCCGGCGAGCAGCGCGCCCGGCTGGTCATGACGCCGCAGACGGGCCGCTGGTACCACCTCGTCGGGGTGCGCGACGGCGTGAGCGACGAGATCCGGCTCTACGTCGACGGAGCCCTGGCGGCGACGGCGACCGCCGGCCCGAACTACGTCGGCACCGGTCCCCTCGCGGTCGGCCGCGCCCAGTGGAACGGCGAGGACACCGACTTCTGGAACGGCGCCGTGGACGAGGTCCACGCCTATGACAAGGCGCTCACCGCCGAGGAGGTGAGCGCGCTCCACACGCAGGAGAAGCCGTGACCCCGCGGCTGTCCTGACGGTCCGCGCACGACACGGCGGCCGGTGCCCGGGAAGGGCACCGGCCGCCGCCGTTCGCGCACCGTCACAGCAGCTGCCGTCTGCGTCCCAGCCAGGTCTGGGCGATGACGACCAGGGCCAGGAAGGCGCCGCTGACGACGAGTTGGTAGGAGGAGTCCAGCGAGCCGATCTGGTTGATGATGTTCTGGATGACCTTCAGGAGCAGGACACCGACCAGGGAACCGCTGACGTAGCCGAGGCCGCCGGTGAGCAGGGTGCCGCCGATGACGACGGCGGAGATGGCGTCCAGCTCCATGCCGTTGCCGAGGATGGTCACCCCGGAGGCGAGCCAGGCCGCGTTGAGGGCGCCGGCCAGGCCGGCCAGCACGCCGGACAGGGTGTAGACGAGGATTTTGGTGCGGGCGACCGGGGCGCCCATCAGCGCGGCCGCGTCCTCGTTGCCGCCGACGGCGTACACGTGCTGTCCGAAGCGGGTGCGGCGCAGCACCACGGCGCCGGCCAGGAACAGCGCCAGCGTGATCCAGACGGGGTTGCCCAGGCCCAGGGTGGTGCCCTGGCCGAGGTCGGCGAGGAAGGAGCCCTTGCCGATCAGGTAGGTGTTCGCGCCCTCGTCGGTGAGGGCGAGCATCAGTCCGCGGGCGCCCAGCATGGCGGCCAGCGTGACGATGAAGGGGGCCAGTCGGGAGCGGGCGACCAGCAGGCCGTTGACGACGCCGATCAGGCCGCACACCACGAGGGGCAGGAGCAGTGCCACCAGGGTGCCGTGGCGGGATCCCCAGGCCGCCAGGACACCGCCGAGGGCGAACAGGGAGCCGACGGACAGGTCGATGCCGCCGGTGATGATGACGAAGGTCATGCCGAGCGCGACGATCGCGAGGAACGCCGAATCGGTCGCCAGGTTCGAGATGTTGTCGCCGGTGGCGAACGACTCGAAGCTGAAGGAGGCGATGACCGAGACGAGTACCAGCACGGCCAGCGCGCCGTGCTGCTGGACCAGGGCGCTCAGCCGTTCGGAGCGGGTGGAGCCCACCGGTGCGGTGGCGTCCGCGGGGTCGTCGCCGGCGGTGGTCACGGGCGTGTCCGTCCTGGTGGCGGTCATCGCTTCCCCCGTCCCCGTGCCGCGTAGACCGCGCACACGATCACTATGGCCTGGGCGATCTGGGTCCACGAGGGCGGCAGATCGTGCTTGATCAGGGTGGCGGTGAGCAACTGGATGAGCACCGCTCCGGCGACGGTGCCCGCGATGTTGACGCGGCCTCCCGTCAGCGGGGTGCCGCCGACCACGACGGCGGTGATGGCGGAGAGTTCCATCAGGTTGCCGAGGGAGGTGGGGTCGCTGGCCTGGAGTCGGGCGGTGGCCAGCACGCCCGCCACGGCGGCGAGCAGCGCGCAGGCGATGTACACGATGATCAGGACGCGCCGTACCGGCAGTCCGGCGAGCTGGGCGGCGGGGCGGCTGTCGCCGATGGCGAGGAGCTGGCGGCCGAAGGTGGTGCGGCGGACGACGAAGGCGACCAGCAGCGCCAGTGCGGCGGCGATCAGGATCAGGTACGGGACGCCGGCGATGTCGCCTGAGCCGAGGGAGGCCAGCGACGGGTTGCGCAGGTCCTCCAGTTGCGGGAGCAGGACGAGGGCGAGGCCCCGGCCGCCGACCATGAGCGCCAGCGTGGCCACGATGGGCTGGACGCCGATGAACGCGACCAGCGCCCCGTTGGCCAGCCCCACGCCGGCGGCGAACAGGGCGACCACCAGCAGGGCGGGCAGCAGCCCGTAACCGAGGTAGAGGGCCGTCACCGAGGCCGCCAGGGCCATGACGGCGCCGACGGACAGGTCTACGCCCTCGGTGCCGATGACCAGCGCCATGCCGAGCGCGACGATGATGACGGGCGCGACCTGGACGGCCTGGGTGCGGAAGTTCTCCGCGGACATGAAGTGCGGGGTGATGACGATGTTGACGACCAGGAGCAGGGCCACGCCGGCATACACGCCGTAGGTCTGCAGCCACTGCAGGACGCGGGTCCGGTCCAGGGCCGGGGTGCGGAGAGCGGCTTCAGCCATCGGTGGCCGCCTCCTTCACCGCGTCGTGCACCGGGTCGCCGCCGGCGATGGCGCGCATCAGCTTGTCCTCGGTGACGTCGTCGCCGGTCAGTTCGCCGACGACCGCACCGTCCTTCAGTACGACCACGCGGTCGGACCCTTCGATCAGTTCCTCCAGGTCGGAGGAGATGAGCAGGACGCCCAGGCCGTCCACGGCCAGTTCGTCGACGAGTTTCTGGACCTCGGCCTTGGCGCCGACGTCGATGCCGCGGGTGGGTTCGTCCAGGAGCAGCACCTTGGGGTTCATGGCCAGCCAGCGGGCGAGGAGCACCTTCTGCTGGTTGCCGCCGGACAGTTCGCCGGCCTTCTGGTGCGGGGAGGACGCCTTGATGCGCAGCCGCTCGACGAAGGTGTCCACGATGCTGTCGACGCGGGCCTCGGAGACCAGGCCGAAGCGGGAGAGCCGGGGCAGGGCCGCGAGCGCGATGTTCTCGCGGACAGACAGGCCCGGGACGATGCCCTCGCTCTTGCGGTCCTCGGGCAGCAGGCTCACGCCGGCGCGGATGGCCGCCGGGGTCGAGCCGCCGCGCAACGGCACGCCGGCCACCGTGACCTCGCCCGAACTCCGTGCCAGGGCACCGGAGATGGCCTTCGCCGTCTCCGTGCGTCCCGAGCCGAGCAGACCGCCGAGGCCGACGACCTCCCCGGGACGGATGCTGACGGAGACGTCGTGCAGCTTGTGCGGGACGGTGAGGCCCTCGGCGTGGAGGACGGGCCGGGTGCCGGCGGCCTGGTGGTCGCCGGAGAACTTCGTCGCGCCCTCCTCACGGACGTCGCCGAGGTCCCGGCCGAGCATGGTGGAGACCAGGGCGAGGCGGTCCAGGTCGGCCAGCCTGCCGTGGTGCACGCGGCGTCCGTCGCGCAGCACGGTGACGGTGCTGCACATGGCGTACAGCTCGTCGAGGCGGTGGCTGACGTAGACGACGGCGATGCCGGCGTCGCGCAGGCGTCGGATCACGGAGAACAGGGTCTCCACCTCGCGCGGTTCGAGCGAGGAGGTCGGCTCGTCCATGATGACGACCCGGGCGTCGGTCGCGACGGCACGGGCCAGGGCGACCATCTGCTGGGCGCCGACGCCGAGGGTGCGCAGCGGCTGCCGCACGTCCACGCGGACGCCGTACGCGCCGAGCACCTCCGCGGCCTCCCGGTTCATGCGGGCCATGTCCAGCACACCGAAGCGGGTGCGCGGCTCGCGGCCCAGGAAGAGGTTGCGGGCGACGCTCAGCAGCGGAATGAGGTTGACCTCTTGGTAGATGGTCGAGATGCCGGCCTGCTGGGCCTCCAGCGGGGTGCTGAAGGAGACCTTGCGGCCCTGGAAGGTGATCTCACCCGCGTCGGGCCGGTGGACGCCGGTGAGGAGCTTGATGAGAGTCGACTTGCCGGCGCCGTTCTCGCCGATCAGGGCGTGCACCTCGCCGGGGTGCAGGGTGAGGTCCACGTCGTCCAGGGCCCGGACGCCGGGGAAGGACTTGCTGAGTCCGCGGACGGCGAGGACTTCGGCGGGGGGTGCCACCTGTGCCTCCAGGAATGAGAGAGGAGAGGGGCCGAGGCCCGGGGGCCGGGCCTCGGAGGAGGGGTCAGGGGGGGTCAGTAGGCCTTGCCGATGTCCTGCTTGGCGTTGTCCGCGTTGTAGGCGCCGTCCTCGATGATGATGTCCTGGGGGACGCCCTCGCCCTTGGTGAAGGTGTCCAGCGTCTGGAAGGCCAGCGGTCCGAAGCGCGGGTTGGACTCGATGACGCCGCTGATCCAGCCGTCCACGACGCCCTGGACGGCGTTGCGGGTGCCGTCCACCGTGACGATCTTGACGTCGCCGGCCTTCTTGCCCGCGCCCTTGAGGGCGGTCACCGCGCCGAGGCCCATCTCGTCGTTCTCGGCGTAGATCCCCTTGATGCCGGGCTTGGACTGGATGAGCTGCTCGGTGACCTGCTGGCCCTTCTCGCGGGCGAAGTCACCGGTCTGCTCGAAGACGACCTCGAGCTCCGGCGCCTTCTCGGCGATCCGCTCCTTGAAGCCCTTGGTGCGCTCGGTGGTGACGTTGTTCCCGGCGGCGCCGAGCAGGATCGCGACCTCGCCCTTGCCGCCCGTCGCCTCGATCATCTCGTCGGCGGCGCGCCGGCCCTGCTCGACGAAGTCGGAGGCGATGAAGGAGACGTAGTCCTTGCAGGGGTCGGCGTTGATCTTGCGGTCGATCGTGATGATCGGGACCTTCTTGGCGGCGGCGGCCTGGAGCACCGGGTCCCAGCCGTCGGAGTTGAGCGGGGCGATCACCAGCAGGTCGGCGCCCTTGGCGAGCAGGTTCTGCACGTCGCTGATCTGCTTGGAGAACTGCGACTGGGCGTTGGCCGTCAGCAGCTTGACGCCCCGCTTCTCGGCCTCGTCCTTGATGGACCGGGTCTCGGCGATGCGGAACGGGTTGGCCTCCTTCTCCGACTGGGAGAAGCCGACGGTGGCGTTCTTCAGGTCGATCTGCTCGGCGCCGTAGGCGTCGAGGGTGCAGGACTTGCCGCCGGGCTTCGGAGTGGCGACCTTCTGCTCGGCGCCGGCGGCCGTCCCGGACTGCTTGCCGTCCGACGTGTCGTCCTCCGTCTTGGCGCAGGCGGTCGCGGTCAGAGCCACCGCGGCGGCCAGGGCCACGACCGCGGGACGGGCGAGGAGGGAACGACGAGGAGTGGTGCGCTGCATGGTGGTGACCCCGATCCGGGCGAACGCTGAAAGGGAACAGGGGAACCGAACGACGGACACCACCGGCCGACCCCCCTGGCGCGGGAACTGTGTCCGGTGCGCCGCAAGAGGGTTTTACATCGTTGCAAGGAGGCTGTAAACCCCTTGTGCGGGAGTCGCGGGCGCCCCCGGAGACGGAGCGCGGGCCACGGCGCACCGGTCTGTCGCAGGCCTCTTGACGCGCACCCAACGCGACGTGAAAACTGGCGAGTTCGCCCCCGATAACGATGTCAGAGAGCGCCACGGACGGGCCGGAGGGTGCGTGAGGCGGCAGGCTCGGGTGCGCCGGCGAGCGGCGGCGCGGCCGTCGCCGCGGGATGCCTCGAAGAGGCGGACGCTCTCGCCGTCAGCAGCTCGTGTCCGCGTCCGCACCGCGGCGCCCCAGTGTGCTCTCCCGTTCGACCAGCCGGTAGTCCGCCCAGATGCGCCGGGCCTCGGGGGCTGCGCCGCCGAGCCGGGCGAGGACCGACTCCACCGCGAGCCGGCCGATGGCACCCTTGTCCGGGGAGACGGACGTGAGCGTCACGGCCCCGAACCGCCCCTCGACCACATCGTCGAAGCCGACCACCGCGATGTCCTCGGGCACCCGCAGCCCCCGCGAGTGGAGTACGCGCATCGCGCCGATGGCCATGGGGTCGTTGTAGGCGAAGACCGCGTCGGGGAGCCGCCCGGAGTCGAGGATGCGGGTCATGGCCGTCGCGCCGTCCGCGTGCCCCCAGCCGTCGGTGGCGGCGACGAGTCCCTCGTCGACGGGGAGTCCGGCGGCGGTCAGTTCCTCGCGCCAGCCGCGTACCCGCAGTTGCGCCGGCTCGTTGCGTCCGCGCCGGGCCCCGATGAACGCCACCTCACGGCGCCCCAGACCGACCAGGTGGGCGACGGCGACGCGGGCGGCGGCGACGTTGTCGATGGCGATGTGGTCGTACGGCAGGTCGTAGTCCCGCTCCCCGAGCAGCACCAGCGGGACGTCGTCGGTGCGGTCGCGCAGATCCTCGGTCTCCAGCTCGATGGGGCTGAGGATCAGTCCGTCGATGACGCGCGCCCGGAAACCCTGACTGACCAGGAGCTCCTGTTCACGGCGGCCGCCGGTGTGGTCCAGCAGCACGGTGTAGTCGTGCTCGGCGGCCGTGTCGATGACGGCCGCGGCGAGTTCCGCGAAGTACGGGTTGCCCAGTTCGGGCAGGGCGAGCGCGATGATGCCCGTGCGTCCCGCGCGCAGGTGCCGGGCGGCCAGATTGGGCCGGTAGCCGAGTTCGTCGATGGAGCGCTGGACGCGTTCGCGCATCGCGGGGGTGACGTGCCGGAAGTTGTTCACCACGTTGGAGACGGTCTTGATGGAGACCCCCGCGTGGGCGGCGACGTCCTTGAGGCTGACCCGCACGGCATTCCCTTCCTGAACGGCCCGACTCGGGTGGTCGGTGCGGGTCCGCTGTCGCCACCGTAAGCCGTGCGCCGAGCCCGCGCGCTGATTTTACAACGTTACACATCCGTTGTCGTCGGGTCGGCGGGAGGTGGTCGGGGGCCACGTGGGCGGCGTACTGCTTCCGGGGCGGCGATCGTCACGGCAGTGCCGTCAGCAGTCGGCTCCCGGCGGGTGTGAGGGTCCACCGTACGGGTCCGGGCTCCTCGCCGAGGGCGTGCGCCGGGGCCGGCTCCTGGTGCGGGGCGGGGGCGTTGAGGTCGAGGACCGCGTAGCAGCGCTTGCCGGTCTCCGTCGGCTCGGCGCCGCGCAGGACGCAGAGGCCGTCCAGGACGGTGAGCCCGCGCCCTCCTTCCGCGGCGTGGTCCGCGGGGCGCCGCCGGGGCAGGGTGCCGTCGGTGTCGGACACCTCCACGACGAGGATGTCCCCGTCCAGGACGAGGCTCACGGTCAGCCGGCCGCCGGCGTGCACGAGGCCGTTGGTGAGCAGTTCCGAGGCGACGAGTGCGAGACACACCTCCCGCTCCTCGTCCAGGCGGACGCGCCACGACCGCACGGTGGCGACGATCCGCTTGCGCGCGGCGCGCACCGTCGCGGGGGTGGCCTGCAGTGTGAAGCCTGTTCGAAGCATCGCTGTCTCCTGACGGGACCGAAGGAGCGGCGGCGACGCGTGTCAGTCGGCCTGCCCCGGCCGTCTCCACGCGATTCCGTAGATTCCGGCGTGGCATTTCGCGGGCAGTATGTGGACGCTGTGGGAGGCGTCCAGGCCGAGCGGACGGATCTCGCCCGGCTGCGCTTGCGAGTTGTGGCGGTAGTAGCCGTGCACCGCGGACGGAAGGTGCCGGGGATGGAAGAAGATGTGCAGGAGATACTGCCGGACCGGGACGGGCAGAGTGCGCTCGTGATGGCCCGAGGGCTTCCACCGGGGACCGATGTCGAGGGTGTAGTCGATGATCGCGGTTTCCCCGCGCCGAAGCGCCCGTCCGAATCCGATGTCGAATATCGCGGAACTGACTTCCTGACGGAAACTCAGCGTTTCCAGGCGTCCGCAGCCGACGGTCACCTGCACGGAGGGTGTGTCGGGATCGTCCAGGTTGTGATGTGCCGTCAGGTGCCGTACTCCGTCCCGTACGGCGCGCACCACGTGGCCGACCGTGTAGCGGGCGATGCACCCGTGCTCGTCCAGGTGGACCGTCTCCTGGACGGAGAGCGTGACGAGGCCCTCGTTAAACCGGTAGGCGTCCGCGCCGAGGGCCCGCTCCAGGGGTGCGCCGGGGCTCAGCACGCGGGAGAGGCCGTCGGCCGCGCGGTCCGGCGGGGCCAGCGCCCTGCCGCGCGGACGCCGGTGGGCCAGCAGGCTCTGCAGCGTGCCCGGCGCGAGGTGCAGGATGACCTCGATCTCCGCGACGGCCCGCAGGGACTGCCCACGCTCGGGCTGGCTGCGTCCCCGCTGCCAGTGGCTCAGGGTCACCGGGCTCACCGAGATCCCGCGTTCGCCGAGGTGGTGGTGCAGGCGCTGCAGGGACAGTCCTCGCCGCTTCAGCGCCTCGCGGAGGGCCTCCCCGAAGGTGGCCTCGCCCGGACGCTCCGGTTCCTCGGGCCGGTCGGCGGCCTGCTGGTGGTCCCGCTGGTTCATCGACGCTCCCGGTCTTCGGGCCGGAGAGGGCACCGGCAGGGTACTGGCGGACCCGCGGCCCGGCGCGGCGTCTGGGGAGGCCGTCGCGCCGGGCCGGCGAGCCTGTCCGGTCAGGCGGTGTTCAGGCTCAGCCCGTAGTACCGCAGCGCGTCGTCCAGGGGCTGGAAGTACGAGGTGCCCTGCCCGTAGACGCCGTTGCACCGGTTGTCCGTCCGGCCGCCGGAGGTGACGCCCTGCCCCTGGTCGCCGGAGATCCACGGGCCGCCGCTGTCCCCGCCCAGGTCGCAGACGTCGCTCAGGCCGAGGCCGGTCACCAGGGTGGCCGGCTGGCCCGGGTCGGTGTACGTCACCGAGTAGTCGTAGGCCTTGATGGAGCCGCAGGTCCAGCCCGAGGTGGCCCCGGACTTGCAGACGTCCGAGCCGACCGGGGCCCGCCGGCTGCCCTTGACGGCGATGTCGGCGCCGTTGTTCCAGGTACCGACCCGGGTGGCTATGGCGGTGCCCGCGTCGACCGAAGCGAGGCCCATGTCGACGCTGTCCCGGCCGTGGTGGAAGCGGCCGGTGGTGCCCTTGGCGAAGTGCGTGCCGTCGTAGTACAGGTCGGGCAGGTTCTCGACGCAGTGCCCTGCGGTGACCAGGACCTGCCGGCCCGACCCGTCGCGGGCGCCGTAGCCGACCGAGCAGTAGTGGTTGCCGTAGTCCATCCGGCTGCCGGGGTAGATGGTGCCGGCCATCGGGACTGCGTTGCCCTCGGCGTTCCGCACGGTGACCGCGGACCCGTAGGAGGCGGCCTTGGCCAGGAACGCCCGGTCGGCCGCCGTCGATCCGTCGCGCACCTGGACGACGACCTTGTTCGTCACGGGGTCGACGCCCCACCCCTGGACGCCGGGGGGCAGCTCCCGCTTCGCCGTCGCGTCCAACGCCGCCTTGACGGCGTCCAGTTCGCCGGTGGTGTGCCGGGCTGTGCGTGCTTTCAGGCCGGCGGCCTCGACCTGCCGGGCGGCGCCCGCGTCGGTGACGTTGACCGTGAGGCGGCCGCTGCCGTCGAAGTAGGCTCCGCGGGGGTCGACATCCGAGGAGCGGAGGGATTCCAGCAGCGTCTGCTGGCGGGCCTGCGAGTCCAGCCGTCGGGCGGCGGTGGCGTCGCTGACCCCGAGCGACTCGGCGAGGGCGTGCACCATCTGCTGGTGGTACTGGCCGGCGGGCGTGGCGGGTTCCGCCGCGGGTTCGCCGTGCGCCGGGACGGCGCCCGCGGCGAGGACGAGCGCCGCCGTCGCGACGCCTGAGGCCATGATTGCTCGTGGACGAAGCACCTTGTCTCCATTTCCGGGCAGCCGCCATCGGCGGCAGGTGGGGGGTGCGCGGATCGCGGCGGAGAAGGAAGGCCGCGTCCGCATGGGGAACCCTCCTATTCGGACGCGCCCATGACAAGGTCGGCGAGTGGCGCAAAAATTAACAGAACGGCGGCCAACTGTTTCTGGGGGAAATGCACCGACGCGCCTGTCGGTGCGGCTCTTCCGTCAATTCCCTTACGCCCTGGGGAAGGTGGTCCGGGGAAACGGACGCGTCACGGAATGACGGTGATCTTCCCTACGTGCCTGCCGGCTCGGAACGCCCTCTGCGCGGCGTGGATGTCGCCGAGGGGGAAGGACTCCGCGACGCGGGGCCGCACGTGCCCGGTGCGGGCCAGTCCGGCCAGGGCAGCGAAGTGGGCGCGGGTGTGCATCGAGGAGCCGATGAGGCGGAGGTTGTGCAGGTAGAGGCGGCGCAGGTCGAAGGTGACGACGGGGCCCGCGACGGCGCCGGCGATGACCCAGCGTCCGTTCTCCCGGAGCGCGGGCAGGAGCCGCTCGAGCCAGGGCCCTCCCGCCACGTCCGCGACGGCGTCCAGGCCCTCGGGCGCCGTCCGCGCCAGCCGGCGTTCCAGTTCGGCGGGGTCCGCGTCGCGGGGCAGCGTCGCCGAGGCGCCGGCCTCCTCGAGCGCGGCGGCCTTGGCCGCGCTGGTCAGCGCCACCACCCGTGCTCCGCGGGCCGCCGCGAGCTGCACCAGGGCCAGGCCCACCCCGCCGGAGGCCCCGTGACGAGCACCGTCTCACCACTGCCGATCTCCGCCCGCTCCAGCATGCCCGTCGCCGTGCCGTAGGCGACCGGGAGGGCGGCCAGTTCCTGGTCGGAGAGCGGGGAGTCGCTCATGTCGTGCAGCCGGTCGGCGTCCACGACGACGTACTCGGCGAAGCCGCCGTCCCGTTCGCTGCCCAGCAGACCGACGGGCGGGGCGTCCTCACGGTCGTCGGCGTAGAAGGCGGGATCGACCAGCACCCGGCGGCCCGTCCACTTCGCCGGTACTCCGCCGCCGGCTTCCGCGACGGCGCCGGCGATGTCGCCGCCCTGGATCAGCGGGAACTCCAGCGGCCCCCGCCACCCCGCCTTCGCCTCCGGCCGCCCGGGCAGCCCGTACGCCCCCTCGCGCGTCCAGACGTCCGTGTTGTTCAGCGCCGCCGCGGTCACCCTGACCAGGACCTGGCCGGGGCCGGGCTCGGGCAGCGGCCAGTCCGTGCGCAGCTCGAGCGCGTCCAGGTCTCCGTGGCGACGGAGGACGGCGGCGCGCATCAGGCGGTTCGTCATCACTCGATCGTGCGGCACCGTCACCGCGGGGACCGTCGACGCCGCCGGTGTCGGCGCGTCCGCCGCACGGCTCAACCGGGCGGCGTGTGCGGTGACCGCATGCCGAGCCACTGTTCGGCGTCCCACGCCCGGAACCGCTCCACCTCGGTGAATCCCAGTTTCGCGGCGAGGCGCATCGAGGCGAGGTTGGCGGTCTGGGTGGCGAGCACCACCGGCTCACCGGGACGGGCGCCGTCGAACCAGGCGAGTGCCGCCGCGCACGCCTCGGCGGCGTATCCGTGACCCCACGCCCGCGGCAGGAACAGGTATCCGAGGTCCGCCTTGCCCACGGCGGCCGGGCGATGGCCGTCGGTCGCCCGCCTGAGCAGGACCTGTCCGATCATCGCACCGTCGCGTTCGACGACGAAGCTCCCGGGCCGTCGCTGGGGCACCTCCGGCATCTCGCGCTCGAGGACGTCGCGTGGGCGGGGACCGCCGAGGTAGGTGTGCACCTCCGGCGAGGCGAGCAGCTCGACGAAGGTCGCCCGGTCCCGAGCCTCGGGCTGCCGGAGCAGCAGCCGCTCGGTGCGGATCGGCTCGGGCGGCCACGCCACCGGTCCCAGATCTTCCATCCGCGCACGCTGGCAGCCGGCCGGCCCGACCTGCCGGTGAACGCCCGCCGCTGGCATGCCGGCACAGGGCCGCGGACGCCGGGGCGGGTTCTTACGGAGCCGTGACGTGGCGGCCGCGGTGCCCGGCCCGCGGCTGGAGCGGACCTAACGTGAGCGTATGCGCGTACTGGTCACCGGCAGTGCCGGGTTCATCGGGTCCCATGTCGTGGAGTCCCTGCGGGAGCACGGGCACGAGCCCGTCGGCTACGACGTCCGCGAGGACCCCGGCGCCGACGTCCGCGACTCCGACGCCGTCGGGCACGCGTTGGCCGGGGTGGACGCCGTGTGCCACCAGGCGGCGATGGTCGGGCTCGGCGCCGGTTTCGCGGACGCGGCGGAGTACGTCTCGCGCAACGACCTCGGCACCGCGGTCCTGCTCACCGCGATGGCCCGGGCGGGCGTGCGGCGTCTCGTGCTCGCCGGGTCGATGGTGGTCTACGGGGAGGGCCGCTACGACTGTCCCCGCCACGGAACGGTGCGACCGGGACCCCGTGCCGCCGCCGACCTGGACGCGGGCCGGTTCGAGCCGACGTGCCCCGTGTGCGCCGCGGACCTGACCCCGGGCCTGGTCGGCGAGGACGCCCCGGCCGACCCGCGCAACGTGTACGCCACGACCAAGCTGGCCCAGGAGCACCTGGCCGCCGCCTGGGCCAGGACGACCGGCTCGACGGCGGTGTCGCTGCGCTACCACAACGTGTACGGGCCCCGGATGCCCCGGGACACGCCCTACGCGGGTGTCGCCTCGTTCTTCCGTTCCGCGCTGGCCCGCGGCGAGGCCCCGCGCGTCTTCGAGGACGGCCTCCAGCGCCGGGACTTCGTGCACGTGCGGGACGTGGCCGCGGCGAACGTCGCGGCGCTGGAGGCCCGGCCTGCCGCCGGCACCCTCACCGCCTACAACACCGGCAGCGGCGAGCCGCACACGGTGGGCGAGATGGCGGCTGTCCTGGCCGCCGCCCACGGCGGGCCCGAGCCCGTCGTCACCGGCGAGTACCGCCTCGGCGACGTCCGCCACATCACCGCCGACTCCGCGCGGCTGCGGTCCGACCTGGGCTGGCGGCCCCGGGTGGGATTCGCTCGGGGCATGCAGGAGTTCGCGCGGGCGGATCTGCGCACCGAGTAGCCCCGGCCCGGTCCGTCCCCGCTGTCGGCGGGTCCGGTTCAGGCGTCCGCCAGGGGCAGGATCACCTCGAAGCGGCAGCCGCCCGGGATGTTCCGGACCGTGGCGCGGCCCCGGTGCGCCTCCACGATGCCGCGGACGATGGCGAGGCCCAGGCCCGCGCCGGCCGGCGGGGTGCGGGCGTGGGTGCCGCGCCACCCGGTGTCGAACACGCGCGGCAGGTCCTCCTCGGGGATGCCGCCGCAGCCGTCGGTCACGGAGACCACGACACCGTCGGCGGACCGCTCGGCGGCGACCGCGACCGTGCCGTCGGCCGGGGTGCGGCGGATCGCGTTGACCAGCAGATTGCCCAGGACCCGGCTCATCTCCCTGCCGTCCACCTCCACCGGCACGGCCGCCACGGCGTCGCCGACCAGCCGTACGCCCTGCTCGCGGGCGAGCGGGTCCGCGCCCGCGAGGGCGTCGCCGACCAGGTCGTAGAGCGAGATGCGGGCCGGGGCGAGGGCGAGCGTGCCGGCGTGGATGCGGGAGAGTTCGAAGAGGTCGCCGACCATGTCGTTGAGGCGCTCCACCTCGGTGCGGATCTGCCGCAGATAGCGGTCGGGGTCGGCGGCGACCCCGTCCTCGAGCGCCTCGGACATGGCGCGCAGACCGGCCAGCGGGGTACGCAGGTCGTGCGAGATCCAGGCGACCAGCTCACGCCGTGACGTCTCCAGGGCGCGCTCGCGCTCCCGGGACTCGGCGAGCCGGGCGCTGGTGGCCGCCAGTTCGCGGCTGAGCGCGTCCAGTTCGGCGGTGCCTGGGGTGGCGGGGGCCGCGTAGCCGCCTCCGTCGCCGAACGACCGTGCCGCGGCGGCCAGTTCGCGGCTTCGGGCGACCACCCAGCGGCCCAGCAGCAATGCGGTGGCCAGGGAGACGACGGCCGCCATCGCCACCACGGTCGTGACGACGGTCAGGTCGTGCGGGGACAGGAACATCGCCCAGGCGACGGCCAGCGTACCGGCGAGCATCGCGAGGACGGCGACCGCCGCCACCACGGCCAGCGAGGCCGTGAGCGAGCGCCGCCGGATCAGCCGCAGCACGGCCGCGCCGCCCAGGCCGGCGGCGGCGGCGCCGGCGAAGGCGTAGAGGGCGATGACGAGGGTGTCGTGCACGGTCAGTCCGCCTCCCGTCCGGCGGGGTCGAAGCGGTAGCCCACGCCCCACACCGTCTGGACCAGGCGGGGCCGGGCCGGATCGTCCTCGATCTTGCCGCGCAGCCGCCGGACGTGGACGGTGACGGTGGACAGGTCTCCGAAGTCCCAGCCCCATACCTCCCGCATCAGCTCCTCCCGGGAGAACGCCCGTTCCGGATGGCGCAGGAAGAAGGCGAGGAGGTCGAACTCCCTCAGTGTCAGGGCCAGTTCACAGCCGCCCTTGGTGGCCCGGCGTGCGGAGGGGTCGACCGCCAGGCCGGCCGCGGCGGGCGGGCCGGGGACGGCCGCCGCGGGCCGGGTGCGGCGCAGGACGGACTCCACCCGCAGCACCAGCTCCCGGGGACTGAAGGGCTTGGTCACGTAGTCGTCGGCGCCGACCTCCAGGCCGAGGATGCGGTCGTCCTCGTCCCCGCGGGCGGTCAGCATGACGACCGGCACGGGCCCGTGGCCGCGCAGCCGCCGGCACACCTCGAGGCCGTCCATGCCGGGCAGCATCAGGTCCAGGACCACCAGGTCCGGCAGGTGCTCGGCGGCCCGGCCGAGCGCGGCCGGGCCGTCGTCGGCCCGGTCGACGCGGTAGCCGGCGCGATCGAGGTACCCGGCGACGACCTCGGCGACGACGGGGTCGTCGTCGACGACCAGGATGCGGGCCGGGGCGGCCGGGATACGGGCGGGCGCGGCCGGGCCTTCGTCCCGGACGCCGTCGGGGACCGGGGCTTCGTCCCGGACGCCGTCGGGGACCGGGCCTTCGTCCCGGACGCCGTCGGGGACCGGGCCTTCGTCCCGGACGCCGTCGGGGGCCGGGACGGGGTCCGTGTCCGTGGGGGCGGGCGGGTGAGGCTGCTGGTGCATGCGCCCAGCCTCGCACCACCCCGTCGCCGGCGTCCCTAGCGAGCCCGGCGGGGGCTGCGACGTCCGAGTTTCGTAAGGAGTGGAAGCCCGTTTCGTCCGGTTCCGGTTCGTAGGGTGAGGCCGTGACCACCTCTCCCCCTCCGGACGTCGACGTCGTGCTTCCCTGCCTCAACGAGGCCGGTGCCCTCCCCTGGGTCCTGGCCCGTGTTCCGGCCGGCTGGCGGGCACTCGTCGTCGACAACGGCTCCACCGACGGCTCGGCCGACCTCGCCCGTTCGCTGGGTGCCACGGTCGTGAGCGAACCGCGCCGTGGTTTCGGCGCCGCCTGTCACGCCGGGCTGAGCGCCGCGACCGCGGACGTCGTCTGCTTCTGCGACTGCGACGCCTCCCTCGACCCGTCCCTGCTGGCGTCCTTCGTCCGCGAGATCCGTGCCGGCACGGCCGACCTGGTGCTCGGCCGCAGACGTCCGCAGGCCAGGGGCGCGTGGCCCGTGCACGCCCGTGCGGGCAATCTGGCCCTGGCCCGGATGCTGCGCCGGCGCACCGGCCTGCGTCTGCGCGACCTCGGCCCGCTGCGGGCGGCGCGCCGCGAGGGACTGCTCGCGCTGGACCTGACCGACCGGCGCAGCGGGTATCCGCTCCAGATGGTGGTGCGGGCCGCCGACGCGGGCTGGCGGATCGCCGAGCACGACGTGCCGTACCTGCCCCGCACCGGTGCATCGAAGGTGACCGGCACCTGGCGCGGCACGTGGCACGCGGTGCGCGACATGCGCCGCGTGCTGGCCGAGGCACCGGCCCGCGGCCGGGTTTCCGAGGAGGGTCCGAGGTGACCGGCACGACCACCCTTCTCGTCGTCGCCAAGGAGCCGCGTCCCGGCCGGGTCAAGACGCGGCTCACCCCGCCCTTCTCCCCCGCCGATGCGGCCGCGCTGGCCGAGGCGTCGCTCGCCGACACCCTGGCCGCGGTGGCCGCGACGCCCGCACCGCGCCGGGTGCTCGTGCTGGACGGCGCCCCCGGCCCCTGGCTGCCGCCCGGCTTCGAGGTGGTCCCGCAGTGCGCGGGCGGCCTCGACATGCGGCTCGCCGAGGCGTTCGCGGGCTGCACGGGGCCGGCCCTGCTGATCGGGATGGACACCCCGCAGGTGACGCCGGACCTCCTCGACGTGGACTTCCGCGACTGCGACGCTTGCTTCGGTCCCGCCGAGGACGGCGGCTTCTGGGCCCTGGGCCTGGCCCGGCCCGACCCCGCACTGCTGCGCGGCGTGCCCATGTCGACGCCGGTCACGGGGGCCGTGCAGCGCGAGCGGCTCGTGAGGGCGGGGCTGCGGGTACGGGACCTGCCGCCCCTGCGCGACGTCGACACCGCGGCCGACGCCCGGGCCGTGGCCGCGCTGGCCCCGCACGGCCGGTTCGCCGCCCGGCTGGGCGCGTGCGCCCCGGTCGCCGGCCGTCCCCGGGGAAGCCGGTGAACGGGGCCGCGCGTCCGCTCGCCGGCCGGCGGTACGCGTTCCCCGCCGCCCGGGCCTGGGAGGCCTCCGACCCCTACGACGCCGCCCTGCGGTCCGGACACGGGCCGCTGTTCCTGCGCCGCGCCGACGGTTGGCTGCTGCCCCTGGAGGTGGAGCGCTGGTGCGCCCGGGCCGACGCGGTGGACCTGGAGGTGCTGGCCCGGTGCGAGGGCGCCGTGCTCGACGTGGGCTGCGGTCCCGGCCGGCTCGTGGCGGAACTCGCCGCCCGTGGCCGGACCGTGCTCGGCGTCGACGTCAGCGAGGCCGCGGTGAGCCGCACCGCGGAACGCGGGGGACCGTCGCTGCGGCGCTCCGTGTTCGAGCCGCTGCCCGGCGAGGGACGCTGGGACACCGTTCTGCTGATGGACGGCAACGTCGGCATCGGCGGCGACCCGGGCGCCCTGCTCAGCCGCGTCGCCGCGCTCCTCGCGCCCGGCGGCCTGCTGATCGCCGAGACGGTCGCCGCCGACGTCGACGAACGCGCCCAGGTGCAGGTCGTCGACGTCACCGACGCCCGGGCGCCGGGCCGCCCCTTCCCCTGGGCGCGGATCGGCACCCGCGCCCTGCTGCGCCGCGCGAGCGCCACCGGCTGGCGGACGGCCGCTCAGTGGGCGTCCGGGGAGCGCCGCTTCGTCGCGCTGCGCAGCGGCCGCAGGGCGAGCAGCAGCGCCGAGCCGCCGAACAGCACGGCCGTGATCAGCAGCCAGCGGGCCAGGAAACCGTCCGCGGACAGCCCGGCCACGGACCGGTAACGCTCGTCCACGCGCCCGCTGATCAGCGGGAACCACACGAGCAGCAGCAGCCCGGAGTAGGCGGCCGGGACGCGTACGTACAGGGCCCGGTCGCGATGGCGCATCGCGCCGAGCCCCCGTAGGACGGCCCGGTCGGCCGCCGCGTACAGCGGCAGCAGCACCAGGTCGTGCAGCAGCGCCGCCCCCACGAACCACAGGGCCACGCCGAACCAGTCGTCGGCGAGCAGGCGCACGCCCGCGTAGCCCGCGAGGGCGAACGAGCAGCCGAGCAGGAGGATCTGGAGGGGGCTGCCGATCACGGCCCGCAGCCGCGCCGACGGCCTGCGCGGGCCGTTCATCCGAGCTCCCCGAACGTCATCCGGGCCACCCACTTGGTGTTGAGCACGCCGGGTGCCGCGGGCACGATGATCCGCGCCGGGTACCCGTGGTCCGGGCTCAGCGTCTCGCCGTTGACGTACAGGGCGAGCAGGGAGTGCGGGTCGGCGACCTGGTTGGCGCGCAGGGCGCCGCTGCGGAAGGCGCCGTGCCGCTGGAGGGACTCCACGAGCACGTCCGGCGGGTCGTCGTCGAAGCCCGCCAGCGTGGCGAGGTCGCGCAGCCGCACCCCGCGCCACCACTGGTCGGAGGTCGACCAGCCCTCGACGCAGGCGATGGGCAGCGCGGCGCTGTGCAGCGGCAGCCGGAGCAGGTCGGCACGGCCGAGGCGGATCGTTCCGGCGGGGCCCACGACGACGAGCCGCCAGGTGTCCTCGCGTGTCTCGGCAGCGTCGATGCCCGCGTACGCGGCGGTCTTGTTGATCTGGAAGCCGTTCGGGCCGTGGCCCGGTTCGGGTCCGCCGCGCGGCGTGAGCAGGGCCGTCCGGCGCGCGGCACCGTCGAAGGAGCGCCCGGCGCTGGTGGCGAGGAGCAGCAGCGAGCCTCCGCCGACCGTCCACAGCGCCCCGCGCCGCGACACGGTCGGCGCGTCGGGCCGCGGCGGCCGCAGGCCGTCGTCGGACTCCTCGGCGGCCCCCGCGCGCACGCGCCGTACGGTCCGCAGCGCGGCGGGCGCCTTCAGCGCGACGTGCGCGGCGAACGCGGCGAAGAAGACCCAGGCGCCGTAGAAGTGCAGCGGGTAGAAGGAGCCGGGGAAGAGGTACTCCAGCTGGATGTTGAGGACCCCGGTGACGAACTCGAAGAGCACGCCGCCGACCAGCAGGAGCAGCGAGATCCGCTCCAGTGCACGGGCGAGCGAGCGGGCCGGCGGCAGGGAGAACAGCCTCGGCACCACCGACCACAGTTTGGCCAGCAGCACCGGGATCAGGGCCAGCCCGAGGGTGACGTGGACGCCCTGGGTGAGCCGGTACAGCCAGGAGGGGCGGGTCGGCCAGGCGAAGAGGTAGAAGCCGAGGATCCCCTTGTCCGGTGTCTTGTCGTTGACCGGGGACAGGCCGGGGTTGTAGGCGGCGTAGGACAGCAGCCCGGTCACGAAGAGGACCGTGATGCCGGCGAGCAGGACGAGGCCGAGCACCGACGTGAACCAGGTGCCGCGCAGCGGGCTGCGCCAGAAGCCCGGCGAGGAGGGAAGCCGTGGGGCGAGGTCGCGCATGCCCCGACGGTAGGCCGCGGCCGGCCCCGAAACGGCCCTCGACCCATGACGAAACGCTGACGTCCGCTGTGCGCACCGCCCGTCGCGCGACCCGTCGGCCTACGGTGCCGGGGTGACCCGCCTGCGCCCCGTCCCCCGCGACCTGTACGCCGCCGTCGCCGCCGTGCTGCTCGTGACTGCCGCCGTCCTGGTCGGCCGGTACGTGTACGGCTACGACGACCTGATCGTCGGCTGGCCTCCGCTGCTGGGCCGCTGGGGCCCGCACCTGGGCCCGGGCACTCCGGCGGCCGTGCTGGTGGCGGTTGCGGGCGTGGCGTACGGCCCGGCCGTCGCCGCCCGGCTGCCGTGGCGCGCGCTGCTGCCGGCGGCCTGGGGCATGTCGATGGCCTGGATCTGGTCCCTGGCGCTGGTCGACGGCTGGCAGCGGGGCGTGGCCGGGCGGCTCACCACCCGTCAGGAGTACCTCTCGGTCGTCGGCCGCTGGCACGACGTCCCGGCGACCCTGCGCGACTTCACCGGCCACATCCTGCTCCACTCCCCCGACAACTGGCCCGCCCATGTCGCCGGTCACCCTCCGGCGGCCACGCTCACCTATGTGCTGCTCGACCGGACCGGGCTCGGCGGCGGGGGCTGGGCCGGGGCATGGACCATCACCGTGGGCGCGACGGGCTGCGTGGCGGTGCTGGTGGCGGTGCGGGCGCTGGCCGGGGAGCGGCTCGCCCGGCGTGCGGCGCCCTTCCTGGTCCTGGCACCGGCCGCGGTGTGGACGGGCACGTCCGCCGACGGCTACTTCGCGGCGGTCGCCGCGTGGGCCGTCGCGCTGCTGGCCCTGTCGGTCACCCGTCGTTCGCCGGGGTGGGCGGCGGGCTCGGGGCTGCTGTTCGGGCTGACCTGTTATCTGTCGTACGGCCTGACGCTGTTCGCGCTGATCGCGGCGGCGGTGCTGCTGCTCGGCCGGCGGGGCGTGCGGGAGCGGCCGGTGCTGCTGGTGCCGCTGCTGGTGGGGGCGGCGGTGGTGCCGGTCGCCTTCACGGCGGCGGGGTTCGACTGGTGGGAGGCGTACCACCTGCTGGTCACGCGCTACTTCGAGGGCGCGGGCGGGATCCGTCCCTACGGCTACTGGGTGTGGGCCAATCTCGCCTGCACGGTGCTCATCACGGGCCTGGCCACGGCGGCGGGCCTGTGGCGGACCGGGGGTACGGTGGCGGCCCGGTGGCGGCGCCGGGGCGGCGCGGACGCCCAGGAGTTCCGTCTGGCGTTCCTCGTGTCCGCGGCGCTGCTCGCCCTGCTGGCCGCCGACCTGTCCGGCATGAGCAAGGCGGAGACGGAGCGCATCTGGCTGCCCTTCGCCCTGTGGCTCCTCGCGGCCTGCGCGTTGCTGGGGCGCCCGCGCGCCTGGCTGGCGGCCCAGGTGACGCTGCCGCTCCTCCTCAACCACCTGCTGGCGACCGGCTGGTGACCGTCCGGGGCGTCCCCGCGGCCGAGCACCCGGGAGTCCGGGGCGGCACATGGGGCCAGGAGTCCGGCGGCAGACGGCCGGGCACTCGGCGACCCGGGCATATCCGGTCCTCGCGCGGCCGGATCCCGACGCATCTCCGCGACTCCCAGGACGACGCCGCGAACCCAGGGCAGAGTGACCTCTGTTCGTTCGTCAGGTTCGCCGTATTCGTTCGAGAGACGGGATGAGCATGTACGACTACGTCATCGTCGGTGCCGGATCCGCGGGCTGTGTCCTCGCGGCGCGACTCTCGGAGGACCCCGACGTGCGGGTCGCGCTGATCGAGGCGGGCGGCCCCGACACCGCGCAGGAGATCCACGTCCCGGCCGCCTTCCCGCAGCTGTTCAAGTCCGCGCTGGACTGGGACCTCGACTCGGAACCGGAACCGGGCATCGGCGGTCGGCGGACCTACCTGCCCCGCGGCAAGGTGTTCGGCGGCTCCAGCTCGATCAACGCGATGATCTACATCCGCGGCAACCGCGCCGACTACGACGGCTGGGCCGCGGCCGGGGCCAAGGGGTGGTCGTACGCCGACGTGCTGCCGTACTTCCGGCGCTCGGAGGCCAACGAGCGGGGCGCGGACCTCTACCACGGGGCGGACGGGCCGCTGACGGTCAGCGACGGCAGGTCCGGGCACCCGCTCGTCTCGGCGTTCGTACGGGCCGCCGAACAGGCCGGGCACAAGACGAACGACGACTTCAACGGCGCGACCCAGTCCGGCGTCGGCCGCTACCAGTTGACGCAGCGCGGCGGTCTCCGCTGCAGCGCCGCCGTCGCCTACCTGCACCCCGCCCTCGACCGGCCCAACCTCACCGTGCTCCCCGCGGCCCGCGCCCACCGCGTGATACTCGACGGCGGCCGCGCGACGGGCGTCGAGGTGGAGCGGGACGGCGTCGTCGAGGTCGTGCGGGCCGAGCGCGAGGTGATCCTGTCCGCCGGAGCCTACGAGTCCCCGAAGCTGCTGATGCTGTCCGGTATCGGCCCCGCCGCCGCCCTGTCGGCCTTCGGCATCGAGGTCGTCCGCGATCTGCCGGTCGGGCAGGGGCTCCAGGACCACTACATGGCGCTGCTCAACTTCCTCACCGACACCGAGTCGCTGATGAACGCGGCCAGCCCCGAGAACGCGGCCCTGTTGCAGAACGAGGGGCGCGGCCCCCTGACCTCCAATGTCGGTGAGGCCGGTGGCTTCTTCCGCAGCCGTCCCGAACTGGACGCCCCCGACGTGCAGTTCCACGCCGCGCCGGTGCTCTTCCATCAGGAGGGCCTCGGCGCGCCGACCGGGCACGGCTTCTCCTTCGGCCCGTGCGTGGTCGCTCCCACGAGCCGTGGCGCGGTGACCTTGCGCTCCCCCCGTCCGGACGCGGCACCCCGGATCGTGCACAACTACCTGACGACCCCGGAGGACCGGGCGAGCCTCGTCGCCGGCATCCGCATCGCTCTGGAGATCGCCGCCCAGCCTGCGGTGGCCGACCTGGTCACGGCGCCCTTCGACGTGCCGCCCTCGTACACGGACGCTGACCTCCTGGCCTGGGCGCAGCAGTCCGGGCAGACGCTGTACCACCCGACGTCGACGTGCGCGATCGGCGCGGTGGTCGACCCCGAGCTGCGGGTCCACGACGTGCCGGGCCTTCGGGTGGTCGACGCCTCCGTCTTCCCGGCGGTGCCGCGCGGCAACACCAACGCGCCCACGATCATGGCGGCGGAGAAGGCGGCCGACCTCCTCAAGGGAGCCGCGTGACGCCTGGTCCGCCGCGGGGCCGCCCGGACCGCCTGCGGCCTGATGAAGCCCGTGCACCCGTGAAGCACGCGGACGAAGGAGTGAGGGCGTTGCCCATCCCCGCATACACGGAAAGGCAGTACGGCGGCGTCACCGTGCTGGTGGGCGCCGATCTCGGCGCCTATCCCTACGCCAACTCCGTGCTGGTGCGCGGCACCGCCGAGACACTGGTCATCGACCCCTCGCTGTCGCTCGTCGGGGCGGCACCACCGGCGGACCTGGTCCTCGTGAGCCACGCGCACGAGGACCACGTCGCGGGACTCGCCGACTACGACGTGCCCGTCCGCGTCCACGAGAAGGAACCTGGCCGCGCTGCGGTCACCCGAGGTCATGGCCGACGGCTACGGCCTCCCCCCGGACGCCACCGAGGCCACCCGCACGATGCTGCGCGACCACTTCCACGTGCGGGACCGTCCCGACGCCGCGGGGTTCGAGGACGGCACGGTGTTCGATCTCGGCGGCCGCACCGTGACCGTCGTCCACCTTCCGGGCCACACGCCGGGCCACAGCGGCTTCCTGATCGAGCCGGACGGCTTCCTCTTCGTGGCGGACATCGATCTGACGTCGTTCGGTCCGTTCTACGGAGACGTCGGCAGCAGTCTCACCGATTTCGAGTCCTCCGTGCGCCGGTGCCGGGACATCGGTGTCCGCTGGTACGGCACGGCCCATCAGAAGGGCGTGATCGAGGGCGCCGGGCAGTTCCGCGGGCGGCTGGACGACTTCGCCGCAGTGGTGGAGAGGCGCGACGCGGCCCTGTTGGCGTTCCTCGACGAGCCGCGGACCGTCGAGGAGATCGCCGAACACCGGCTGGTCTACCGCCGTCATGTCGAGGGCCCGCACGTGGGTCCGGTCGAACGACGGACAGCGGTGCAGCACCTGGAGCGGCTGATCGACAGGGGACTGGTCACGCAAGCCGGGAAGGGAAGGTACCGCGCGACGTAGCACCCACGCGGCCCTCCGGGTTGCGGGGGCCGCGTCGTCGCTGCCTTCCTGCTTCGGTGCGGACGGGCCGGAGAGTGTGTCAGCGCTTGACGGTCCAGGTGGCCGAGTTGGAGGTGAGGTCGCGAACCGCGGGGCTGCGGACGGCCGACGTGGTGTCGGTCACCTCGGCGGTCACCTTGTGCGTGCGCCGGTCGGCCGGGACACCGAGGGCGGCCGGCACGACGGACGTCCTGCCGCGGGCCTGCCTGGCCTCGCGTCCGTCGACGTACCAGCGGACCTGGGGGCGCGAGATGCCCGTGCCCAGGTCGGCGAGCTCGACGGAGAGCCGGGTGGAGCGTGGAACGGTGACGGAGGTGTCGACCAGCGGGCTGAGGGCGTTGGCGGACCGGTAGAAGCCGGCGATCATCGCCTCCCGGCCGGGGAGGTTGAACTGGTCGGTGTTCAGGGCCCGCATGATGGAGTTCTCGGTGGGACGGTAGACGCCGTACTCGTAGTAGTCGGCGCCCTCGTAGGTGCCGACGACGCCGCCGCTCGGGTCGGCCTCGCCGAGCCACGCCGCCCACTTGGTGCGCTGCGCCGCCATGTCGTCCGCCGTCAGGGTCGAGGCGTTGGGGTAGGCGGGCTCGGAGTACGGGTAGTCCCCGTAGCCGGCGTACTGGTACTCGTCTGCCAGGAGGCCGATGGAGTGGGCCATTTCGTGCGCGGCGATCAGGGTGGACCGGTCGTTGTCGGAGGAGAGCGTGGAGACGCCGTCGTAGCCGTAGTCCGACGCGAGCCCGGAGTAGCCGGCGCCGCCGTACTTGGTGGAGTTGGAGACCACGATCACCAAGTCGGTGGCCGGTGCCTTGTCCGCGTAGACCTTCGTCTTGTCGAGGTCGACGCAGACCAGGCGCTCCGTGTCGCTGCACCAGAAGTACGAGCCGAGCGCGGTGTTCCTGACGACGTCCCGGCCCGGATCGCCGGTGACGCCGCTGTCCTGGGAAACGGCCTTCACCGCCCAGACGTTGAAGAGGCCCTCGTAGCTCTTGTACGGGTCGATGCCGGTGACCTCGTCCCACTTGGTGCGGGCGTCCGCGAGGAAGTCGTCCTGCTCGTCGGCGGTGTAGCCGTCGCCGATGATCGTGACGTCCAGGCGGTCGGCGGTCGGACCGGTCTCGGCGATCGGGACGACCTCGCCGTCCTCGGAAGCGGTGGCGGTGCGCTGCCGGGCGGCGGTCCCGGGCTCGGCGTACGGGCTGCTCGCGGGGACGCTGGTGCGTGCGCCCTCACCGTCCGGGTCGCGGAAGTACTCGACGTCGACGTGCGAGCCGGTGTCGGTCGTCGGTGCGTCGGCGGCGCCGGCGACGCCGGTGGCGGGCAGGACCACGGAGAGGGTGAGGGCGGTTGCCACCGCGGTTCTGCGCATGCCTATGTGCACGGGGATCTCCCTGCTTGGGTGTGCTTGCTTGGCGGGGTGGGGTGGCGCGTGGGGATGCGGCCCGTGGTCGGCGGTGGTCGCCACCGGGGGCACGGGCGGTCGCGGTGTCCGGCCCCCCAGGAGATGAAACCGGTACGCCCGGCGATGTAAATAGAGAGGTAAATCTGATTACTTCGCCGCTTAAGTTAGGGGTCTACGCGCCTTGTGGCAAGGGCTGTTGGGGAGCTCCACCCACGCACCCCCTCCCGGCCTCCCAGCCGCCGGCCCGCCCCGAACCTCCGCCCGGCCCGGCCCGGCGGAGCGATTTACATAATCAATAAATATAAAAATGCTATGCTTCGCCTCATGAGTCGTCAGAACACCCCCACCGACGCGTCCGCCGCCATCGGGGCAGCCCTCTACGGCCTGGCCACCAGAGCCGCGAGACGCCTGCCCCGGGACATGAGCCTGACGTCCGCCGCCACCCTGGCCACCCTGCAGCGGACCGGCCCGCGGCGTATCACCGATCTGGCCGCGGCCGAGGGCGTCACCCAGCCCGCGATGACCACCCTGGTCCGGGGGTTGGAGGAGTCCGGCCTGGTCGAGCGGCGGGGCGACGCGGCCGACAAGCGGGTCACGCTGGTGTGCCTGACCGAGGCCGGCGCCTCCTATGTCCGGACGCGGCACCAGTCGGGCGTCCAGGCGTTCGAGCGGCTGATCGGCGGGCTCACCGGCGACGAGGTCGAGGCGCTGGCGGCGGCCCTTCCGGCACTGAGGCATCTGGCAGAGCTCGAGAGCCAGGACCGCGAAGGGCCCGAGCGGTGACCGGACAGCCGGCCGGCGGGGTCGCGGCGAAGGGGCTCCCGGTGGCGCGTTCCGAGGATCGGCTGCTGGTCCCCGCCCTGACGTTCATCGCACTGGTCGTGGCGGCGGTCGCCAGCCTCGGGACGCCGCTCATCACCAGCGTGGCCACCTCGTTCCACGTGTCGCTCGGCAGCGCGCAGTGGACGCTGACCGTCGCGCTGCTGAGCGGGGCCGTCGCCACACCGGTCCTGGGCCGGCTCGGAGCCGGCCCGCACCGGCGGACGACGATCCTCGCCACGCTGGCGGTCGTCGTCGCCGGCAGCGCACTCACCGTACTGCCGCTGCCCTTCGCGTGGCTGCTGGCCGGCAGAGCGGCCCAGGGCGTCGGGCTCGGCCTGACGGCGCTGATGATGGGCGTGGCCCGGGACCACCTCCCCGAGGAGCGCAGCGCGGCCGCGATCTCCCTGATCTCGGTGGTCTCGATCATCGGGGCCGGCGTCGGCTACCCGCTGGCCGCACTGCTCGCCGAGCTCGGCGGGGTACGGGCCGCGTACGGCCTCGGCCTGGTCGTCACCGCCGCCGCCCTCCTGACCGCGTGGCGCTCCGTGCCCGAAGCACCGGAAGGCCGTTCCGCCCGCGTGGACGTGGCAGGCGCGGTCGTCCTGGCCGCCGCGCTGCTCCTGGTGCTGTTCCTCGCGGGCGACCGGAACCTGTGGAGCCGTCACCTCGCCGTGGCCACGGGCCTCGCCGTCGTCGCGGCGGTGCTGCTCTGCGTCTGGGCCGTCGTAGAGCTGCGCAGCACGACGCCTCTGGTCGATGTGCGGGCGGTGCGGCACCCGGCGGTCGCCGGGGCGAACCTCGCCATGTTCGTCGGCGGGATCGGCATGTACCTCCTGCTCACGCTCATCACCCGGTACGCGCAGACGCCGCACGGCGCCGGCTACGGCTTCGGACTGACGACCTTCGTCGCCGGGCTGGTCCTCATCCCGTTCTCGGTGCTGGGGTTCGTCGCCGGCAAGCTCACGCCACGGATGCGGACGCGGATCACCGATCCCCTGCTCCTGGCCGGCAGCGCCGTCGTGGTCGGCGGCGGGTTCGCCCTGTTCGCGGCGGCCCGGTCGGACCTGGCCGAACTGTTCGCGGCGATGGGCGTGCTCGGCTTCGGCGTCGGCGGCTTCTCGGCCGCGATGCCCGGCGTCATCCTGGCCGTCACCCCCAGGAGTGAGACGTCGAGCGCCATGAGCTTCAACTACGTCGTCCGCAGCGTCGGGTACTCCCTGGGCAGCGCCACCGGCGGCCTGATCCTCACCGCGGGCACCGGCCCCGGCCGCCTCTTCCCCGACGACGGCGCCTACACCACCGCGGCGCTGGCCGGCATCGGTGCCATGACGATCACGACGCTGACCAGCCTCGCCCTCGCCCGCCGACGCACGTCCGAGACCAACCCGTAAGTCAGATGCACGCATCCCATCACTGGAGGTTCCATGCCCAAGGGCTACTGGGTCAGCGTCTACCGCACCATCTCGGAGCCGGAGAAGCTGGCCGCTTACAACAAACTGGCCGCTCGGGCCGTCGAGGCCGGAGGCGGCCGGACACTCGTACGGGGCGGTCGGGTCGTGGCGCACGACGCCGGAATCGCCGAACGCACCGTCCTGGTCGAGTTCGACAGCTTCGAGCAGGCCGTCGCGACGCACGCGAGTGCGGCCTACCAGGAGGCGCTGGCCGCCCTCGCCGACGGCGTCGAGCGCGACTTCCGCATCGTCGAAGGCATCGACTGACCGGGGAAGTCGGCACGGGAGCCGGCACCGCGACGTCGAATCACCCCGCCCCACTTCCCAGATGGCCCGCGTTCCCGCCTTCCCGGGCTTCCCCCGAGCCGCCTACGCCGAGTCAGCATGGTGGGCGCGCGCATACCCGGGCCCCGAACTATGTTGCCCCACCACATGTGCGCTTGACCTGCGTGTTTCTACGGTGTGCCGACACGTACCCGTCCCCACCGCACACGAGGAAGTGGCGCACATGGCCTCCGCAGCATCCGCTCCCCCGACACCCGGCAACCTCAAGCGCATCGTCGCCGCGTCCCTCATCGGCACCACCATCGAGTGGTACGACTTCTTCCTCTACGGTTCCGCCGCCGCCCTCGTCTTCAACAAGCTGTTCTTCCCGGACTCGGACCCGCTGGTCGGCACCCTGCTGTCGTTCCTCACCTATGCCGTCGGCTTCGCCGCCCGTCCGCTGGGCGCGCTGGTCTTCGGGCACTACGGTGACCGGCTCGGGCGCAAGAAGCTGCTGGTGCTGAGCCTGCTGATGATGGGCGGGGCCACCTTCGCGATCGGGCTGCTGCCGACGCACGCGACCGTCGGCACGGCCGCTCCCGTGCTGCTGACCGTGCTGCGGCTCGTTCAGGGCTTCGCACTCGGCGGCGAGTGGGGCGGTGCCGTGCTGCTGGTGTCCGAGCACGGGGACGCCCGGCGCCGCGGTTTCTGGGCCTCGTGGCCGCAGACCGGTGCGCCGGCCGGACAACTGCTGGCCACCGGTGTGCTGTCGGCGCTGACGGCGCTGCTGTCGGACGCCGCGTTCACCAGCTGGGGCTGGCGGATTCCGTTCCTGCTCTCCGGCGTGCTGGTCATGGTCGGTCTGTGGATCCGGCTGTCCGTCGACGAGTCCCCCGTCTTCAAGGAGGCGCTGGCGCAGGCCGAGGCGCGCAAGGCGGACGCCGAACCGCTTCCCCTCGTCGCCGTGCTGCGCCACCACTGGCGGGACGTGCTGATCGCGATGGGCGCGCGGATGGCGGAGAACATCAGCTACTACGTCATCACGGCCTTCATCCTCGTCTACGCCACCACCGCCGCCGACGTGTCGAAGCAGACGGCCCTCAACGCGGTGCTGATCGCCTCGGCCGTGCACTTCGCGGTCATCCCGGCCTGGGGTGCGCTGTCGGACCGGATCGGCCGCCGCCCCGTGTATCTGCTGGGCGCGGCCGGGGTCGGGCTGTGGATGTTCCCGTTCTTCCTGCTCATCGACTCCGGGCACTTCGGCAGCCTCCTCCTCGCCGTGACCGTGGGCCTGGTGCTGCACGGCGCGATGTACGCGCCCCAGGCGGCCTTCTTCTCCGAGATGTTCGCGACCCGGATGCGCTACTCCGGTGCCTCGATCGGCGCCCAGTTCGCGTCGGTCGCGGCCGGTGCCCCCGCGCCGCTGATCGCCACCGCGCTGCTGTCCGAGTACGACAGCTCGACGCCCATCTCCCTCTACGTCATCGCCTCGGCCCTGCTCACGCTGGTCGCCGTGGGCGTGGCCAAGGAGACCCGTCACCGGGACCTCGCCGACGTCGCTCCCGGTGAGGACGGTGCCGCGGAGCCGGCGGACTCCCGTCCCACGGGTGCCCGTACCGCCTGAACGCAGCGCCCGCCGACCCCCGTACGCCCCCGCGTGCGGGGGTCAGCGCCGTGCCGGGGCCGACAACCGGTGGAGTCTCAGGGCCAGTTGTATCTCCAGGGTGCGGGCCGGGCTCTGCCAGTCGTCGCCGAGGAGGCGGCCGACGCGTTCCAGGCGCTGCGCGACCGTGTTCACGTGGACGTGGAGCTCGTCCTTGGTGCGCGCGGGGCTCATGCCGCAGGCGAAGTACGCGTCGAGGGTGCGCAGCAGCTCGGTGCCGCGCCGTTCGTCATAGTCGACGACCTGGCCGATGGTCCGGTCGACGAAGCCGGCGATGTCCCGGTCGCCGGCCAGGAGCAGCCCGAGGAACCCGAAGTCCTCGGCGGCGGCGCCGTCCCCGGAGCGGCTCAGCAGCCGCAGGGCGTCCAGGCAGCGTCGGGCCTCGGTGTAGGCGGCGGTCACGGTCTCGGGGCGGGCGGCGAGGTCCGAGACGGGCGCGGAGGCGCCGACGGTGACGGCCTCGTGGACGGCGGTGCCCAGGTCCCGCGCGGTACGGCGGGCCAGCTCCGTGGCGCCGTCCCGGGCGTCGAGGGGCAGCAGGAGTACCGTGCCGCCGTCGCGGGCGGCGGCCAGGCCGTGCCGGGTGGCGGCGAGGTGGGAGGCCGCGGACCACAGGCGCCGGCGGGCGTCCGCCTCCTGGTCGGCGTCGGGCGCGGTGGCGTCGAGGCGGGCGGCGAGGACCACGTGCGTGGCGTCGAGATCGGCGTGCAGGCGCCGGGCGCGCTCGCGCAGCAGGCGCGGGTCTCGGTCGCGGGCGTCGAGCAGGTCGTCGAGCAGTTCGCCCCGCACCCGCTGTTCGGCCTCGGCCGCCGAGCGCCGGGCGAGCAGCAGCAGGGAGGTGACCATCGCGGCCCGCTCCAGGGTGAGCTGGTCCACGGGGTCGAGTCCGGGATGGCCGCGCAGCACGAGGGCGCCGAGCAGCTCGCCGCCGGCGGCGACGGCGGCGATCCAGTCGTCGTCGTGCCGCACCGCGTGTCCCTCGGCGCGGGACGCCTCCAGGGCCTTCGCGGGTGCCGCGGCGGCCTCGGTGAACTCGACGGTGCCGGCCAGGACCTGGGAGACCGCCGCGGCCACGTCGTGGACGCCGCCGCCGCGCAGGACCAGTTCCGCGAGCCGGTCGTGGACGTCGGAGGCGCGTTCGATGACGCCGCTGCGGTCCTTGATGATCTCGTTGGCCCGCTCCAGCTCGGCGAGGGCCGAGCGGGTCTCCGCGAGCAGGTTCGCGGTGTCGATGGCCGCCGCCGCGAGGGCCGCGAAGGAGCCGAGCAGGGCGATCTGCTCCCGTTCGAAGACCCGGGCGCGCCGGTCCGCCGCGAACAGCACGCCGATGACGTGGTGGCCGAGCATGAGGGGGACGCCGAGGATGGCGACGAGCCCCTCGTCCCGGACGCCGGTGTCGATGGTGCGGGTGTGCTGGAAACGGGCGTCCTCGAAGTAGTCCTCGGTGACGTAGGGCCGGGCGGTCTGGGCGACGAGGCCGCCGAGTCCCTCCCCCATGCCGAGCCTCAGCTGCTGGAAGCGGGCGGCGACGGAGCCCTCGGTGACGCGCATGTAGGTGTCGCCGCGCGCAGGGTCGTTGAGGCTGAGATAGGCCACGTCCGTGCCCAGCAGCGAGCGGGCCCGCTGCACGATGGCGCGCAGCACGGCGTCCAGGTCGCGCAGCCCGGCGAGGTCGTGGGCCGTCTCGAACAGCGCCGACAGCTCGGCCTCCCGCCGGCGCCGTCCCTCCAGCTCGGAGCGCACGCGCAGCGCGAGTAGCTTGGCCCGCTCCAGCCCGGCGATCCGCCCGGCCGGTGCGCCCTCGGCGCGGGCGAGGAGCACCGGCTGCTCGTAGGCGTCGGCGGAGGCCCCCCTGGCCAGCAGCTTCAGGAAGGGCGTCTCGGCACCGGCGGGCGCCGCGGGCTGCTCCGGCGCCCCGGCGCCGGGAACGGGAGGCTCGGCGGACTGCGCGTGATCGCGGGACATGCTCACAGGATCACCCATCACACGGTCGTCCCGGCAGCCCTGTGGACAACCCGGGCCACCGGAGGCGGGGCCTCCCGGCGCCCCTGTGGAGAACTGGGCCGCCGGGCCCCGCCCTGCTCGGCACACGGTCAGTGCGCGGTCCAGCCGCCGTCCAGGACGAGGGAGGTGCCGGTGACGAAGGAGGCCTGCGGGCCGCACAGGTACGCCACGGCCTCGGCGACCTCCTCCGGTTCGATGAGCCGCCGCACCGCGCTGTCCCGCAGCAGTACGTCGGACAGCACCTGCTCCTCGGGGATGCCGTGCGCCCGCGCCTGGTCGGTGATCTGCTTCTCCACGAGCGGGGTGCGGACGTAGGCGGGGTTCACGCAGTTGGAGGTGACGCCGTGGGCGGCTCCCTCCAGGGCCGCCGTCTTGGACAGGCCCTCCAGTCCGTGCTTGGCGGACACGTAGGCCGCCTTGTAGGCGGAGGCGCGCAGTCCGTGCACGGAGGATATGTTCACGATGCGACCCCAGCCCTGCCCGTACATATGGGGCAGGGCGCCGCGGATCAGGCGGAAGGGGGCCTCCAGCATGACCGTGAGCACCGTGTGGAAGACGTCCGGCGGGAACTCCTCCAGCGGCCGCACCATCTGCAGCCCCGCGTTGTTCACGAGGACGTCGGTGCCGGCGGCCGCCTGCTCGGCGGCGTCCAGGTCGGTCAGGTCCAGGACGTGCGGTTCGACGGTGCCCGTGAGGTCCTCGGCGAGCCCGGTGAGCGCGTCCAGCCCGGCGACGTCCCGGTCGACCGCTCTGACCTTCGCCCCGGCGGCGGCGAGCCGCAGCGCGCAGGCGCGGCCGATGCCGCCGGCGGCACCGGTCACGAGGGCGGTGCGCCCGCCGAGGTCGAGCGGGGAGGCGTGGGGGGCCGGGAGGACACTGGGCGAGGTCATGTCCCGACCCTAGGCAGGGCCCACCCGGCGCCACATGTGGGCACGCCCCACAGTTCAGAGAGAATCAGTGGGCTCGAACCATGTGGGTGCGTCGGACAGGGCCTGCTTGATCCGGAACTGCCCGAACTCCCCGAGATCCGGCAGGGCGTCCACGGCGAACCAGCCGACGTCCAGCGACTCGTCGTCGTTGACCCGGGCCTCGCCGCCGACCGCCCGGCAGCGGAAGGTGATGTCCATGAACTGGCAGATGTCGCCGTTCTCGTAGGTGATCGGGGCGAGGGCCTGGGCGAGGACCAGCCGCTCGACGACGCACCGGACGGCGGTCTCCTCCTCCACCTCGCGCACGGCGCAGGCGGCGGGCTGCTCCCCGGGTTCCGGGATGCCCCCGATCAGCGACCAGCGCCGGTTGTCGGCCCGCCGGCCCAGCAGCACCCTCCCCTCCTCGTCGAAGACGACGGCGGTGACCCCGGGAAGCCACAGCAGCTGGTGTCCGGCACAGGCGCGCAGGTCGCGGATGAAGTCGGGAGTAGGCATGCGTCCGACCCTAACGAACCGGGCGGGCCGCTTCCGGAGACGCAGCGGGGCGTGCGGCGGGCGGACGGTCACACATCGCGGGCGCGCCGCAGGCGCACACCGGCGCCGACGGCCCAGCCGAGCCCGCCGGCCGCGACGAGCACGAGGGCGATCTCCGGCCACACGCCCCACCGGGTGGCGGGGGTCTCGGAGGAACGCAGCGGCACCTCCTGGACCAGGGAGTCCGCCACGAACATGCCGGTCTTCCGGGTGATCCGGCCGTCCGGCATGATGATCGCGCTGACGCCGCTGGTCACCGGCACGGTGACGGTCCGGCTGTGCTCGACGGCGCGGATACGGGACATCGCGAGCTGCTGGTAGGTCATCTCGCTGCGGTCGAAGGTCGCGTTGTTGCTGGGCACCGAGATCAGCTGGGCGCCGTCGGTGACCTCGGAGCGCACGGCCCAGTCGAAGGCCGCCTCGTAGCAGGTGACGAGGCCGACCCGGGTGCCGGCCATGGTGAAGACGCCGGGCTCGGTGCCGCGGCTGAAGTCCCGGCTGACCATGGACGTCCAGTCGTCGTTGATCGCCCCGATCAGCGAGCGCAGCGGCAGATACTCGCCGAAGGGCTGGATCTGCCGTTTGTCGTAGGTGTCGACGGGGCCCTTCTCCGGGTCCCACAGGATCTGCTCGTTGAGCAGCTTGCCGTCGCGCTCGACGACGCCGCCGACCGAGACGGGGACGCCGATCGCCTTTGCGGCCCGGTCGATGATGTAGCGGGCGTCGGCGTTGGCGAAGGGGTCGATGTCGGAGGAGTTCTCCGGCCAGAGCACGAAGTCGGGGCGCTCGGCCTTGCCCGCCGCGACCTCGGCGGCCAGGCGTTCCGTCTCGCGCGCGTGGTGGTCGAGCACGGCGCGGCGCTGGGCGTTGAAGTCGAGGCCGGCGCGGGGCACGTTGCCCTGGATCACGGCGACGGTCGCGGTACCGTCCTCCGCCTCGTCGGTGACCAGCGGCCGGGCGGCCACGGCGCCCACGACGGGCACGGCCACGCTGAGCAGGGCCGCTGCCGCCGCGCCCCGTCGTACGGTCCGGGTGCGGCGTGCGCCGACGGCCAGACGGACGGTCTCTGCGAGGCCGAAGCCGCACAGGACGACCGCGAAGCCGAGCACCGGTGTGCCGCCGACCGCGGCGAGCGGCAGGAACACGCCGTCCGCCTGTCCGAACGCGATCTTCCCCCAGGGGAAGCCGTGGAAGGGCACGCGCGCGCGTGCGGCCTCTCCGGCGATCCACACGGCCGCCGCCCACAGCGGCCAGGCCGGGAGCCGCGACACCGCGGCGACACCCGCCCCGACGAGTGCGACGAAGACGGCCTCGATGACGACCAGGGCGAGCCAGGGGCCGGGGCCGACCTCCACCCCGGTCCACACCAGGAGGGGCAGCAGGAAACCGAGACCGAACAGGTAACCGAGGCCGAGGCCCGCCTTCCAGCTCCGGCCGCGCAGCACCGCGCCGAAGACGGCGAAGGCGGGCAGGGCCAGCCACCACAGGGTGCGCGGCGGGAAGCTGACGTAGAGCAGCACTCCGGAGAGCGCGGCTGCGGCGGCCGGGTACAGGCGCGTGAGCCGCGCGGCGAGACGCGAGGCGGGTGCGGCCTGCGGCTTCAGCCGGTCCGGCTCGCCGACGGTGGTTGCGGTGACGGTCACCCACCGGAGTGTACGGCGCGTGCCGACGCGGCCGACAGCACGGTTCGAGGGGCCGGCGGGGCCCTCGGGCGACCGGCGCCGCAACGTTTCGGCACAACCGGCCGCCGGGCCGGGCCCAATCCGCCGACCAGCCGTTACGGTGTGCCGGAGCCTCGGTCGCCCGGTCCTGTCGTCCGTGCGGCGGGGGCCCGTCGAGGTCGGGGGCGACACGGGCGGGGGACACGGTGGGTGCGAGGGGGCGGAGGTCCGCGGCCGCTGCGGCGGCGGACGGTGAGAGACGGAGCCGGTCGGACGCGGCGGGCGTGCTGATCCTCGGGGCCTGTGCGTCCTGGTCGCTGATCACGGCCGCGGCACACGCCGGGCGTCCGGAGGGGGTGCTGCTCGCCGTGCTGGCGGTGGCCGCCGGCTATGCCGTGGGGCGGATCGGCGGCGCGCTCCTCCCGGTCGCCGCCGCCTGCGCCGCGGGGCTCGCCGGCGCCGCCCTGACGGTGGCGTTGCCGCAGCTGGTGACCGGACCGCGGATCACGGTGCCGCTCGGGCACGCCGGCGCCACCGCGGCCCTGCTGGTCCTGTCGGCGGGCGCCCTGTGCTGCGGGGCCTGGGCCAGTCCGGTCCCGGCCGTGCGGCTGGTACTGCGTCTGCTGGCCGCGGGCATCGCCGTGACCGCCGCCGTCCTGGGCTCGGCCGCCGGTTGCGTGGCCTGTGCCGGGGTGCTCCTGTGCTCGCTCGTCGCCGGCCGTGTCCGCCGCCGCGGTGCCGCGCTCGCCGCGCTGGCTCTGGTGGCCGGGCTGGTGGCCGCCCTGACCTGGGCGGTCGCCGCGCGGGCCGCATTGCCGGACGGTCTCGCCGAGTCGGTGGAGGGACGGCTGACCTCCTCCCGCGTCCTGCTCTGGGGCGACGCGCTGGACCTGCTGCGCGGGGACGCCCTGCTCGGCGTGGGCCCGGGGCGATTCGGTGAGCTGAGTCCGGCGGCGCGGCTGTCGGCGGCGGCCGACGGCAGGCCCCACTCGGCGACCTGGCAGCAGGCGGCCGAGCAGGGCGTGGTCGGTGTCGTCCTGCTGGGCGCGGCCTTCGGCTGGGTGCTGTACGCGCTGTGGCGCTCGCCGCGCCCGACGCCGGTCGCGCTGACCGCGGGCGTGGCGCTCACCGGGCTGGCCGTCATCGCGGCGGTCGGCAACGCCCTGAGCTTCACCGCCGTGTCGGTGGGCGCGGGCCTGCTCGCGGGACTGGCCACGGCCCGCCCCCTCACCGACGAGCCGCCGGCGACGGCGCCGGGGAGGGGGCGGCAGGGGCGCCGGGCGTCGAGGTGACCGGCCGGGGGTACCGGACGGACGGGCGGGGCACTCCGGCCCGCGGGGACTCGCGGGCCGGCGCACGGACACGGACGGGCTGGCGCGCGTCATTGATGTCGACGCCGGTGCTGAGGGCCGACGCACTCGACACGGGCGGGCAGGCGACACGTGCGACGACCGGCACGCACGGGCCTGCGCACACGGACGGCACACACGGGGCCGGCAGTCGACACACGGGCCGGCGGGCGGCACATCGGGGCGAAGGGCGACACGGGATGGGCGACACGGGAGGGTGGCGGTTCTCCGGGGCCCGGGGCCATGGGACGGCGCCCGTAGACCTCGTCGCCGCGGGACGCTCCCGCGCGGCCTCAGTGCGCCGCCGGCCCCGGCGTCTTCGGACGGAGACGGTCCCTGATCACCTGGACGGCCGCTTCCGCGTCGTCCACGGTGACGGTGAAGGTGTGGCCGTCCCACAGCCGCAGGACCAGGCCCTCGCCGCGCCGTACGACGACGGCCGTGCCCTTCTCCGGCCGCCAGCGATACCCCCAGCCGCCCCAGTGCCGCGGGGTGACGTGCGGGGTGAACTCGGCGCCCACGACGTGCGAGAGGGGGATGCGCCGACGGGGCACGCCGATATGGCCGCAGCGCACCTCGAGGCACTCCTCGTCGACTCTCAGCGCGACGTGCACGAACGCCAGCGTGCCGAAGAGCACGAGCAGTCCGGCCGCGATGCAGCCGACGACCGCCATGGTCAGCGGGGCGATGCCGGTCTCCCAGGCCGATTCGACGGCCAGCGCGATACCGAGAGCCACACACGCGACACCGATGAGCGCCAGGAACCACTGGACGCGGTTGGTGGCACGTCCGGTCCAGACGTCGGCTGCGGGGGTGCTCTCGCCGGGGCGATGCCTCATGGATATGAGGTTACTCATGTTTCGCTGCGCGAGTACCTCGTCGCGCAGGGTGACTGGGCCGAGCGGGCGTGCGGCCCCGGTCAGCGGGCCGGCGTGGCCGTGCGCAGCAGCCGGCCCTCCTCGTAGGCCGCCGCGGTCCCGGGAAGGGCGCCCTCGCGTCCGCTCAGCAGCACGGTGAGGGTGCCCGTGGCCGGGGCCTCCGGCTCGGGCCGGGCACCGATCCGGCGCAGCGCCTGTGCGGCGACCGCGCCGGCGGAGCCGTGCAGGACGAGGCGCGGGGCGCCGGGGCGCTGCACGGCGGCGCGGATGCGTTCGGCGACGAGTTCGTAGTGGGTGCAGCCCAGGACGACGGTCGTCACGTCGTCGGGCGTGAGCGCGGCCGCGGCGGCGACGGCGGCGGTGATCGCCGTCTCGTCGGCGTGCTCGACGGCCTCGGCGAGACCGTGGCAGGGCACCTCGGTGACGGGCGTGCCGACGGCGAAGTCCTCGATGAGTCCGCGCTGGTAGGGGCTGCCGGTGGTGGCGGGCGTCGCCCAGATGGCCACGGGCCCGCCGCCGGCCGCGGCCGGCTTGATCGCCGGGACGGTGCCGATGACCGGGAGGCCGGGTTCGAAGCGGGCCCGCAGGGTGGGCAGCGCGTGCACGGTGGCCGTGTTGCAGCCGACGATCAGGGCCTCCGGCCGGTGCGCGGCGGCGGCCTCGGCGACGGCCAGGGCCCGGCCCGTGAGGTCTTCGGGGGTCCGCGGGCCCCAGGGCATGCCGTCGGGGTCCAGGGAGAGGATGAGATCGGCGTCCGGCCGCAGGCGTCGTACCGCAGCGGTGGCCGCCAGCAGACCGATTCCGGAGTCCATGAGCGCGATCTTCACCAGGCCACGATAGACGATGGGCCTTCGCGCGCCGCGTCGTGGGGCAGACTGCGCCCGTGAGCGCCGATGCCTGGACTTCCGTCGTGACCGTCGTGTCCGCCCTCTCCCTCGCCGCCTGGCTGTGGCTGCTGCTCGCCCAGGGCTTCTTCTGGCGTACGGACGTCCGGCTGCCCGCCCGGGTGGATCCGGACGTGTGGCCCCCGGTGTGCGTCGTCGTGCCTGCGCGCGACGAGGCGGGGGTCCTGCCGGCGAGCCTGCCGTCGCTGCTCGCCCAGGACTATCCGGGGCGGGCGGAGGTCTTCCTGATCGACGACGGCAGCACGGACGGCACCGGCGACCTGGCGCGCGACCTGGCCCGGCGCGACGGCGGGCTGCCGCTGACCGTGGCGTCGCCCGGGGAGCCGCCGGCGGGCTGGACGGGCAAGCTCTGGGCGGTGCGGCACGGCATCGGTCTGGCACGCGCGCGGGAGCCCGAGTACCTGCTGCTGACGGACGCCGACATCGCCCACGCGCCGGACAGCCTGCGGCAGCTGGTGGCGGCGGCCCGTACCGGCGGTTTCGACGTGGTCTCGCAGATGGCGCGGCTACGGGTCGAGAGCGTGTGGGAGCGGCTCGTGGTGCCGGCCTTCGTCTACTTCTTCGCGCAGCTGTACCCGTTCCGGCGGATCGGCAGGGAGCGCGCGGGGAAGAGGGCGACGCGCACGGCGGCCGCCGCGGGCGGCTGTGTGCTGCTGCGCGCCGACGCCGCCGAGCGGGCCCGGATCCCGGACGCCATCCGGCACGCGGTCATCGACGACGTGGCCCTCGCCCGGGCGGTCAAGGGCAGCGGTGGCCGGGTGTGGCTGGGGCTGGCCGACGGCGTGGACAGCGTGCGCCCCTATCCACGGCTGCACGACCTGTGGCGGATGGTCTCGCGCAGCGCCTACGCGCAGTTGCGGCACAGTCCGCCGCTGCTGGCCGGCACGGTCGCCGGCCTGGCGCTGGTGTATCTGGTGCCGCCGGCCGCGGTGATCGCGGGCCCGGTGGCCGGCGGTGCGGCGGCGGTGTGCGGGGCCGCCGCGTGGCTGGTGATGGCGGGGACGTACGTACCGATGCTGCGGTACTACCGGCAGCCGCCGTGGCTCGCCCCGCTGCTGCCGTTCACCGCGTTCCTGTACCTCCTGATGACGGTCGACTCCGCGGTGCAGCACTACCGGGGGCGCGGTGCGGCCTGGAAGGGCCGCACCTACGCCCGTCCGGGCGCCCTGCCCGACGAGGGCTGAGCGCCCGCGCCGGGTGGGCTCGGCCGGCGGGGTTCACTTGCGGCCCGGCGTCCAGTTCATCCCCCACCCGTAGGCGTAGTCGACCGTCCGCTGCGGGCTCACTCCGCGCTCGGGCACCAGATAGCGGGCCTCGCGCTGGACGACGAGGTCGTTGCCGGTGTTGGTGATCAGGGCGAGGGCGCACACCGTCGAGGGAACCGTGCACTCGTCGAGCGAGAAGTCGATCGCTGCGCCGAACTGCGGCTGGAGGGTGACCGTGGCGTGCAGGTCGGCGAAGGAGCGCGCGCCCTCGTAGATGGTGACGAAGACGAGGATGCGCCGGAAGTACCTCTGGTGGTCGAGGTTGATGGTGAGGTTCTCGCCGGTCGACACGGCGCCGGTGCGGTCGTCGCCGTCGAGGAGGATGAACGGCGGCTGGTGCAGGGCGCCGAAGGCGTTGCCGAGGGCCTGGACGACGCCCTTGCTGCCGTCGCTGAGTTCGTACAGGCAGCACAGGTCGAGGTCGAGGTCGTTGTGCATGGCGACCGGGCGGCCCAGCTTGCGGCCCCAGCCGGAGAACTGCTTGCGCACCTCCCAGTTGAGGTTCACGCGCATGGCGCCCGAGGTGCCGCCCTGTTTGGTGAGGGAGACGGAGGGCGCGGCCTTGGTGAGCGTGACCTTGGTGAGGCTCACCGGTGCCGCGGCGGGTGCCGTCGCCGGGGGCGGCGGGGTGGCCGCGGGCCGCGTCGCGGGCGGCGGCGGCGTCACGGTGGCCGGAGCTGGGGGCGAGGGCGGAGTCACGGTGGCCGGGGCCGCGGGCGGGGGCGTGACGGCGGCGGGGGGCGCCTGTTGCGGCTCGTCGACGGTGATGCCGTAGTCGGTGGCCAGGCCCTCCAGACCGCTGTCGTACCCCTGGCCGACGGCACGGAACTTCCAGGCGCCCTGTCGGCGGTAGAACTCGCCGAGCACGAAGGCCGTTTCGACGGTGGCGCCGGGGTTGTCGAAGCGGGCGACGACGGTGTTCTGCGCCGCGTCCCGCACCTCGATGTACAGGTCGGGGACCCGGCCGAAGGAGCCGCCGTCCGAGGAGGCGGCGACGATCACCGTCTCGATCGCGGGCTCCACGCGCGCGAGGTCGACGAGCAGACTGTCGGTCACCCGGCCGCCGGCGTCCCGCTTGCCCTCGTGCCGGACCGCGCCGGAGGAGTGGGCCGGCTGGTTGTAGAAGACGAAGTCCGCGTCGGAGCGGACCTTGCCCGCCACCAGGAGCAGCGCCGAGGCGTCCGCATCGGGCACGCCTGGGCCGGTCCGCCAGCCCAGTTCGACCCGCAGCGCCGTGGCCGGCACCGGGGTGTTCGAGCCTTTCGACATTGACATGTCCGCCCCCATCACGAGTCACCGCGCCGGGCCACGTCCCGGCGGTTCGCCAAGTTTTCCGCGCCCAACCTATTCCCCCCGACAAGATCGTCCGGCAACAGCGTCCGAACACGGTCGGTCAACCGCCGGTAACCCCCCTGGAACTTGGCCTTTACCCCAAGATCGCGCCCTGCGCCGCCCCTTTTCGGCAATTTCGCTCTGATTGGGGATCTCAGGTCACCACGGGCACGGAAAACAACCCTCTTATCGGTCTCCCCAACCAGCACATCGTGGGCTTAACTTATGTGCCATGACCTCCCCCCGCTCCACTTATGGCGGCGGCTACTACTCCGCCTCCTTCCCGGACACCCCGATCTACGACTCGCTCGTCGCCGAGCGGGGCACCCCGCAGATCGCCCCGATCCGGGTCCCGGCCGCGTACGACGCGCCGGGCAGCCACCTGCCGGCTCTCCCGTCGGCCCTCCCCGCCCTTCCGGCGGCCCCGTCCCAGCCCTCCTACGGCTATCCGCAGCAGATGCAGCAGATGCAGCAGCCCGCCCCGCTGCAGCAGGCGCCCACCGCGTACATCCCGCAGCAGGCGAGCGCTCCGCGCGGATATCCCGGCCCCCAGCAGCCGCAGCAGCCCCGCCCGGCCGCCCCCGGCCCCGCGGGGTACGAGGCGATGCGCCCCGCTGCGCCGCGGCCGGCCCCGGCGCCCTATCAGGACCCGTACAACAACCAGCAGTACCGCGGCTACTGAGCCGTCTCCCCGGTTGTCGGTGCCGCCTGGCACCATGACTCCATGGGGAACGCGCGACTGCAGTCGATTCACGTCCATCCGGTCAAGGCGTTCCGGGGTCTCGCGCCCCGGGAGGCCGTCGTGGAGCCCTGGGGGCTGGCCGGAGACCGCCGCTGGATGCTGGTCGACGACGGGGGAAAGGTCGTCACACAGCGCGAGCAGCCGCGCCTGGCCCTGGCCGCCGCCGAGCTTCTGCCCGGCGGCGGCCTCCGGCTGTCCGCGCCCGGCATGAGCCCGCTCACCGTCCCGGTGCCGCAGGCGGGGAGCACCGTGCCGGTGCAGCTCTTCCGTGACAAGGTCGAGACGGTCCCGGCGCGGGACGACGCCGTGCACGCCTGGTGCGGTGCCCTTCTCGGGGCGGAGGTACGGCTGGTGTATCTGGACGAGCCCGCCACGCGCCGCCCCGTCGACCCGGAGTACGCGCTGCCGGGCGAGACCGTCTCCTTCGCCGACGGTTATCCGCTGCTGCTCACGACGACGGCGTCCCTCGACGCCCTCAACTCCCTGATCGCGCGCGGGGACCACGCGGCGGAGGGTCCGCTGCCCATGAACCGCTTCCGGCCGAACCTGGTCGTCACCGGCACCGACGCATGGGCCGAGGACGGCTGGTCGCGCCTCACGGTCGGCGAGGTCTCCTTCCGCGTCGCCAAGCCGTCCGGGCGCTGCGTGGTGACCACCACCGACCAGAACACCGCCGCGCGCGGCAGAGAGCCCCTGTACAGCCTCGGCCGGCACCGCCGCATCGGCCGCAAGCTCGTCTTCGGGCAGAATCTCGTGCCCCTCGGTCCCGGCACGGTCCGGGTCGGCGACCCGGTGCGGATCGCCGGGTGACGCGGGCGAGGGAGTTGCCTCCGGACGACCGGGAACCCGGTCCCCGGCCCACTCGTTGACCCTTCGCAGACCGGGGGCGGCAGGGAGCGGGAAGGGGGCCGGGCGGTGCGGGCGATCAGGGGACTCTGGCGCTGGCGGCGCAATCCGCTGCGCCGCACGACCGACCTGGTCGAGGCCTGGGTCGCCCTGACGGGCCTGTTGCTGATCGTCTTCGTCGCGCCCCTGGCCGGCACGCTCGTGGGCGGTGCCGCGCAGGACACCCTGCAGCGCTCGGTCCGGGCCCAGCACGAGTCCCGGCACCAGGTGACGGCCTTCGTGGTCCGCGAGTTGAGACGTTCTCCGTTCGACGTCGATCCGGAGGGTGTCTCGGCCGGGGATCTGCGCAGCCGGGTCCTCGCCCGCTGGGAGGCGGCGGACGGCTCCGAGCAGCGCGGCACCGTCCTGGCGGGCCTGCAGAATCCGCACCCCGGCGATCACTTCCGGATATGGACCGACGGGCAGGGCAGAGTGGTGCCCCGCCCGCTGGACTCCGCCACCGCCACGACGCACGCCGCGCTCGCCGGTGTCGGCGCCGCCCTCGCCACCGCGCTCCTGGTCGAGGCCGGCCGGCGGATCGTCGTGTGGCGCATGGTCCGCCGCCGCTACGACCGCTGGGAGCGGGACTGGGAGCGGGCGGGCCCGGACTGGGGCCGGACCGGCGCCGGCAGCTGACGGGCTTCCGCCTCTGGTCAACCCACCGTCCGCGCGCACGCTACGGTGGACCGGCCGAACCGATCGGCGACAACTCGCGCGTGAGGAAGCCACAGGTGCGCGCCGGTGTCGGGAGCGTGCGCGGGCCCACGGGCCCGGCCGCGGTCCCGCTCCGGCCGGGGCGTCCCCGACGGCGGACGGGCCATCAGTACGACGAGGTGGGGGCACAGCAACGCCATGGCACAGGGCACGGTCCAGGTGACGCACACCGGCACCTCGCGGTGGCGGCGCCGCACGGGTGAGTACGCATCGCTCGCCGCCGCCCTGGAGGCCGCGGCCGACGGTGACGTCCTCACCATCGCCCCCGGGACCTACCGGGAGAACCTCGTCGTCCAGCGGGCGGTGACCCTGCGCGGACCCGAGGGCGGCCAGGGCTCGGTGCGGATCGCACCCGCCGACGGGGTGCCGCTGACGGTGCGCGCCTCGGCCGTCGTCCAGGACCTGCACGTCGAGGGCCAGGACGCCGCGGCGCCCGCGGTGCTCGTCGAGGAGGGCACCCCTGAGCTGCTGGACCTCCGGGTGGTCACGCGGTCCGCGTCCGGCATCGAGGTGCGCGGCAGCGCCCGGCCGACGGTGCGGCGCTGCACCGTCGACAATCCGGCGGGCGTCGGCATCGCCGTCCTCGACGGCGGGGGCGGGGTGTTCGAGGAGTGCGAGGTCGTCTCGGCCGGCCAGGCGGGCGTCGCGGTGCGCTCCGGCGCACATCCCCGGCTGGACCGCTGCCGGATCCACCACGCCGCCGGTTCGGGGCTGACGGCGACCGGCGAGCACTCGGCGCTGGAGGCGGTGGGGTGCGAGATCTACGAGGTGCGGGGCAGCGGCGTCCAGGTCTCCGGCCGGGCCACCGCCCACCTGACCGACTGCGACGTGCACCGCACCACCTCCGACGGTGTCACGCTCGACACCGACGCCGTGCTCACACTCGCCGACTGCCGCATCCACGACATCCCGGAGAACGCGGTCGACCTGCGTTCCCGTTCCGTGCTCACCCTGACCCGCACCAGCGTGCGGAAGTTCGGGCGCAACGGCCTGTCGGTGTGGGACCCGGGCACGCGCGTGGACGCCAACCAGTGCGAGATCTTCGACAGCACGGGCGACTATCCGGCGGTGTGGGTCAGCGACGGCGCCACCGCGGTGCTCGACTCGTGCCGCGTGCACGACGTGCCGGACGCGCTGTTCGTGCTGGACCGGGGCTCGCGCGCGGACGTCGTGGACAGCGACCTGTCCCAGGTGCGGAACACGGCGGTGTCGGTGAGCGACGGCGCCGTGGCGCAGCTCGACGACTGCCGCATACGGGACGCGGCGACGGGCGCCTGGTTCCGCGACCACGGCAGTGGCGGCACCCTGAACAACTGCACCCTGTCCGGCAATCGCACCGGCGTGATCGTGACCAAGGGCGCCGACCCCACCATCGAGCGCTGCACGGTCGAATCCCCTTCCGAGGCCGGGTTCTACGTGTCGGCGGGCGGCCGCGGCAGCTTCCTCGGCTGCCGGGTGACGGGCAGCGCCGGCTATGGCTTCCATGTGATCGACGGCTGCCGTACGACGCTGCGCAAGTGCCGTACGGAGCGGTGCGCGCGCGGCGGGTTCGAGTTCGCGGACGGCGGCCCCGGCGCGTCGTCCGACTCGGGGCCGCTCGTCGAGGATTGCGCGAGCGACGAGAGCGGCGGTGGTCCGACGCCGCCCCCGGCCCGGGAGACGGCGGTGGAGACGGCAGGCCACGCCCCCGGCACCGGCGGGCTGCTGGGCTCGATCCCCGGCCAGCGCAGCACCGAGCAGGAACCGCTGATCGCGGCCACCGGCCCCGCCGAGCCGGCGCGCACGCCGAAGGCGGTGCTCGGCGAACTGGACGCGCTGGTCGGCCTGGAGAGCGTCAAGCGGGAGGTCCGCGCCCTGACCGACATGATCGAGGTGGGCCGGCGACGGCAGCAGGCGGGCCTGAAGGCGGCGTCGGTCAAGCGGCACCTCGTCTTCACCGGTTCCCCCGGCACGGGCAAGACGACGGTCGCCCGGCTCTACGGCGAGATCCTCGCCTCCCTCGGTGTACTGGAGAAGGGCCATCTCGTGGAGGTGTCCCGCGTCGATCTGGTCGGCGAGCACATCGGCTCCACGGCGATCCGCACCCAGGAGGCCTTCCAGCGGGCACGCGGCGGCGTGCTGTTCATCGACGAGGCGTACGCGCTGTCCCCCGAGGACGCGGGCCGGGACTTCGGCAAGGAGGCCATCGACACGCTGGTGAAGCTGATGGAGGACGAGCGGGACTCCGTCGTGGTGATCGTCGCGGGCTACACGGCGGAGATGGAACGGTTCCTGTCGGTCAACCCCGGTGTGGCGTCCCGTTTCTCACGCACCATCACCTTCGGCGACTACGGACCCGAGGAGCTGCTGCGGATCGTGGAGCAGCAGGCCGAGGAGCACGAGTACCGGCTGGCGCCGCGCGTGCCCGATGCGCTGACGAAGTATTTCGCGGCGATCCCCAAGGGGCCGGCCTTCGGCAACGGCCGCACCGCCCGCCAGACCTTCGAGGCGATGGTGGAACGGCACGCGAGCCGCGTGGCCCAGCTGGCGGACCCGAGCACGGACGACCTCAGCCTGCTCTACGAGGAGGACCTGCCGGAGCTGCCCCGGTAGCGGCGCACCGGGGCGGGCGTCAGGTCGTGTCCGCCTCCGGCACGGACGGTGCCCGGCCGGTGTGGCGCGGCGCCGGTACCTCCGGGCGCAGCCGGGCCAGCAGCCGTCGTCGTTCCTCGGCGAAGGCCGGGTCGGCCTGGTAGTCGGAGTGGCCCAGGATCGGTGCGGGCAGGGGGTGCAGATCGGTGCGGCCGTAGGTCAGGGGGTCCTTGAGCGGCTCGCGGTCCACGGCCGGGCCGCAGTCGCCGGGCAGCCGCATCGGACCGCCGATGGGGTCGGTGCGCCGGTAGAGGTTGCGCCAGCAGTCGACGTCCCGGTGCAGGGAGCCGAGCGCGTCGGGTCCGAAGTGGGCGGGGAACCAGCGGCCGTAGAGGCGCTCCAGCGGGGAGCCGTAGGTCAGCAGGGCGACCCTCTTGCGGGCGGAGGGCGCCAGTTGCCAGGCCGCGGCGGCGGCGAGGACGCTGCCCTGCGAGTGCCCGGAGACGACGAGGCGCCCGCCGGTGGCACGGGTCCACGTCGCCATGCGCCAGGTCAGGTCGGGCACCGCACGCTCGGCGTAGCAGGGCGGCGCGAAGGGGTGGGCGGCGCGCGGCCAGAAGGTGCCGACGTCCCACAGGATGCCGATGGTGCGCCGGGCGGAGGCGTCCTTGTAGGCCCGCCTGCCCCAGGTGACGAAGAGTATGAAGCCGAGGCCGATGAGCCAGGAGCCCAGCGCCTGCGCGGTCTGCGCGGCCCCGTACACGACGGCGTAGCTCCCGCGCGCGGCGTCGGCCGGCACCTGGTCGGTCGTCAGGGCGCCCACGAGGGCCGCCGCGCCCAGCAGCAGGGTGGCGACGGAGATGATGCCGACGACGAGGGGGCCCCGGTCGGTGAGGCCGGCCATGGCGCGGGCGGTGGCGATGCTGCGGGTGCGGGCCGGGTCGCCGGCCTCTCCGGGGTGGTCGCCCTCCACGGCGGCCCGCTCCGACCGGGCGATGCGCCAGGTGCGGCGGCCGAGGGCGGCGCACACCAGCAGGACGACGAGGAGCAGCGGCGGGATCACGGACGCCTGCCAGGTCAGCAGGACCGGCGGCCCGTCGATGGATGCGCCGGTGCCGTCCAGCCAGTCCGACACCCGCTGTGCCACCCCGCCGGACATCACGCCTCCCAGCGCGCAGGCCAGCATGGCCACGGCGGGGCCGCCCAGGCCGCGGATCGCGGCGCGCGGGTCGGGGAAGGCACGGTGCAGCCCGTGGGCGACCGTGCCGAGGACGATCACCAGCAGTCCCTGCACCAGGGCGATGGTGCCGAAGGTCATGTCCCCGGGCAGCCGGCCGGCCGACGTCCAGCCCGGGCGGGCCCAGCCGGCGTGGACCAGGGCGAGGACGAGGAGGACGAGGGCGGCGAGCGGCAGGCGCCGCACGACGTGCCGGTCCAGGCGCCGGTCGAGACGGTTCTCGCTGCGGCCCCGGCGGCAGGTCACGCCGACGGCCGCGATCGCTCCGGCGGCCAGGGCGGCCTCCAGCAGCCATCCGAGCGCGTCGAGCAGCGCCGGTCCGCCGGGCGCCCGGTCGAAGCGGGCCGCCGGGACGCAGACCGCGGCGGCGACCGTCAGCAGTCCGGCGGCGGTGTGCGCTGCGCGCAGCCGGGCCACCAGACGCCGCCCGTACCAGAACCCCGGCCGGTTCAGAGCGGTGTGGCCGGCGCTCTCCTCGGGGTCGGCGGTGCGGTCCATCGGCTGCCGGGACTCGTACGCCCGCCACGTGCGCAGGGACAGGTACCACAGGAGGCCGGTGAGCGCGGCGGGCACGGCGGCGGCCAGGGCGAGCCTGCGTCCGGGCGGGCTCCACCACCCGGCGTCCGGCCCGGCCGGCGACAGGAAGCCCAGCCAGGAGTGGCGCTCGGCGCACGCGCGCGTGCCGGCGCACTGCCAGGCGACGAGGTCGATGGCCACCTCGCAGGCCGCGGCGACCAGCAGCACCGTCAGGGACAGGCCGGCGAGCCGCACCAGCAGCCCGTAGAGCCGGACCGTGCGGATCCGGCCGTGCGCGCCGGGCCGCATCCAGTGGGCGAGGTTGACCACCATGAAGGGCAGGAGCAGCAGCCACAGGGCGCGGGTGCCGTTGCCGGAGGTGAGGTTGCACCAGACGTACGCCTCGGGCACCGGCCGGCCCCGGTAGTCCTCGGGCCGGGACTCGGCGTCGGCGTCCTCGGTGCGCCGGTAGACGGCCGCGATGTGGTCGCCGGTGATCCGCACGGTGCGCGGGTCGTCCAGCATCTCGGCGGGCGTCGTGCCGCCCACTCCGTGAACCAGGAGTTCCAGAGCGGTGCCGGTCTCCCGGGTACCCGGGCCGGGGGCGGCGGGGTCTGCCCCGACACCGGTTCCGCCACCGGCTCCGGCCCTTTCCTGCGCCTGTTCCACTGTCCGCACTCCCCCGTGACGTGCCGTCGGCCGTGACCGTGCGGGCACAAGGATCTCCGCTTCCCGGGCGTCCTGCACCCCTCGGCACGGAATCTCCCCGAACCGTGTGACGGACGGGGTGTCGGTGGCGGGTGCGCTCCCACAGCCGGTGGCGCGGCCTGCCGTGGGGCGTGCGAGGATGGGACGTCCGCGCACCGGAGCGAGGAGACCTCCTCGCGGGAGCGGCCGGGCTGGGCGTGTCGGGCGGTTTTGCGGCGAAAGGACCGAAGCGTACGTGAGCGAGAATTCGAACCTCCTCGCGGAGCAGCGGCGCGCCCTGATCCTCGACGAGGTGCGCCGCCGCGGTGGTGTCCGGGTCAACGAACTGACCCGGAAGCTCGGCGTGTCGGACATGACGGTCCGCCGCGACCTCGACGCGCTGGCCCGGCAGGGCGTGCTGGAGAAGGTGCACGGCGGCGCGGTGCCGGTGGTCGAGGCGAGCACGCACGAGCCGGGGTTCGAGGCCAAGTCGGGGCTGGAGCCGACGGCCAAGGAGGACATCGCGCGGGCGGCGGCCGAGCTGGTCGCGCCGGGCGCCGCGATCGCGCTGTCGGGCGGTACGACGACGTACGCGTTGGCGCACCGGCTGGTGGACGTGCCGGATCTGACCGTGGTGACCAACTCGGTGCGGGTGGCCGACGTGTTCCATGTGGCGCAGCGCACCTCGGGCGCGCGGCAGGGTACGGCCACGGTGGTGCTGACCGGCGGGGTGCGCACCCCGTCCGACTCGCTGGTGGGGCCCGTCGCCGACCAGGCGATCGCGGCGCTCCACTTCGACCTGCTGTTCCTCGGTGTGCACGGGATATCGGCCGAGGCGGGTCTGTCGACGCCGAATCTCGCGGAGGCCGAGACCAACCGGCGGCTGGTGCAGTCCGCGCGCCGGGTCGTGGTGGTCGCCGATCACACCAAGTGGGGCGTGGTGGGCCTGAGTTCGTTCGCGACGCTGGAACAGGTCGACACGCTGGTGACCGACGGCGGTCTGCCGGCTCAGGCGCGTGCGGAGATCGCCGAGCATCTGCGGCTGGTCGTGGCGGGCGAGCCGGACAGCGGCGACTGAGTCCGCCCGGGTTCGCCGGCCACCGCAGGGGTCCCGCTGACAGCGGGCGCGTCCGCCGCTAGGGTGACGGCCACTTCGCCGGTCGTCCGCGTCGCGGCTCGTCCCCAGGAGGTCGTCGTCCATGGCTCGCCGTCTGCGTCCGGTGGGGCTCGACTTCGTCGAGTCGGCCCCCGTGCGGCTGGTTTTCGCCGCGGAGGTCTCCGCCGCCCCCGAGCCCGTCTTCCGCGCGCTCGCCGAGGACGTGCCGGGCTGGACCGCCTGGTTCTCCGCGGTGACGTACGCACGGCCGATCGGCGAGGGAGCGGGACGCGAGATCCGGCTCAGGGGCGGTACGCGCTTCGTGGAGACGGTACTCACGGCGGAGCGTCCCGAGGTGTACGCCTATCGCGTGGACGTCACCGACGCGCCGGGCGCCCGGGCGCTGCTGGAGGAGTGGCGGCTGGCGCCGGCCGGGACCGGGACGTGCGTGCGGTGGACCTTCGCCGCCGACGGCACGGCCCCCTTCCGCTTCGCCCTGAACCTGGCCCGCCCCGCGCTGGGACGGGCCTTCCGGGACGCGGTCGCGTCGCTGGACCGGCGTCTGGCCGGGCGGTAGCGCCGCCCTCCGGTCACTCGGGCCAGGTGCCGGTGCGCAGGAGGGACTCGATCGCCGCGGCGTACGGACGGATGTCCAGGCCCTGTTCGGCGAGCCACGCGTCCGAGTAGTACTTGTCGAGGTACCGGTCGCCCGGGTCGCACAGCAGGGTCACCACGCTGCCCTGACGCCCCTCGGCCACCATCTCGGCGACGATCTTCAGGGCGCTCCACAGGCCGGTGCCCGTCGACCCGCCGGCCTTGCGGCCGATGGCCCCCTCCAGGGCCCGTACGGCGGCGACGCTCGCGGCGTCGGGGACCTTCATCATGCGGTCGATCGCACCGGGCACGAAGCTCGGTTCCATCCGGGGCCGGCCGATGCCCTCGATGCGGGAGCCGCAGTCGCAGGTGACGTCCGGGTCGCCGGTGGTCCAGCCGTCGAAGAAGCAGGAGTTCTCGGGGTCGGCGACGCAGACCCGGGTGTCGTACTGCATGTAGTGCACATAGCGCGCGAGGGTCGCCGAGGTGCCGCCGGTGCCGGCCGTGGCGACGATCCACGCCGGTTCGGGGAACCGCTCCCGCTCGAGCTGGCGGAAGATCGACTCGGCGATGTTGTTGTTGCCGCGCCAGTCGGTGGCCCGTTCCGCGTAGGTGAACTGGTCCATGTAGTGGCCGCCGGTCTCGGCCGCGAGGCGGGCGGACTCCTCGTACATCCTGCGGGAGTCGTCCACGAAGTGGCACCGCCCGCCCTGGAACTCGATCAGGCGGATCTTCTCCGCGCTGGTCGTGCGGGGCATGACGGCGATGAAGGGCACGCCGATCAGCGAGGCGAAGTACGCCTCGGAGACGGCCGTCGAGCCACTGGACGCCTCGATCACGGGCCGACCGGGCCGGATCCAGCCGTTGCACAGGCCGTAGAGGAAGAGCGAGCGGGCGAGCCGGTGCTTGAGGCTGCCGGTCGGGTGGGTCGACTCGTCCTTCAGATACAGGTCGATGCCCCACCGCTCCGGCAGCGGGAACAGGAGCAGGTGGGTGTCGGCCGACCGGTTGGCGTCGGCCTGGACCTTGCGCACGGCTTCTTTCAGCCAGGCTCGGTAGTCGGCGTCGCTGTGGTCGACGTCGAGGGTGGCGCCGGTCCGGGACTGCTGGGGGGTGCTCACGGCGGGGCTCCTTAGGCTGCGCTCCGACGGCGCCTCGCGCGGCCGGCACACCGATCATAGGCACCTTCCACACGCTTCTCACCTGCATAAACACACCTTTGAGGGCTTCAAAGGAGGGCTGGGACAAGGGGCGTAGGCGGGTGGGGGCGCATTCGTGCGACTGCTCCGGGCGCCCCCGGAAAGGGGCGGCGCGTACTGGTGCTGGACGCCGGGTGCGGGCAGACTGCACCCGGCGGGACCGGGTCCCGTCACGGGCGCACACTGGAGCACGACACGAGCGGTACCGGGCCCTCCGCGGTGCCCTGGTACGGCAGACCGACGCGCACGAGGGGGCGACGGCATGGCGGAGCCGGAGTTCACGGCCACGGGGGTGCGGATCGGCAAGCGGCTGCGCTCGCTCACGCGGGCCGGGCAGGTCCGGATCAGCGGCGGCAGGCTGGAGTTGCTCACCAGCTACGGCAGCGAGATAGACAGCGCGCCGGTGCAGACGGTGCGCGCCTCCCGGCCCTGGTTCGCCCCGGAGGACCGGGCGCTCGCCGACCTCAACGGCAAGCGGTACCTGCTGACGCTCGGTGACCACGACCCCGCTCCCGGCGAGCCGGGCCCACCCGCCGCACGCCGTTTCATCGAAGCCGTGCACAGGGCGGCGGGGCACAACGGCTGAGAATGTCCGTAACTTGCGGTACCTCACCCCTTGCGTCACTCTGGTCTCACGTCACTCTGGGTTTACCGGCGATAACGCTGCGAACCAGCCCGCCGGCCATGACAGCAGGCGGCGATGTGCCGCGTGCGCCCTGCTGGATCCGAACTCCGTGTTCTTCCGGACCTCTATGTCGGGGAGTCGCAGCCGTGATCAGTCACCCAAGCAGACACTGCACGGTGGAGCTCCAAGCCCTGCCGTCGCGGATCGGCCAGGTCCGCAGAATCGTATCTGCGCAATTGCGCTACTGGCATCTGGACTCCCTCATCGACCGGGCCGCGCTCGGTGTGACGGAGCTGCTCACCAACGTCCATCTGCATGCCGCGCCCGACAAGACGTGCACCGTGGAGATAGAACTGCTCCTGGACCGGCTCACGGTGTCGGTGCGCGACCACGATCCGCGTCTGCCCGTGGTGGACGACGCCGAGCCGTTCGCCACCTGCGGGCGCGGGCTCGCGATGGTGGCCGCGATGAGCGAGAGCTGGGGCGCCCGGCCGGACGGCGAGTGCGGCAAGGTCGTCTGGTTCACGCTCCCCACGGTCCCCGCCACGGCCCCCGCCGCCTCGCCTCCGCCGCGTCGCCTGGTCGACGAGGTGCCGGTCGGCGCGTTCACCGAGGCCGAGCACGCCGTCGGGCTGGGCCGTGCGCAACCCGCTCCCGCCCGGTCGGCCGTTCCCGGCTGACCGGGCGGTGACCCTTCGTCGCCACCGGCCGGGCGCCGCCGTCCCGGCGCCCGGCCGGGCGAGGGCCGTCGGGTCACGCCGCGCCTCACCTGCCCGTCCGGCCGAAGTGCTCGTCGAGCACGGACGACCGGCGCCAGTACTCCTCCTCGTCGATCTCGCCGGAGGCGAAGCGGCGGCCGAGTACGGCCAGGGGCGAGTTGTCCTCGACGGAGGGCGGCCGCCAGGGGCCGCGGCGACCGCGCCACACGGTGCGGCGCAGCAGGGCGATACCGCCGCCGATGATCAGCACCCAGATCAGCGGGAAGAAGAGGATCCACGGGCCGGGCCCGCCGTCGGCGAAGTCTGCCAGGGTCAGCATGTCGTCCAGCTCCTCGGTGGCGATGTCCGATGTCCTGTCTGTCGCTTCCGAGCGTCGCCCCCCGAGGGGGTCCGAGTCGTCGTACGGCCGGCGGCAGTGGGCGTACGACACGGGGAGTAGGGCGGCGGGCGTCACCCGCTCCCTTCCCTCGAGACCTCTGCAACTACTGGTACCGGGCGAGAGCCGTCGGGTCACGCCGAGGTGCTGCACGTGTCCGCGCCCCGGACGGGACCGGCTGCCGCGCCGGCGTCAGTGGTGACGGCGGCCCCGTGTACGGCGCGGCACGCTTAGGCTCTGGCCCATGCTGAGACTCGGACTGCCTGTCATCGGTGTGACGGACGTGCCCCGCGCGGTGGCGTTCTGGACGGCCGCGCTGGGCCTGGTCGCCCGTGCGGAGCGGGCGAGCGGGACCTGGCGGACGCTCGAGCACGCCGACGGCTCCGGCGCCCTCGCCGTGATGCGCAGCGAGTCCCCGGTCGAGCCGCATCCCCGGGTGCACCTGGACCTGTTCACGGACACGGCGGAGGAGCAACAGGCCGAGGTGCGGCGGCTGATCGGGCTCGGTGCGCAGGCCGTCGACTGGGACTCCTACCCCGCCGACCCCGACTTCGTGGTCCTCGCCGACCCGGACGGCAACAGGTTCTGCGTGATCGACCTCGGCCACACGCCGGGCGACGGCGACCGGCCGGAGCTCTGACCCGGCCTACGCCGGCGCCCGCAGCGGGTCGTCCAGCACCGGCTGCCAGGCCAGCTCGGCCGCGCCGACGAGGCTGTTGTGGTCCAGGGTGCAGGGCAGGATCGGCACGCTGCCGCTCTGCCCCCACAGACTGCGGTCGGCGACGACGGCACGCAGCCGCTCCGGGTCGGCGTCCAGGAGGGTGCGGTGCAGTCCGCCGAGGATGATCCGGTCCGGGTTGAGGATGTTCACCAGGCCGGCCAGGCCCAGACCGAGGCGGTCGATGAGCGCCTCGGTGGCGGTACGGACGGACGGGTCGTCGTACCGGCCGCGGATCAGGTCGTTGGACTGCTGGAGCAGGGACACCTCCGGGCCGGGCTCGCGGCCGGCCGCGGTGAGGAAGGCCAGCGGGTCGGTCTCCACGTCCAGGCAGCCTCGGCTGCCGCAGTGACAGGGGCGGCCCTCGGGGTTGACGGTGAGGTGGCCGACCTCCAGGGCGAGTCCGGAACTGCCGCTGTGCAGACGGCCGTCGAGGACGAGGGCACCGCCGACGCCCCGGTGGCCGGTGGCGACGCAGAGCAGGTCGCGGGCGCCGCGTCCGGCACCGTGCCGGTGTTCGGCGAGTGCGGCGAGGTTGACGTCGTTCGCCGCGAAGGCGGGTCCTTCGATGCCGGCGGCGCGCACCTGCTCGGCGAAGATCCGCCGCACCGGGGCTCCGGCCGGCCACGCCAGGTGCAGCGGGTTCAGGGCCAGGCCCTCCGGTTCCGCGACGGCGGACGGCACGGCGAGTCCCGCGCCGACGCAGCGCCGCCCGGTCTGCCGGAGCAGGTCGGCGCCCGCCTCGACGACGGAGCCGAGCACCTTCGCCGGATCCGCGTCGACGACCTCGCAGCCGGGCGCGGTGGCGACGAGCCGGCCGCCGAGGCCGACGAGGGCGGCGCGGAAGCCGTCCGCGTGGACCTGGGCGGCGAGGGCGACGGGGCCGTCCTCGGCAACCGCGAGCCGGTGCGAGGGCCGGCCCTGCGAACCCGCCGCCGCTCCGGGCCGGGCGTCGACCCGGATCAGGCCGAGCGCCTCCAGTTCGGCGGCGACCGCGCCGGCCGTGGCCCGGGTCACGCCGAGTTCCGCGGTGAGGACGGCGCGGGTGGGGGCGCGTCCGGTGTGCACGAGCTCCAACGCGGGTCCGAGCGCGCCGCGCCCCCGGTCCAGCCGCGTCCTCGAGGTGGTCCCTTCCCCCGCCGCCCGGGGGTCCGCCTTGCCGCTCATGAGGGGGAGTCTCCCATGATCCGCCGGCCCGGGGCGCCTACGGGCCGTCGGCTCCGGGTTCCTGGAGGCCGCTGACCCGGAGGGTGATGTTCAGCCGCCCGGTGAGCCCCAACTCGGGCGGTGCGGTGCCGGCGTGCACCCGGGGCACCCCGTGGTAGGCGAACCGGGAAGGGCCGCCGAAGACGAACAGGTCGCCGCTGCGCAGTTCGACGTCGGTCCAGGGGCGGGTGCGGGTGCCGGGGTTGCCGAAGCGGAAGACGCAGGTGTCGCCGAGGCTCAGCGAGACCACGGGCGCGTCCACCCGCTCGTCGGCGTCGCGGTGCATGCCCATGCGGGCGTCTCCGTCGTAGAAGTTGACCAGCGCGACGTCGTACGCCTCCGCCGTGACCGCCTCCGCGCCCAGGGCGTCGGTCACCGCGCGCCGCCCGAGGTCGTCGAGCCAGGCCGGGAAGGGCTTCACCGGGGCGCCGTCGCCGTCGACGGCGGTGCGCGCGTAGGCGTACGGGTGCCAGTGCAGGCCCAGGCACACCTGTCGGGCGGTCATCGTGCCGCCGCCGGGGGTGTGGACGGTGCGCAGTCCGGCGGGCGGCCGGGCCCACTCCCGGCAGGCGCGCAGCAGCTCGCGCTGCCGGCCGGCGTCCAGCCAGGCCGGCAGGTGCACGGCGCCCGGGGCGACCTCGGTGCGGTCCCGCGGGAACAGCTCGGCGTCCATGCCTCCATCGTGCCGGACGGTCCTGCGGGGCCGTCCTGCACGGCCTTTCCGGGCCACCGTCGCACCCAGCCGTCCAGCCCGGCCTTCCGCCCGTCCGTCCCGCCGTCCCGCGAGGCCCTGCACCAGCCGGTCCGCCCGGATCCGGTCTGAGCTGCGGCTCCGCTAGCCTGGACGCACGATGAACGACCGCAGCGACCGTATGACGACTCCGTGGGGCGAGCCCGCGCTGACCCGCTTCCCCGAGGATCCGCGCGACCGGCTGCGCGCCTGGGACGCCTCCGACGAGTATCTGCTCCGGCATCTCGCGGAGCGGGAGGTCCCGCTGTCCGGCACGGTCGTGGTGGTCGGCGACCGGTGGGGGGCGCTGGTGACGGCGCTGGCGGCGCACCAGCCGGTGCAGATCACCGACTCCCACCTCGCCCAGGAGGCGACCCGCGCCAACCTGGCCCGCAACGGTGTGACGCCCGGCTCGGTGCGGCTGCTCACCACGCAGGACCCGCCCCCCGGGCGGATCGACGTGCTGCTGGTGCGGGTGCCGAAGAGCCTGGCGCTGCTGGAGGACCAGTTGCTGCGGCTGACGCCCTCCGTGCACGAGGGGACGGTCGTGGTCGGCACCGGCATGGTCAAGGAGATCCACACCTCGACGCTCGCGCTGTTCGAGCGGATCATCGGTCCGACCCGCACCTCGCTCGCCGAGAAGAAGGCACGGCTCGTCTTCAGCACGCCCGATCCCGCGCGCGAGCGGCCCGCCAGTCCGTGGCCGCTCAGCTACCGGCTGCCCGACGGCATCGGCGTGCTCTCCGGCCGGGAAGTCGTCAACCACGCCGGCGTCTTCTGCGCCGACCGGCTCGACATCGGCACCCGGTTCTTCCTCCGGCACCTGCCGGACGGCCGGGGCGCGCGGCAGGTGGTGGACCTGGGCTGCGGCAACGGGGTGGTCGGTACCGCGGTGGCGCTGGCCGATCCGGCCGCAGAGGTGCTCTTCACCGACGAGTCGTTCCAGGCCGTGGCCTCGGCGGAGGCCACGTACCGGGCGAACGGGGTGCCGGGGCACGCGGAGTTCCGGGTCGGCGACGGGCTGGCCGGTGTGCCGGACGCGAGTGTGGACCTGGTGCTCAACAATCCGCCGTTCCACTCCCACCAGGCGACGACCGACGCCACGGCGTGGCGGATGTTCACCGGGGCGAAGCGCGTGCTGCGCCCCGGCGGTGAGCTGTGGGTGGTCGGCAACCGGCACCTCGGCTACCACGTCAAGCTGCGGCGGCTGTTCGGAAACAGCGAACTGGTCGCGAGTGACCGCAAGTTCGTGGTGCTGAAGGCCGTCAAGCGGCAGGGCCGGTGACCACGCCGACGAGCGCGGCGACGGTCCGGACCATGGCCTCCCTTCCCACGGTGAGGTAGCGGCGCGAGTCGACGGCGTCGGGGTGGGAGGCGAGGTACTCCCTGATCGCGCCCGTCATGGCGATGTTGAGCGCGGTGCCGACGTTGACCTTGGCGATGCCGCCCGCGACCGCCGCGGTGAGTTCGGCGTCCGGGACGCCGGAGGAGCCGTGCAGCACGAGCGGCACGTCCAGCGTCGCGGACAGCGCCTTGAGCAGGTCGTGGTCGAGGGCGGCGGTGCGAGTGGTCATGGCGTGGCTGCTGCCGACGGCGACGGCCAGGGCGTCCACCCCCGAGTCGGCCACGAAGGCACGGGCCTCGGCGGGGTCGGTGCGGGCGCCCGGCGCGTGCGCGTCGAGCGGCGCCTCACCGTTCTTGCCGCCCACTTCCCCCAACTCGGCCTCCAGCCACAGCCCTTGGGCGTGGGCCCAGTCGGCGGCGGCCCGGGTCGCGGCGAGGTTCTCGGGGTACGGCAGCCGGGAGGCGTCGTACATCACGGAGCTGAAGCCGGCGTCCGGGGCCTGGCGCAGCAGGCCGTCGCTCTGGACGTGGTCGAGGTGGAGGGCGACGGGCACGGCGGCGGCCTCGGCGGCGGCGACGGCGGCGCGGGCCAGCGGCAGCAGGCGGCCGTAGCGGAACTTCACCGCGTTCTCGCTGACCTGGAGCACGACGGGTGCCTGCGCGGACTCGGCGCCGGCGACGACGGCCTCGATGTGCTCCAGGGTGATGACGTTGAACGCGGCGACGGCGGAGCGCGCGGCGGCGGCGCGGCCGATCAGGTCGCCGGTGGTGGCGAGGGGCACGGGGTCTCCTTTCCCCGGACGGTCCGGGGATTCCCGGGACGTCCCGGGTGTCGGGCGGGCGTCAGGGGGCGAGGATCACCGAGCGGGTGAGGTGGCGGGGGCGGTCCGGGTCGAGGCCGCGGGAGGCGGCGACGGCGACGGCGAGCCGCTGGGCGCGGACCAGTTCGGCGAGCGGGTCGAGGCCGCCGGCCACCCACATCGCGCCGGTGTCCCCGACCTGCTCGGCCAGTCCGTCGGGGGCCTCGCCGAACATCCATGTCGCGGTGGTCGAGGTGCTGATGCTGATGGGGCCGTGCCGGTACTCCATCGCCGGGTACGCCTCGGTCCAGGACAGCGAGGCCTCGCGCATCTTCAGCCCGGCCTCGTTGGCCAGTCCTACCGTCCAGCCGCGGCCGAGGAAGGTGAACTGGGTGCAGCCGACGAGCCCTTCGGGCAGCTCGGCGGCGAGCGCGGTGCGGGCGTCGGCGACGGCGGCCTCGGTGTGCTGGCCCAGGTGGGCGCGGAGCAGGGTCAGGGCGGTGGTCGCGAACCGCGTCTGCACGACCGACCGCTCGTCCGCGTAGGCGAGGACGACGACGTCGTCGGCGGCGGCCATGACGGGCGTGTCCGGGTCCGCGGTGAGCGCGACGGTGCGGGTGCGGCCCTTCAACGCGCCGAGCAGATCGAGCACTTCGGTGGTGGTGCCGGAGCGGGTGAGGGCCACGACCCGGTCGTAGGCGCGGCCCGACGGGAACTCGGAGGCGGCGAAGGCGTCGGTCTCCCCGAGGCCGGCCTCCTCGCGCAGCGCCGCCACCGACTGCGCCATGAAGTACGAGGTGCCGCAGCCGACGACGGCCACCCGCTCCCCCGCCGCCGGCAGCACCGCCGCGTGCCCGGCCGCCTCGGCCGCGGCGCGGGTCCAGCACTCGGGCTGGCTGTTGAGCTCGTCCTCGACGTACGTCATGCCGCACACTCCCGATCGGTCCCTGGTCGGACCTGGCTCGCTTGATTGTTTCTGCAAGATACAGCGAACTTTCGAGCACTATCAAGCAATCAGGCTGAGTAGACCCGTGCGCTAGGGTCGGCGGGAGATCGAGGAACGGAGGCGCGGATGTCGCGCGACGCCCGCTGGAAGGCGCTGCTGGAGCTGCTCGTCGAGCGTGGCCGCCTGGACGTCGAGGAGGCGGCCACCGAACTCGAGGTGTCGGCCGCGACGATCCGCCGGGACTTCGACCGGCTGGCGGAGCAGCAGATGCTCGTGCGCACGCGCGGGGGCGCGGTCGTGCACGGGGTGTCGTACGAGCTGCCGCTGCGCTACAAGACCGCGCGTCGGGCCTCGGAGAAGCAGCGCATCGCGCAGGCCGTGGCGACGCTGGTGGCGCCGGGCGAGGCGGTGGGCCTGACCGGGGGCACGACCACCACCGAGGTGGCGCGCGCCCTGGCGGTGCGCGCCGATCTGGCCTCCGGCACGCCGGCGCTGACGGTGGTCACGAACGCGCTGAACATCGCCAACGAGCTCGCGGTGCGGCCGCAGTTCAAGATCGTGGTGACCGGCGGGGTGGCCCGTGCCCAGTCGTACGAGCTGATCGGGCCGCTGGCGGACGGGGTGCTCGGCCAGGTCACGCTGGACATGGCGGTGCTGGGGGTGGTGGCCTTCGACGTGGCGCACGGCGCCGCCGCGCACGACGAGGCGGAGGCCGCGATCAACCGGCTGCTGTGCGAGCGGGCCGAGCGCGTGGTGGTGGCCGCCGACTCCAGCAAGCTGGGCCGGCGGGCGTTCGCCCGGATCTGCGCCGCCGAGTCGGTGGACACGCTGGTCACGGACGGTGCGGCCGACCCGGAGACCGTCCAGCGGTTCGAGGAGGCGGGGATCCGGGTCGTCATGGCGTAGCGGGCCCGGCGTGCGGACCGCTGACGGCACCGGTGCGGCCCGTCAGTGCGTGTGGCCGTCGCCGGTGTGCTCCGGCGTGGCGGGGGGCGCCGTCTCCTGCTCGGCGGGCGCCGATCCGGCCCGCACGGTGAACGCCGCGGTGTGGACCTTGCCCTCGTGCCGGAAGTCCAGGAAGAGCCGGTAGGTGCCGGTGCTGGGCGCGGTGGCCGTGAAGGAGATCTCCGGGCCGGGCTTCGTGGTGCCGTCGCCGGGTTCACCGTTCGGGTGGACGTGCAGGTAGGCGAGGTCCCCGGAGCGCAGGGCGACGAGGTGGCCGTAGGCGCCGAGGTAGGGCTGGAGGTCGGTGACGGGGGCGCCGTCGCGGGAGACCTTCAGCTTCAGCTCCTCCGCCTTGCCGGGGCTCAGGGAGCCGGCGAGTTCGACCCGGTAGCCGTCGGTGCGCGCGGTGTTGTGGGCCGCGGGCAGGGCCTCGGGGTCGTAGGAACCGCCGGCCGCGAGGTCCGCGCCGAGGGTGAGGTTCTCCGCGCCCTTCCCGGCCGGGGTGAAGTCGGCGAAGACGCGGTAGCCGCCGGCGCGGGGCAGGTCGACGGGGGTGCTCCAGGTGCCGTCGGCGGCGCGGGTGGGGTGCAGATGGCGGAAGGTGGCCAGGTCGCGTGAGGCGACGATGAGGTGGAGTTCCTTGTCGTGCTCGCGCTGGTACGCGGTGACGGCCCTGCCCTCGTCGTCGCGGACGGTGAAGCGCAGCTCGGCGTGCCGGCCGGCGGTGACGCGCGGGGTGGCGAGGTCGAGCGTGTAGCCGTTCTCGGAGATCTGCAGCCCGCCGGCCGGCTCGCTCTCGTGGCCGGCGTGACCGTCGCCGCCGCCCGGGTCCGCCGACGGCCCGTCCGGATGTTCCTCGTGGGCGGCCGGCGGAGCCTCGTCGACGACCGGGTCGACGACCTGACCGACGCCGTACGCCGCCCCGAAGGTCGCCGCCAGTGCCGCGGTGAACGCGGTGATCCTCAGTCCGGTGCTCAGTCCCGTGCCCATGGCGGTCGTCTCCTCGGTTCCCGGGCGCCCGGATGCCGTGGGCGCCTCTCCTTGCACTTCACCATACCCCCAGGGGGTACATAGTCAAGCCATGACCGAGGCTTGCATCCGATACCCCCTAGGGGTATACATGAGCTCCGACGGACACGCCCCGGGCCCCGCGTCCACGACCCGTACCGGCGGCGACGACCCCACGTCAGGAGCAGCCATGACCAGCAGTACGACCAGTGCGCCCACCGAGGTGGAGCTCGCCATCGGCGGGATGACCTGTGCCTCGTGCGCCGCGCGGATCGAGAAGAAGCTGAACCGGATGGACGGGGTGACCGCGACCGTCAACTACGCGACGGAGAAGGCCAGGGTCAGCTTCACGGACGGGGTGTCCGTGCCGGAGCTGATCGCCACGGTCGAGGCGACCGGCTACACGGCCCGCGAGCCCGAACCGGTGCGGGACGGGCCCGCGCCGGGCACGGAAGGGGACGAGGCGCCCGACGAGCTGCGACCGCTGCGGCAGCGGCTGGTGACCGCGGTGCTGCTGGCCGTCCCGGTCATCGCGATGGCGATGGTGCCGGCGCTGCAGTTCGAGTACTGGCAGTGGCTGTCGCTGACGCTGGCGGCGCCCGTGGTCACCTACGCCGCCTGGCCGTTCCACCGGGCCGCGTTCACCAACGCCCGGCACGGTGCGGCGACCATGGACACGCTGATCTCGGTCGGCACCTCGGCGGCGTTCCTGTGGTCTCTGTGGGCGCTGTTCCTCGGCACCGCGGGCACACCCGGCATGACGCACCCCTTCGAGCTGACCATCGCGCGCGGCGACGGTTCCGGGAACATCTATCTGGAGGCCGCCGCCGGGGTGACCGCGTTCATCCTGGCCGGCCGCTGGTTCGAGGCCCGCTCCAAGCGCAAGGCCGGTGCCGCGCTGAAGGCCCTGCTGGAGCTGGGGGCCAAGGACGTCACCGTGCTGGGCGCCGACGGCACCGAGCGAACCGTTCCCACGGCGGAGCTGTCGGTGGGCGACCGCTTCCTGGTCCGTCCCGGCGAGAAGATCGCCACCGACGGCACCGTCGTGGAGGGCGCCTCGGCCGTGGACGCGTCGATGCTCACCGGCGAGTCGGTGCCGGTCGAGGTCGGCGTGGGCGACGGCGTCACCGGGGCCACCCTGAACGCGGGCGGCCGGCTCGTGGTCGAGGCCACGCGCGTCGGTGCCGACACCCAGCTCGCGCGGATGGCGAAGCTGGTCGAGGACGCGCAGAACGGCAAGGCCGCCGCCCAGCGGCTCGCCGACCGCATCTCCGGGGTCTTCGTCCCGGTCGTCATCGCGCTGGCGCTGGCCACGCTCGGCTTCTGGATCGGCAACGGCGCGGGACCGACCGCCGCGTTCACCGCCGCCGTCGCCGTCCTGATCATCGCCTGCCCCTGTGCCCTGGGCCTCGCCACGCCGACCGCGCTGATGGTCGGCACCGGGCGCGGCGCCCAGCTCGGCATCCTCATCAAGGGCCCCGAGGTCCTGGAGTCCACCCGCAGGGCCGACACCGTCGTCCTGGACAAGACCGGCACCGTCACCACCGGCCGCATGACCCTGCTCGCCGTGCACACCGCCACCGGCACCGAGGAGTCGGAGGTGCTGCGCCTTGCGGGCGCGCTGGAGCACTCCTCCGAGCACCCGATCGCCCGCGCCGTCGCCGACGGCGCCCTGGAGCGGCGGGGCACCCTGCCGACGCCCGAGGACTTCGCAGGCGTCGCCGGACTCGGTGTGCAGGGCGTCGTCGACGGCCACGCCGTCCTCGTCGGCCGCGAGCGGCTGCTCGCCGAGTGGGCCATGAGCCTTCCGGCGGACCTGGCCCGCGCCAAGGCCGACGCGGAGAGGGCCGGCCGCACCGCGATCGCCGTGGCCTGGGACGGAGAGGCCAGGGCGGTCCTCGAAGTCGCCGACGCGGTCAAGGACACCAGCGCCGAGGCCGTCACCCGGCTGCGGGCCCTCGGCCTCACCCCCGTGCTGCTGACCGGCGACAACCGGGCCGTCGCCGCTTCCGTAGCCCGCGAGGTCGGCATCGACGCGGAGCACGTCGTCGCGGAGGTCATGCCGCAGGACAAGGTGGACGTCGTCAAGCGCCTCCAGAGCGAGGGCCGTTCGGTCGCGATGGTCGGGGACGGGGTCAACGACGCCGCCGCGCTCGCCCAGGCCGACCTGGGGCTGGCCATGGGCACCGGGACGGACGCCGCCATCGAGGCCGGTGACCTGACCCTCGTGCGGGGCGATCTGCGGGCCGCCGCCGACGCCATCCGGCTGGCCCGCAGGACCCTCGGAACCATCAGGTCCAACCTCTTCTGGGCCTTCGCCTACAACGTCGCCGCACTCCCCCTCGCCGCGGCCGGACTGCTCAACCCGATGCTCGCCGGGGCGGCCATGGCCTTCTCCTCCGTCTTCGTCGTCGGCAACAGCCTGCGGCTGCGCGGATTCCGGGCCGCGGACTGACGGGCCGGCACACGAGGCGGGCCGGCACACGAGGCGGGGCGGGGGCGGCCCACAAGGATCGCCCCCCGCCCGTTCCCGCGTCGGGGACCGTGCGCCCTCGCCCGGACGGGCCCCACCGGGGAGCCGTGCGGCGGCGGACGGACGAGGCTGGTCCAGCGGACGGGCCGCACCGGACGAGTGGACGGGACGGTGAGCCCCCGGCCTCACCCCGCCCTGCCCCCTCCCCCGTCCTGTCCCCGGCCGTGCCGGACGCACCACCCCACGGAGCACACCACCCCACGGAGCAGGAGCCCATGACCGAACCCACCGACGCCGACGGGGACACCGGCGGTCCGCTCGCACCGGACGCGGGCCCGGCGCGTTCCCCTCGCCGTGCCCCCGCCGACGTGCTCGGCGAGCTGCGGGCCGTGGACGGTGCGCTGTACGCGGCGGTGGCCGCCACGCACACGCCCACGCTGGACCGGTCCATGCGGCGGCTGTCCCACGCGGCCGACCATGCGAAGATCTCGCTCGGCATCGCCGCCGCCCTGGCGCTCGGCGGAGCACGGGCCCGCAGCGCGGCGCTCGTCGGCGTCGGCGCGGTGGCCGTGACCTCCGCGGCCGCCAACCTCCTCGGCAAACGTCTGGTGCGCAGGCCCCGGCCCGACCGCGAGGCGGCCCGCGTGACGGTCGACCGGTACGTGCCCATGCCCGCGTCGGCGTCGTTCCCGTCCGGCCACACGGCGTCGGCGGTCGCCTTCGCCACGGCGGTCGGCGTGGTCCTGCCGGCCGCCGCCGCGCCGCTCGGTGCGCTGGCGACCGCCGTCGGGTACTCACGCGTCCACACGGGGGTGCACTATCCGGGCGACGTGGTGGCGGGCGCCGTACTCGGAGTCGCCGGGGCCGCCACCGCGCTGGCCGTGGCCGCCGCCGCTCCGGTGCCCGGCCTGCGGACGGTCTACTCGGCGCCGCCGCCCGCCCCCTCCTCACCCGTGTAGAAGGCGGCGGTCCGCTCCGCCCTCGCGCGCGCCGACGCGGGATCGGTGCCGCTCGCCACGTCGGCCCCGTACCAGGCCTCGCCGCTGGAGAGCACGAACCGCCGCCCCGCCTCCGAGGCCGACCAGGCCGCGACCTCCTGGGGGTCCACGGGGGTGCCGCCGCTCGACAGGTACAGGGTGAGGCCGACGAGCATCAGGTCCCAGCCGATGCCGGTCGCGCCCGGACCGAACCGGGCCCATCGTTCGTCGTCGACGTGGACGAGGTACTCCAGCTCGAAGCGGGTGCCGCCCTCGGCGGGCGTCAGCCGCAGCTCGATCCAGCTGACCTCCTCGCCGTACTCCCAGGTGGCGGCGAAGCTCCTGGGCGGCTCGCAGCTCTCGATCGTGCCGCCCGCGTTCCCCTCCAGCTGGTAGTGCCCGCCGAGGCGCAGATCCCCGGAGACGGGGAGGAACCACTGCGGGATGCGGTCGGGGTCCGTGCAGGCCGCCCACAGGTCGTCGAGCGGGGTGTCGAAGGTCCGGCCCACCGTGAGGACCCGGGCCTCACCCGCCTTGTAGGCACGCCTGCCGACCTGCCGGCGCACGGAGTCGATCTGGTGCGTCACATCGATCACGGGTGAACTCCTCCTGAACGGACTCGCCGACCGGCCCCGGGGCCGTCCGCGTCGTCGGCGAGCGGTCCGGGGCGCCCGCGGCGCACGGGGGCCGCGCGCACGCCGAAGGCGTGCACGCGCCCAGCCTGTCAGCTGGTGCCCGGGCGGGCACCAGCTGATGGTCTGCCCGTGTCCGGGACGCGTCCGTCAGCCGAACGCCTTCACCGCCTGGTAGTACGTCCACGCCGTGCTGTTGCAGGCGGTCTTCGTGGCGCCGCCGTAGCCGGCGCAGACGCGCTTGAGGTCCTCGTAGAAGGCGCTGTCGAGGCGGGACTTGTTCGCGCTGAAGGTGCCCGCGGCCTTGTAGTTGCGGTAACCGAAGTCGTGCCGTGCGCAGGAGGTGCTGAAGGGGAAGCCGAACGGGTTGTCGGGAGAGGTCGAGCAGTAGTCGGTCGTCCAGTCGAATCCGTACGCGGACCAGGCGGACTGGTTGGCCCGTGCGGCGGTCCAGGCGTTGTAGCTCGATGCGCTGGTCTGGGTCCAGCTCGCGAGTACCTGGGGTTTGTCGGCGGGAGCGGCGTCGGCGGTCGCGGCGGTGGCGAAGACGGTGGTCATGGCCAGTGCCGAGGCGGCGAGTCCGGTGGCGAGTCTGCGGTGCATCCCACACCTCCATGAGGCTGCGACCCGCCTCTCGGGCCGCAGGTTCATGACAAGATGATGCGCACCCCGGCCACCCCTTCACACCTGCGTCGCCCTAACGGGTCGTTAACTCTTGGACGGAGACCACGTCGAGGCACGGCCCGGGTACGGCTCCACGGCGTTCACCACGGCAGACCTTCCAGCCGGGCGCCGACCCGGTCCGCGTCCCAGGCCCCGTCGGCGATCACCAGGCGGTAGCGGTAGGCGAAGGACTCCCCGGGCGGCAGCGCGAACTCCTCGAAGAACGCCCAGGAGAAGGCGACCGTCGGCACCGGCGTGGCCCGCACGAACCAGTGCGAGGGGTGGATCGCACTCCGCTCGTCCAGGTTCTCCGGCGCGTGCGCGAAGACCAGCGTGGAGTGGCCGTCGCTGCCGTCGCGCTCGGCGGTGAAGGCGAGCCACGGGCCCCGCGTGCCCATCAGCTCCCCGGCGCCGGCCCCGGTGTCCGGGGCGAAGACCGTGCCGCCGGTGAAGTCGCGGGGCCCGCGCCACTGGAGGCCGGTGTAGCCGGCCATCTGCCGGCCCGCGGTGGTCGGCGAGCCGAACACCAGCGGTTCGGCACGGATGTTGGTGAGGCGGATCGACCAGTCCAGGCTCCAGGCACCGGCCGCCTCGTCGACCGAGTGGACGGCGAGCCCGCGTTCCTCCCGGGCCCACTCGGCACCCCCGTTCTCGACCCAGGTCAGGTGTTCCGTGACGTCGAGCCGGTCGTCGCCGGCCCTGAGGTCCGCGAAGCCGTCGTGCCGTTGGGAGCCGATGCGCTCGGGCAGGGGCAGATAGCCCCGGCCGTGCACGTAGGAGTTGCCGCCCCAGAAGTTCTGGCCGCTCAGGTGACTCGCCGTCATCTGCACGCCCTTGTGCCAGCGGTGGTCGTTCGGCCGGTAGCCGGTGACCGTGTGCCCGGCGAGGGTGCGCACGGGATGGGCGTAGGGCTTGCGGGACTCGAAGGGATCGGGGTCGGGGCGGTAGACGTAACGGAGGATCTCGGTGCCGTTCGCCGCCGTGACGGCGATGTGGTCGCCGTGGGCGTGGCTGACGCTCAGGGTGCTCATGCCCGCCCCTCGGGGGCCCAGCCGGGGTGGCCGCCGTGCATGGCCGCGTGGAAGGGGTCGCCGGGGACGATCTCGCCCCGCAGCACCGGCCGCCCCGTGAACGCCGCCTTGTACAGGGCCGCCGCGAACTCCAGCGTGTCGCGGGCCTCGGGACCGCTGCCGGGCGGCCGGGTGCCCGCGTCCCAGGCGTCCAGCAGGGCGCCGAGCTGGGCCGTGTGGGAGCTGGGGACGTCCGCCGCCGGGGTGCGCCACGCGGCGGCGCGGGCGGGGTCGACGTGCCGGGCCGGGGTGTACGTCCAGTCGTCGTTGCGGTGTCCGTACAGGTGGGAGAGCTCCACGGTCGCGTCGGCGCAGTCGACGCGGACGCGGCTCACCTCGTCCGGGGACAGCACGCTGTTGACGACGGTGGCGAGAGTGCCGCCGGCGAACCGGACCAGCGCCGTGGAGACGTCCTCGCTCTCGGTGTCGTGGACCAGGCGCGCGGCCATGGCCCGGATCTCCTGCCAGGGCCCGAGCAGGTGCAGCAGCAGGTCGTACTGATGGATGCCGTGCCCCATGGTCGGGCCGCCGCCCTCGGTGGCCCAGCGCCCGCGCCACGGCGCCGCGTAGTAGGCGGTGTCGCGGTGCCAGGTGGTCTGGCAGTGGGCGACCAGCGGTGCGCCGAGCGCGCCGCTCGCGATCAGCTCCCGGGCGTGCGCGGCGCCGGATCCGTACCGGTGCTGGAAGATCACGGACGCGTACGCCCCGGACGCCTCCTCCGCCGCCGCGATGTCGTCGTACTCGGCGAGGGAGAGGCACAGCGGCTTCTCGCAGAGCACCCAGGCACCGGCTTTGAGCGCGGCCACCGTCTGCTCCCGGTGCAGGGACGGCGGCGTGCCGATGAGCACCAGGTCGGGACGTACGGCGTCCAGCATGGCGCCCGTCGAGGTGTAGCCGGCGACGTCGCCGCCCGCGCTCTCGCGGAAGGCGTCCAGCCGGGCGGGGTCCACGTCGACGGCGGCGACCAGCTCCACGCGGCCGGCGTGGGCCGCGAGCGCCGGCAGGTGGCCGTCGGCGACGACGGCACCCGTGCCGACCACGGCGACGCGGCGACGGGCGGGACGTGGGGACATGCGGTCCTCCTGGGACGGTGACGGACGGCCCGCGCTCCGGTCGTCCGGTGTGCCCCGGGGACCTGTAGAAAGCGCTTGCACCACGGCAGACCCTAGATCGTGGGGGAAGCACCGGACAAGCCCCTCGGCGCGCACCGCGGAGCGACGACCGGCTCGGCTCCCAGCGTTTGCGGGAGCGGCGCGCGGCTGGTCGACTGTCGCAGGGGGCGAGCCGGTCGCACCACGCCGGTGCGGACTCTTCAGCTTTTCTCCGGAAGGAGTTCAGGCGTGAACACCCCGAAGCCGTCGGCACAACCAGGGTCCGACGGCAGCCAGCCCTGGCTGCACCAGAGGGGCCGGACCATTCAGGAGTTCGGCACCGTCAAGCAGTTCCCGGTGGCCCTCTCCATGGACACCCGCCTCTACTCGTGTCAGCGGCTCAACAAGGTCCTGGCGGACACGCGCATCCTGCACGACCTGTACAAGAAGTACCACTGGCTGATGCGCGGCCCGACGTTCTACCAACTTCACCTGCTGCTCGACAAGCACGCCGGGGAGCAGCTGGAGCTGATCGACACGATCGCGGAGCGCGTCCAGACGCTCGGCGGAGTGGCGATCGGCGACCCCCGGCACGTCGCGGAGATCACCACGGTGCCGCGCCCGCCGGACGGCGTGGAAGAGGTGCCGGCGATGCTCTCGCGGCTGCTCGAGGCGCACGAGCTGATCCTCACCGAGTGCCACGACGCCGCGGCCCGCACCCAGGACCTCGGGGACGACGGCACGAACGACCTGCTGGTCTCCGAGGTCGTGCGGACCAACGAGCTGCAGGCCTGGTTCCTGGCGGAGCACCTCGTCGACACTCCCCTCGTGCACGTCTGACCGGGGGCGGCGCGTCTCGCGCGCCCGCCCGGTCAGACAGGGCAGTCCGGCCCCGGACGCCCACCGCCCGGGGCCGGCCCCGTCGCCGCCGGCCACCCCGCCCCCACGCGCCCGCCCGGCGCCCCGCTCTCCGCGCGCCCGCACGAAGCACCCTTGATGCCCTTTCACCCCGGCCGTGAAAGTGTCCCGTTATGGCCCACATGTCCCCAGATCACCACGGCGCCCACGCCCAGCCGCCGACGCGCGGCCAGAAGTGGTCCACGTTCCGGCAGTCGCCGTTCTGGCCGGCCACCGTGCTGGTGCTCATCCTCGCCGCGGCGGCCGGACTCTTCGCGGGCTCGTACACCTACTCCATGGCGGACCCGACGCCGCACTCACTGCCCACGGCCGTCGTCGGCTCGTACGGCCAGGGGCGCGGCAAGGCCTTCCTCGACGGCCTGGAGAAGGCGCTCAACGCCTCGGTGCGGGTGCACCCCTACGACAGCACCGCCGAGGCTCGCGAGGCGATCGAGGAACAGGAGGTCTTCGCGATCTTCGAGCTGCACGACAACGGGCGTACGGCGGTGCTCGACCTGTCCAGCGCGTCGGGCGCCTCGGTCGCCGAGGTGCTGGAGCAGGCGGCTCCGGCGGTGGGGAAGGAGACCGGGGTGACGGTCACCGTGCGGGACGTCAATCCCCTCCAGGAGGGAGACCCGCGCGGCCTCGCGATCTTCTACATCTCCCTCGCCGCCGTGATCATCGGCTTCGTGGGTGCGATCCAGCTCAGCGTGCACGCACGGTCCCTGACCCCGTTCGAGCGCATCCTCTTCACGATGGCCTACGCGCTGCTCGGCGGGTTCGCCATCGCCGCCACCGTGGACTGGCTGCTGGGCGCGCTCGACCTGCCGTTCGCCCAGTCGTGGATGATCCTGGCGCTCACCCTGTTCGCGTCCGGCATGGTGTTCACCATGTTCAACACCCTGTTCGGGCGCTGGGCGATGCTGCCGACCTGGGGTCTGATGGTCCTGCTCGGCAACCCGTCGTCCGGCGGCGCGGTGTCCTGGCCGCTGCTGCCGTCCCCGCTGGGCGAGATCGGCCGGTGGCTGCCGCCGGGCGGGTCGGTCAACGCCCAGCACACGGCCGTGTACTTCCAGGGCTACCAGCACCTGTTCCCGTACCTGGTGCTGGGCGGGTGGGCGCTCCTTTCCTGCGCGGTGTTCTGGACCTGGCGGCACCGCCACCCCGGCGGGCGCGACAAGCGTCCGGCGCACGCCGAGTCCTGACCCGGTGTCCGTAACCGTGCCCGCCCTCGCCCCGCGATCTGTTCCGCTCGCGGCACTGCTGCGATCATGACGCGGGAGACCCCGCCTTCGGTTGGAGTGCACATGGCCCTCGACATCGACGCGATCCGCGCGCAGATACCCGCCCTCAAGTCCGGCACCGCCCGCTTCGACGCCCCTGGCGGCACCCAGACCCCGCAGCCCGTCATCGACGCCGTCGCCGAGGCACTGGCCGCTCCGCTGGCCAACCGGGGCCGGACCACCGAGGGCGAGCGCAACGCCGACCGCATCGTCACGGGGGCCCGCGCCGCGCTGGGCGACCTGCTGGCCGCCGATCCGCGGGGCGTCGTCTTCGGCCGCAGCGCCACCCAGCTCACGTACGACCTGTCCCGGACGCTCGCCAAGACGTGGGCGCCGGGCGACGAGGTGGTCGTCACGCGCCTCGATCACGACGCCAACATCCGGCCGTGGGCGCAGGCGGCCCGGGCGGTCGGCGCGATCGTGCGGTGGGCCGACTTCGACCCGGTCACCGGGGAGCTGCCCCTCGAGAGCGTCGAGGCCGTGCTGTCCCCGCGCACGCGGCTGGTCGCGGTCACGGCGGCGTCCAACCTCATCGGCACCGTGCCCGACCTGCCGGCCGTCGCCCGCCTGGCACACGGCGTGGGGGCACTGCTCCACGTCGACGCGGTGCACTACGCCTCACACGCCGTCGTCGACATGGACGCGCTCGGCGCGGACACGCTGGTGTGCGCGCCGTACAAGTTCCTCGGCCCGCACCTCGGCGTGCTGGCTGCCCGGCCCGAGTTCCTGGAGACCCTGGACCCGGACAAGCTGCTGCCCTCCAGCGACGCCGTCCCGGAGCGGTTCGAACTGGGCACGCTGCCGTACGAGCTGCTGGCCGGCGCCCGTGCCGCGGTGGACTTCCTCGCGGACCTGGCGCCGGGAGCGCGGGGCGGCCGGCGGGAGCGGCTGATCGCGTCCTTCGCGGCGCTGGAGACCCACGAGGACGCCCTGCGCGGCCGCATCGAGCGGGGGCTGGCCGCGCTCGACGGGGTCACCGTGTACTCGCGGGCCGCGCGGCGCACGCCGACCCTGCTGTTCACCGTGGCGGGCCTGACCCCGGCCGAGGTCTACCGCCTGCTGGCCGAGCGCGGGATCGACGCCCCCGCCGGGTCCTTCTACGCGCTGGAGGCCTCCCGGCACCTCGGTCTGGGCGACGGGGGCGGCGTCCGGGTGGGGCTCGCACCGTACAGCAGCGCGGACGACGTGGACCGGCTGCTGACGGCGCTGGAGGGCCTCCCCCGCTGACGGGCGCTCACCCCAGCGGCACGCTCACCTCACCGCTGCCCCGGGCGCTCTCCCCGCCCGCGACGCGCACCGTGAACGGACGGCCGGTGCCGTTCGCGGTGACGCGCAGGAGGTCGCCGTCGCGCCGGACGCGGAAGGTCGCGGCGGGTGCGCCCAGCAGGTCGGGCACGGTGACCTCGGCGGCGTAGTCGGGCGCGGCGGTGGGGTGCGCCAGGAGGACCGGGGCGTCCAGCCAGTCGCCGTCGGGGCGCCGTTCGTCGGAGGCCAGCGGCAGTACGGCGCCCTCGCGGACGTACAGCGGGAGGCTGTCGTAGCCGTGCCGCTCGGTGCGCCACGCCGGGCCGGTGACGCGCTCGCCGGACAGCAGGTGCGTCCAGGTGCCCTCAGGGAGGTAGACCTCGACCTCGCCGTCCTCGGTGAAGACCGGGGCGACCAGGAGGTCGGGTCCGAGCATGTACTGACGGTCCAGCGGGCGGCACCCGGGATCGTGCGGGAACTCCAGGACCATGGGCCGCATCACGGGCACGCCGGTGCGGTGGGCCTCGGCGGCGGCACCGTAGAGATAGGGCATCAGGCGGTGCTTGAGCAGGGTGAAGCGGCGGGCCACGTCGACCGCGTCGTCGCCGAACTCCCACGGCACCCGGTACGACGAGGAGCCGTGCAGGCGGCTGTGCGAGGAGAGCAGGCCGAAGGCGAGCCAGCGCTTGAAGACCGCCGGGTCGGGCGTGCCCTCGAAGCCGCCGATGTCGTGGCTCCAGAAGCCGAAGCCGCTCAGCGACAGGGACAGGCCGCCCCGGAGGGACTCGGCCATCGCCTCGAAGGAGGACCAGCAGTCGCCGCCCCAGTGGACGGGGTACTGCTGGCCGCCCGCGGTCGCCGAGCGGGCGAAGAGGACGGCCTCGCCCTGGCCGCGTTCCTTCTCGAGGAGTTCGAAGACGGTCCGGTTGAACAGATGGGTGTAGTAGTTGTGCATCCGCTCCGGGTCGGAACCGTCCTGCCAGACGACGTCGGTGGGGACGCGTTCGCCGAAGTCGGTCTTGAAGCAGTCCACGCCCTGGTCGAGCAGCGGCTTGAGCTTGCCGGCGAACCAGTCGCGGGCGGCCGGGCTGGTGAAGTCGACCAGGCCCATCCCGGCCTGCCACAGGTCCCACTGCCAGATGTCGCCGTTGGGCCGGCGCACCAGGTGTCCGAGGGCGGCGGCCTCCTCGAAGAGCGGGGACTTCTGGGCGATGTAGGGGTTGATCCAGACGCTGACCTTCAGCCCCTTGGCCTTGAGCCGGGCGAGCATCCCCTCCGGGTCGGGGAAGACCTCCGGGTCCCATTGGAAGTCGCACCACTGGTACTCGCGCATCCAGAAGCAGTCGAAGTGGAAGACGCTCAGGGGGATGCCCCGCTCGGCCATGCCGTCGACGAAGGAGGTGACCGTCCGCTCGTCGTAGGAGGTGGTGAAGGACGTGGTGAGCCACAGGCCGAAGGACCAGGCGGGCGGCAGGGCCGGGCGGCCGGTGAGGGCGGTGTAGCGGGTGAGGACGTCCTTGGGGGTGGGCCCGGCGACGACGTAGTACTCCAGGGTCTGGTCCTCGACGCTGAACTGGACCTGTCCGACGGACTCCGAGCCGACCTCGAAGGAGACGGCGCCGGGGTGGTTGACGAAGACGCCGTAGCCGCGTGAGGAGAGGTAGAACGGGATGTTCTTGTACGCCTGCTCGCTGCTGGTGCCGCCGTCGGCCTGCCAGACGTCGACGACCTGGCCGTTCTTCACGAACGGGGTGAAACGCTCGCCCAGGCCGTAGATCTGCTCGCCGACGCCGAGCGCGAGCCGGCCCAGCATGTGGTGGGCGCCGTCGCCGGTGGTGGCGAAGGCGGTGCTCTTGGCGTCGGCGCGGGTCAGTTCGCGTCCGTCGGCGTCGTGGAAGGTCAGGCCGAAGGGGCCCTCGCCGTCCAGGCGCAGGGTGAGCGGGCCGCTGGTCAGTTCGGTGACGGTGCCGTCCCTCCGCACCTGGCCGGCGCCGTCCGGGGTGCCCGTGAGGGCGAAGTCGGGGCCCGGCCGGTGCTTGCCGGCGTGGTGGGTGACCCGCACGCCGATGACGCCCTCGGCGGGAGAGAAGCACTCGACCGTGAGGAGCGGGGCGTTGAGCGTGTCGCCCCGCCGCGTCACCTTCTTCACGGCGGCATGGGCGGTGAAGCGCTTCGATTCTTGGCGTACAGCACGTACCTCGGTGGCGTACGAGATGTGCACGCCCTCGCGGATGAGCCAGAAGCCGTCGGTGAACTTCATGATCTTCCTTGGGTGGGGCGGGAGCGGTCGAGTGGGTGCGCGAAGGCCGTCCCACAGCAGTGTGATCGTACACAGAACACACCCCGGAGCACAGGCCCTCTCTCGGTAAACATGGCTCTGAACAGGCATGATCACCGAAAAGAGCGAGGCTCTCACGGGGCGGGAGAATGAGATGGATGCCGCTTGCCTCTAGCGCCGCACCCCACCCCTGACGTATTAGTCATCACACCAAACAAAACCGTCCGGCAAGGAAGCCGGATCGTACGACAGCAAGGGCCGCATGATGTCGAAGCGCTTCAACTCCGCGCATCGCGGGCGCGAACGCTCACGCAGAGCCACCGTCCCGCTCGCCGCCGTCTCCGTCCTGGTCGGGGCGACGGCGCTGACCGGCTGCGGGCAGCAGCGCGACGCGGACGTGTACACCGTGATGAACTCCTCGACCGACGAGTCGTACCACCGCTGGGACGCGGAGGCGATGGCCCGCTGCGGCGAACGGCTCGGGGTCACCGTCCAGCAGCAGAGCGTCCCCGCGGCGCAGGTGATGACGAAGGCGCTGCGCATGGCGTCGTCCAGGTCGCTGCCCGACATCGTGCAGTTCGACGCGTCCGAGATGCCGGCCTTCGCCGACGCCGGCGGCCTGGTCGACCTCAGGAGCCTCGGGCTGAGCACCGACGGCATTCCCGAGGGCATCGTCGACTTCGGCTCGTACGAGGGCACGTACTACGGGGCCGCCCGCTCCGTGAACACGCTCGCCCTCTTCTACGACAAGGACGCCCTCGACCGGGCGGGCGTCGAGGTCCCCACCACCTGGGCCGAGTTGCGCGAGACCGCGAAGAAACTCACCCGCGGGAAGCAGTACGGCCTGGCGCTCAGCGCGGGCGGCGCGGAGGACGGCGTCTTCCAGTTCACGCCGTTCATGTGGTCCAACGGCGGCGACGAGACCGACCTGGACGGCCCGGAGGTCGTCGAGGCTCTCGACTACTGGAAGGGCCTGCTGAAGGACGGCTCGCTCTCCAAGTCGACCGTCAACTGGACCCAGGCGGACGTCAACGACCAGTTCATGGCCGGCAACGCGGCGATGATGATCAACGGTCCGTGGCAGGTGGAGACCCTCAACGGCGACGAGTCCCTGCACTGGGGCATCGCGCCGATCCCGGTGCCCGAGGCCGGCGACGACTCGGTCGGCCCGCTCGGCGGCGCGGTGCTCACCGTGCCCGACACCGGTGACGAGGCGCGGGAGAGGACGGCCGGGAAGATCGTCGCCTGTCTGGCGAGCGAACAGGAGCAGCTCACCTACGCCCTCAACAGCTGGATGGTCCCGGCGAACGCGAAGGCCGCCGCCCTCTGGCGCGAGAAGGTGCCCGAGCTGGAATCCCTCGCCGACCAGGTGGCCGTCGCCCGGTCCCGGACGGCGAAGCTCGGCGCGGGCTGGTCGAGCGTGTCGCTCGCCCTGCAGAGCGCCTTCCAGTCCGCCCTGACCGGCCAGTCCAGCGAGGCGGCCCTGAAGCGCGCCCAGCAGCGGGCCACGAGCGGGAACTGAGGGAGCGCCACCATGACCACGTCCACCGTCACCGCGCAGGCACCCGCCGAGACGCCCGGAGCGACCGTGCCGGACCCGGCCCGGGCCGGGCGCCGGCGCAGGCTCGCGCAGTGGGGGTTCGTCGCCCCCGCCGTCGTCTTCATGCTGCTGTTCTTCGGCTACCCGCTCGTCCGCAACGTCGTGATGAGCTTCCAGGACTACACGCCGAAGACCTTCTTCACCGGTGAGGCACCCTTCAACGGCGCCGACAACTGGTCCCAGGTGTTCCGGGACGCCCTGTTCGGCAAGGCGCTGTGGCACACGCTCGTCTTCACCGCCGGCTCGCTCCTCGGGCAGTTCTGCATCGGCCTCGCGCTCGCGGTGTTCTTCAGCCGCCGCTTCCCGCTGGGCGGGGTGCTGCGCTCGCTGATCCTGCTGCCCTGGCTGGTGCCCATGGTGGTGTCCGGCATCGTCTGGCGGCGCATCCTCGACCAGGACACCGGCGTGCTGAACTCGTTCCTGGACACCCTCGGCATCGGGGGCCACACCCCCTGGCTGACCAGTCCGCACATGGCGCTGCTGTCGGTCGTCCTGGTCAACATCTGGATCGGCATCCCGTTCAACATGGTCATCCTGTACGGCGGTCTCCAGGAGATCCCGAAGGAACTGCACGAGGCGGCCGCCCTGGACGGCGCCTCCGCGTGGCGGACCTTCCGCTCTGTGACCCTGCCGATGCTCAAGCCGGTCGTCACGGTGGTGCTCGTGCTGGGCTTCATGTCGACGGTCAAGATCCTCGACCTGATCCTCGCCCTGACCGACGGCGGCCCGGCCGACGCCACCCAGACGCTCGGCACGCTGACCTACCAGAACTCTTTCGTCCAGCTGGACTTCGGCGCGGGCGCCGTCGTCGGCAACGTGCTCATCCTGATCTCCGCCGTGTTCGCGGTGTTCTATCTGCGGGCCAACCGCACCGAGGGGAAGTGACGTCCATGGCCTCCCGCATGCCCCCCGCCTCCCGGCGCCGCTGGGGTTCCACCGTCGCCGGCGTGATCGTCCTGTGCGTGATGCTCTTCCCGCTGTACTGGATGCTCAACACCGCGCTCCAGCCCGACGCGGGCCTGCTCCGGGTCGACCCGGTGCCGGGCGGCCTGGACCTGTCCGGCTTCTCCAAGGCGATCGGCGACCAGGGCGGGCACCTGCTGACCTCGCTGGCCGTCTCGCTCGGCGCGGTCGTCATCTGCCTGGCGATCGCGGCGCCCGCGGCCTACGGGCTGGCGCGGTTCGGGCTGCGCGGCTCGCGCACCATCGTGTTCGGCACGCTGATCACCCAGATGGTGCCGGGCATCGTCATCGCCAACGCGCTCTACAACTCCTATGTGGACCTGGGCCTGGTCAACTCGTACTTCGGCCTGATGCTGGCGGACGCCTCGCTCGGCATCCCGTTCTCCATCGTGCTGATGCGGTCCTTCATGGTGTCGATCCCGGGCGAGGTGATCGAGGCCGCGCAGATCGACGGCGCCGGACCGGTGCGGACGTTCCTGCGGGTGGTGCTGCCGATGAGCCGCAACTCGCTGATCACCTCGGGTCTGTTCGCGTTCCTGTTCTCGTGGAGCGACTTCATGTTCGCGCTCACCCTGAACACGACGGACGACGTCAAGCCCATCACCCTGGGCATCTACCAGTACATCGGCGCGCACGTCGGCGACTGGGGCTCGGTGATGGCCGCGTCCGTGCTGTCCGCCGTGCCGGCGGCGGTCCTGCTCGTCCTCGCCCAGAAGTACATCGCCGCCGGGATCACCGGCGGCTCCGTCAAGTGACCACCGCACCAGCAGAGGGGCTCCCCCGCATGAGCGACCTTCCCCGCTTCCCGCCCGGCTTCGTCTTCGGCGCCGCGACCGCCTCGTACCAGATCGAGGGCGCGGCGCGGGAGGACGGCCGCGGCCCGTCGATCTGGGACACCTACAGCCACACCCCCGGTCTGACGGCGAACGGCGACACCGGTGACGTGGCCTGCGACCACTACCACCGCTACCGGGAGGACGTGGCGCTCCTGCGCGGCCTGGGCGTGGACTCGTACCGCTTCTCGGTCGCCTGGCCGCGCATCGTGCCCGAGGGCTCGGGCCCGGTGAACCCCAAGGGCCTCGACTTCTACTCCCGCCTGGTGGACGAACTGCTGGCGGCGGGCATCGAACCGGCCGCCACCCTTTACCACTGGGACCTGCCCCAGGCGCTGGAGGACCGGGGCGGCTGGCGGGTGCGGGAGACGGCGGAGCGGTTCGCGGAGTACACCGCGGTGGTCGCCGGGCACCTGGGCGACCGGGTGCCGCGCTGGATCACGCTCAACGAGCCGTGGTGCAGCTCCTTCCTCGGTTACTCGATCGGCCGGCACGCCCCCGGCGCCCAGGAGGGCCGGGGTGCGCTGGCCGCCGCCCACCACCTCCTGGTCGGCCACGGACTGGCCGTCGAGACCCTGCGTGCCGCCGGGGTGCGCGAGGTCGGCATCACGCTCAACCTGGACCGCAACCTGCCCGCCTCCGGCTCCCCCGCCGACCTGGCGGCGGTGCTCCGCGCGGACACGCAGCACAACCTGGTGTGGACCGAGCCGATCCTCGCGGGCCGCTACCCGGCCGCCGAGGAGGAGACCTGGGGCGAGCTGATCACCGGGGCGGACTTCCGGCGGGACGGCGACCTGGAGCTGATCTCCCGCCCGCTGGACTTCCTCGGCATCAACTACTACCGGCCGATCGTGGTCGCCGACTCCCCCCACCGCGAGAGCGACCCGGCGCTGCGCGTGGCGACGGACAACCGCTACGAGGAGGTACGGCTCCCCGGCGTGCGGCACACGGCGATGAACTGGCCGGTCGTCCCGGACAGCTTCACCGGGCTGCTGGTCGGGCTGAAGGAGCGGTACGGCGACGCTCTCCCGCCGGTCCACATCACGGAGAACGGCTCGGCGGAGGACGACACGGTCGCCGCCGACGGCGCGGTGCACGACACCGACCGGGTCGCCTATCTGCGCGACCACCTCACCGCGCTGCGGGCGGCGATCGACGCCGGGGTGGACGTGCGCGGGTACTACGTGTGGTCGCTGCTGGACAACTTCGAGTGGGCGCACGGCTACGACAAGCGCTTCGGCATCGTGCGGGTCGACTACGACACGCAGGAGCGGACGCCCAAGGACAGCTACCACTGGTACCGGAGGGTGATCGCCGCACACCGCGGGTGAGGCGGACAGGGAGGGGAGGGGAGGGAGGGGGACCGGCGGACAGCGGACGGGCGGCGGACGGGGACACGGCCTTGCCGCTCCCCCGGTCCCCCGCCTAGCCTGGTTTTGTGCCGCAAATAAACAAAACCCGATCGCACAGCGTCGTGCCGGGTCCCCGCGACGACCTCACCCGCCTCCGTACGGCCCTGACCGCCTTCTTCGCCCTCGACGGCTTCGTCTTCGCGGGCTGGGTCGTGCGGATCCCCGCCATCAAGGATCAGACCGGCGCGTCCACCGGCGCGCTCGGGATGGCGCTCCTCGGTGTCTCGGCCGGCGCCGTGATCACCATGACCCTCACCGGCCGGCTGTGCCGCCGCTACGGCAGCCATCCCGTCACCGTCGCCTGCGCGGTCCTGCTCTGCCTCAGCATCGCGCTGCCCCCGCTGACCCACTCCGCGCTCGCCCTCGGTACCGTCCTGCTGGTCTTCGGCAGCGCGTACGGCGGGATCAACGTCGCCTTCAACAGTGCCGCCGTCGACCTGGTGAGCGTGCTGCGGCGGCCGATCATGCCGAGCTTCCACGCCGCGTTCAGCCTCGGCGGCATGGCCGGCGCCGGGCTCGGCGGACTCGTCGCCGGGTCGCTGTCGCCCACCCGGCATCTGCTCGGCCTCACCGTGATCGGCCTGCTGGTCACCCTGGTCGCGGGCCGTGCCCTGCTGCGCTGCGAGCCCGCCGTCCCGCCCGGCCAGACGCCCCGCCAGGACGACGGCGCCCCGCGCCGGCTCGACGGCCGGACGCGTCGCCTGGTCCTCACCTTCGGCCTGATCGCGCTGTGCACGGCGTACGGCGAAGGGGCCATGGCCGACTGGGGCGCCCTGCATCTGGAACAGGACCTCGACGCCTCTCCGGGCCTGGCGGCGGCCGGGTACTCCTGCTTCGCGCTCGCCATGACCGTGGGCCGGCTGACCGGCACCACGCTGCTGGAGCGCCTCGGCCGGACGCCCACGCTGGTGGCCGGCGGCGTCCTCGCCGTGGCCGGGATGCTGCTCGGCTCGTTCGCGCCCTCCGTGTGGGCGGCGCTGTTCGGCTTCGCGGTCACCGGCCTCGGGCTCGCCAACCTCTTCCCCGTCGCGGTGGAACGGGCCGGCGGGCTGGGCGGCCCCGGTGGCGTGGCGACCGCGTCCACGCTGGGCTACGGCGGCATGCTGCTCGGGCCGCCCGCGATCGGCTTCATGGCCGACTGGTTCTCGCTGCCGGCGGCTCTCACCAGCGTCGCGGTACTGGCGGGCGTGGCGGTGCTCATCACGATCGGTACCCGGCGCGCGGCGGCCTCCCCCTGACCGCACGGCAGCCGCTACCGGCCTCCCCGGGAGCGCGCTTCGTCGTGCACACTCTCCGCCATGGAGATCACCGCGTTCGTCGAGACACTGGACCGGGAGGGCGGGCTGCTGGCGTCCGCCGCCGAGAAGGCGGGGGCCGGCGCCGACGTGCCGACCTGCCCCGGCTGGCAGGTGCGGGACCTGCTGCGGCACACCGGGATGGTGCACCGCTGGGCCACCGCGTTCGTCACCGAGGGCCACACGTCGTACCACCCCGACGGCGGCCTGCCCGACCTGGACGGCGACGAGCTCGTGGCCTGGTTCCGCGAGGGTCACGAGTCCCTCGTCGCCGCCCTCGCCACCGCACCTGCCGACGTGCGCTGCTGGCACTTCCTGCCGGCACCGTCGCCGCTGGCGTTCTGGGCCCGGCGGCAGGCGCACGAGACGACCGTGCACCGGCTCGACGCCGAGTCGGCCCGGGGCGGAGCCCCCTCCGGCATCCGCACGGACTTCGCCGTGGACGGCGTCGACGAGCTGCTGTGCGGCATGCACGCCCGTCCCAGGAGCGCCGTGCGCACCCAGGACCCCCGCACACTGCGGATACGGGCGACGGACGTCCCCGGTGCGGTGTGGACCGTACGGCTGTCGGCCGAGCCGCCCGTGACGGACCACACCGACGCCGGCACCGCAGACTGCGAACTGACCGGTCCCGCGGCGGCGTTGTACGCGGCGCTGTGGAACCGCCGGCCGTTCCCGGAGGTGGCCGGCGACCGATCCCTCGCCGAACTGTGGCGCGAGAAGTCGGCCGTCACCTGGAGCTGAGCGGCGCAGGCCCGCGCTTGCCGCGGCGGACGCGGGACCGCAGACTGCCGGCATGACCAGCAACGGGGGACGCCGCACGCAGGGCGAGCGTGATGCGATGACCGTCGAGATCGGATACGCGCTGTGCAGCGCGGCGTTCGCGGCGGCGGTACTGTTCGGGGCCCTGGCGGGGCCTGCCTGTGTCTTCGGGCTGCCGGCCGGGGTGCGGGGCGGACTGGTCGGCACGGCCACGGTGCTGGCCGTCGTGGTGTTCGTCGCCCGGGTGGTGAGCGTGCTGGTCCGGTTCGGACGCGGGGATCAGCCCAGCCACCCCGGCCGGACCAGCCCCGACTCGTAGGCCAGGACCACGAGTTGGGCGCGGTCCCGGGCGCCCAGCTTCACCATGGTGCGGCTCACGTGGGTCTTGGCCGTGAGAGGGCTGACGACCAGGCGGCGGGCGATCTCCTCGTTGGACAGGCCGATGCCGACCAGGGCCATCACCTCCCGTTCCCGCTCGGTGAGCCGGGACAGCTCTTCGGCGGCGGCCGGTTCCTTGGACCGCGCCGCGAACTCGGCGATCAGGCGGCGGGTCACCCCCGGTGAGAGCAGCGCGTCCCCGGCGACCACCGCCCGCACGGCGCGCAGCAGTTCGTCGGGCTCGGTGTCCTTGACCAGGAACCCGGAGGCGCCCGAGCGGATGGCCTCGAAGACGTACTCGTCCAGCTCGAAGGTGGTGAGCATGACCACCTTCACGTCCCTCAGCGCCTCCTCCCGGGTGACCCGGCGGGTGGCCGCCAGGCCGTCGAGGACGGGCATGCGGATGTCCATCAGGACGACGTCCGGGCGCAGTTCACGGATCGCGCGCACCGCCTCCTCGCCGTCGGCGGCCTCACCGGCCACCTCGATGTCCGGCTGGGCGTCCAGCAGGGCGCAAAAGCCCGCCCGGACCAGTGACTGGTCGTCGGCGAGCAGGACGCGGATCACCGGTCCTCCACCTCCTCCTCGGACTCCTCGGCGTGCCGCACGGTGAGCGGCAGGGACGCGAGCACCCGGAAGCCGCCGTCGGGGCGCGGGCCCGCCTCGATGGTGCCACCGAGTGCGGCCGCCCGCTCCCGCATCCCGGCCAGCCCGTTGCCGCTGCCGCCGGCGTCGGCGCCGGTCGCGGGCCCGTCGTCGTCGATGCGCAGCAGCAGCGCGCCGCCGTCCCGGGCGAGGCGGACACGAGCGCGGCGCGAGCCCGAGTGCCGGACGACGTTGGTGAGGGCCTCCTGGACGATCCGGAACGCGGCGAGGTCGGTGGCCGGCGGCAGGCGCGGCGGCTTCCCCTCGACCTCCACGGTGAGGCCCGCGCCCGCCGCCTGGTCCACCAGCTCCGGCAGCCGGTCCAGGCCGGGAGCCGGCGCGCGCGGCGCGTCCCCGGGCGCGCGGAGGGTGTGGAGGACCTGACGGACCTCGCCGAGCGCCTCCCTGCTCTGGTCCTTGATGGTGGTGAGCGCGGTACGGGCCTGCTCGGGGTCACTGTCCAGGAGGGCGAGACCGACGCCCGCCTGCACGTTGATGACGGAGATGCTGTGGGCGAGGACGTCGTGCAGTTCGCGGGCGATCCGCAGCCGCTCCTCGTCCGCGCGCCGCCTGGCGGCCTGGGCCCGTTCGGCCCGCTCCCGCGCCCACTGCTCGCGCCGGGTGCGGGCCAGCTCCGACAGGGCGACGATAGCCACCACCCAGGCGGCGATGACCAGCTCCTGCCCCCAGGGCTCGGCCGAGTCCCCGGACGGCGGGAGCCACCGGTAGAGCCAGTGGGCCAGCAGGACGTGCCCGGCCCACAGCGCGGCCATCGCGCTCCAGGCGGCCCGGCGGTGGCCGGCGACGACGGCGCTGAAGCAGGCCACGGCGACGGCGAGGAAGACCGGCCCGTACGGATATCCGGCGCCGAGGTAGGCCAGGGTGCCGGCGGCCGTGCCGCACACGACGGCCACGGGGTGGCGCCGGCGGGCCAGCAGGGCGAGGCAGGTGACGAGCAGCAGGGCGCGGCCCGCGGGGTCGAGCGCGGTCCGTTCGCCCTGCTGGGCGTGGGCGGCGAAGGTCGAGCCGCCCAGTACGAACGCCGTGATCAGCCCGGTGGAGAGCCAGGGCAGGCGGGGGTGGTGCGGCTCGTCGGTCCGGTGCCTGCGCCATGGGGGGCCGTCGTGCTGTCCGTCCATGCGGGCCACGCTAGACGTCGGGGGCGGTGGGGGGCGTCACCTGTGCGTGGTGGTGGCGCGTACTCCCGGGGGAGTACGGGCCGGGGGCGGCCCGGCGTTGGCGGGGTGCCCGGTGTGAGTGCCGGCCGGGACTCGCGGGGCCCGGCGCTGCGGGGTGCCGCTGCACCCAGCCGTCCCCCTGGGGCCCCAGGCCGTTCAGGCACTGGGGCAGGCACGACTGCCCGCAACTGAGACGGCACGGCATGGCCGCGCGGAGGTGCGGGGGCGCGGGGTCAGGAAGCCGGGTCGGCCTGGGCGGGTTCCGGGGAGCGGCGGTCGACCGCGGACAGGACGCGCTGGGCCAACGGGTGGTTGCGGACCAGTTCGCCCAGGGTCGTCGAGCCCTGGGTGATGTCGCGGAAGGCCTTCCAGGCGGGGCGGAAACCGGTCAGCGCCGCGTGGAAGAGACCCGGGCGGCGCTCGAAGATCGTCAGCATCCGCTTGCCGACGCTCATCTCGACGCCGAGCCCGGCCTTGACGGCGAACGCGTAGTTCAGGGCCTGCTTGCGGGCGTCCACCGCGTCGTGCGCCTCCGCGATGCGCACGGCCCACTCCCCCGCGAGCCGCCCCGAGCGCAGTGCGAACGAGATGCCCTCGCGGGTCCACGGCTCCAGGAGCCCCGCCGCGTCCCCGCACACCAGCACCCGGCCCCGGGACAGCGGCGAGTCGTCGGCACGGCAGCGGGTCAGGTGGCCGGAGGAGATGCTCGGTTCGAAGCCGGCGAGACCGAGCCGCCCGACGAAGTCCTCCAGGTACCGCTTGGTCGCCGCGCCCTCGCCGCGCGCCGAGATGACACCGACGGTCAGCGTGTCCCCCTTGGGGAAGACCCAGCCGTAACTGCCCGGCAGCGGCCCCCAGTCGATGAGGACCCGGCCCTTCCAGTCGTCGGCGACGGTCTCGGGCACCGGGACCTCCAGCTCCAGGCCGAGGTCGACCTGGTCGAGCTTCACCCCGACGTGCGCGCCTATCCGGCTGGCGCTGCCGTCCGCGCCGACGACGGCCCGGGCCAGCACCGTCTCGCCGCCCTGGAGGACGACGGCGACCGTGCGCCGGTCGGGCACCGCCGACCCGTGCTGCTCGACCCGGGTCACCGTCGCTCCGGTGCGCAGCTCGGCGCCCGCCTTCTGGGCGTGCTCGACGAGTTGCTGGTCGAACTCGGGCCGGTTGATCAGGCCGAACAGCATCTGCTTGGAGCGCCGGGTCCGGGTGAAACGGCCGTTGTGGGAGAACGTCACCGCGTGCACGCGGTCCCGGAAGGGCAGGTCGAATCCGGGGGGCAAGGTGTCGCGCGAGGGGCCGATGATGCCGCCGCCGCACGTCTTGTAGCGGGGCAGCTCCGCCTTCTCCAGCAGCAGGACGCGCCGCCCCGCGACCGCCGCCGCGTAGGCGGCCGAGGCCCCCGCCGGTCCCGCGCCCACCACGACGACGTCCCAGACCTGACGCGTGTCGTCCGCCGAAGAGTTCTCGCTGCTCACGATGGTCTACTGCTCCGATCAAACCGCATGCCGCACCTGACCCCCGCATCCTACGGCGGGCATCGCCGCAGGCCACTGTGGGAGGATCGGCGACGGACGCCTCCCGCACACCGGGAGGTGTCCGCACCCGCACGATCACCCGTACACGCGGTACGCGCGCGGGGCACTCGTCCGCAGCGCCCGCTCTCGTACCCGTCGGTACAACGTCGCACCCACAAGGAGCGTGCCCATGTCGTCGAATCCGGTCGCCGAGACCGTGTCGTCGCTGATGCCCAGGGCGAAGGAGGAGCTCGCCGCGCTGGTGGCCTTCAAGTCGGTGGCGGACTTCGACCAGTTCCCGCGCAGCGAGAGCGTGGGCGCCGCCAACTGGATAGCGGCCGCGCTGCGCGCCGAGGGCTTCGAGGACGTGGCCCTGCTGGACACGCCGGACGGCACCCAGTCGGTCTACGGCCACCTGCCCGGCCCCGAGGGCGCGAAGACGGTGCTGCTCTACGCGCACTACGACGTGCAGCCGCCGCTGGACGAGGCGGGCTGGGACACGCCGCCGTTCGAGCTGACCGAGCGCGACGGCCGCTGGTACGGGCGCGGTGCCGCCGACTGCAAGGGCGGTGTGCTGATGCACCTGCTCGCGCTGCGGGCGCTGAAGGCGAACGGCGGCGTGCCGGTGCACGTCAAGGTGATCGCCGAGGGCTCCGAGGAGCAGGGCACGGGCGGCCTCGAGCGGTACGCGGAGCAGCACCCGGAGCTGCTGGCGGCGGACACGATCGTCATCGGCGACGCGGGCAACTTCCGGGTCGGTCTGCCCACGGTCACCTCGACCCTGCGCGGCATGACGCTGGTGCGCGTGAAGGTCGACACGCTGGAGGGCAACCTGCACTCCGGCCAGTTCGGCGGCGCCGCCCCCGATGCGCTGGCCGCGCTGATCCGCGTCCTGGACTCGCTGCGCGCCGAGGACGGTTCGACGACCGTCGACGGTCTGGCGGCGGACAGCGCGTGGGAGGGGCTGGCGTACGACGAGGAGCAGTTCCGCCGGGACGCCCGGGTGCTGGACGGTGTGGAGCTGATCGGTTCCGGTTCGGTCGCCGACCGCATCTGGGCGCGCCCCGCGGTGACGGTGCTCGGCATCGACTGCCCGCCGGTGGTCGGGGCGACGCCGTCGGTGCAGGCGGGCGCCCGGGCGCTGGTGAGCCTGCGGGTGCCGCCGGGCGTGGACGCCGCGGAGGCCACCAAGCTGCTCCAGGCGCACCTGGAGACGCGCACGCCGTGGGGCGCGCGGGTGCAGGTCGAACAGATCGGCCAGGGCCAGGCGTTCCGCGCCGACACCACCAGCCCGGCGTACCAGGCGATGGCGGACGCGATGGCGGTGGCGTACCCGGGCCAGGAGATGCAGTACGCCGGCCAGGGCGGCTCCATCCCGCTGTGCAACACCCTCGCGTCGCTCTACCCGGAGGCGGAGATCCTGCTGATCGGCCTGAGCGAGCCGGAGGCGCAGATCCACGCCGTGAACGAGAGCGTGTCGCCCGAGGAGCTGGAGCGGCTGTCGGTGGCGGAGGCGCTGTTCCTGCGGAACTACGCGGGGAGCTGAGCGGCGCCCCGCCCCTGCGCGCTCCGCGGCCCGGCGGCGGCCCTCGTCACGGGACGCGGGCGTCGCCGGGCCGGTCCGAGACAGGTGTCCCGGGCGCTGACGCGAGGGGTCAGCCGACCGGTGTGCCCGCCTCCAGGTAGTGCGCGGCGCCGCGTTCCCGGGCCCTAAGGGCCCAGCGCAGGCGCTCGTAGCGGGCCGGGGGCAGCAGACCGGCGGCCTCGTCCTCGGTGGCGAAGCGCCAGTCGCGCAGCTCCGGTCCGGGCAGCAGGACCCGGCCGGCGTCCGCGGTGTCGAGCCGGCCGCCGTCGAAGAGCAGCCGCAGGCCGCCGTAGGCGGGAGGTGCCGGTGGTTCCCAGTCGACGACCAGCAGGGCCGGTACGTCGGTGAGGCTGAGCCCGGTCTCCTCGGCGACCTCGCGCATGCCGGCGCGGGCCGGCGCCTCGCCGGGTTCGACGACGCCGCCGGGGAACTCCCAGCCGGGCTTGTAGGTGGGGTCGACGAGCAGGACCCGGTCCTGCTCGTCGAAGAGCAGGACGCCGGCGGCGACGGTCTCGCCGGTGGGTTCCGGTGTCTGCACGATCTCGCAGGCCGGTACGGCACCCGTACCGACGGCCTCGGCGACCCGGGCGGCGGCCTCGTACGGCGTGAGGGCACCCGTGTCGACGGGGTGGGCGTCGGCGGTGAGCCAGGAGGCGAGGGCGGCGCGGTAGGGCTCGATGTGGTCGTGGCACCACTGCCGGACCCGCAGCTCGCCGTCCGGCGGGTCCTCCGGTGTCTCACGGCTCGCTATCCGCTCCCGCAGGATCGTTTCAGCCGGGGCCAGCAGGACGTGCCGGACCGCTATCCGGCGGGCGGCGAGACCGCCGAAGATCTCGTCGCGGTACTCCTGGCGCAGCAGGGTCATGGGGACCACGAGGGTCCCGCCGAGTTCGGCGAGCATCGCGGCCGCGGTGTCGATCACCAGGCGCCGCCAGATCGGCAGGTCCTGGAAGTCGCCTGCCTCGGCGAGGCGCTTGGGCGGCAGCAGGTGCGCGAGTGCCGCGCCGATGACCTCGGGATCGAAGAGCGTGCTGTTCGGGATCAGTTCGATCAGTTCCCGTGCGGTGGTGGTCTTCCCCGCACCGAACGCGCCGTTGATCCAGACGACGGTCACAGGTCCCCCTCTTGTCTTGGCCCCCTGTGGCTTGCCCGCTTCACCCTGCCACGGAAACCAGGCCCAGTTGAGGGCGTACGACGGCGGCGCCGGTGCCCACCGGACGTGGGGCACCGGCGCCGCACGGGGCGCGTGGGGCGGGTCAGCCGCCCAGTACCGAGCCGCCCTGATCCAGGGACAGTCCCTCGGCGGTGACGGCGTGTTCGACGGTGCCGAGCGTGTCGTCCACGTCGACCTGGTGGAGCGGGAGGTCCTGCGGGGCGGCGTGGGACGGGCTGACGGCGGCGACGACGAACCCGGTGGCCAGGGAGGCGATGGCGAGCATGCTGCGCTTCTTCATGCCTGCTTCAACTGCGTGACCGGCCCGGGGTCACGGCCGGTGCCCGTACGGCCCACAAGTGCGATCGAATCACCATCACCCACCCTCTTCCAACAAAGCACGACACGTCCTAACGTAAACGCTCAACGATGACGTGCACATGCCGCAGGGTGACCGGGCTCCGAGGGAGGCCGTGTCCCCCCGCGCCCGTGGCGCGTTCACCCGTCGTTCCATCTGCCGCGGATTCGGAGGAACGTAATGAAACGTCACCTTTCCCCCCGCCCGACCCGCAGACCCCTGGCCGGGGCACTCGTCGCCGCTCTGCTGTGCGCGGCGGGACTCGCCGCCCCCGCGGCCGCCGCCGGGCCGGCCGCCCGGGCCCAGCCCGCACCCGCCCCCGGCGACGGCCTCGCCCTCACCCCGCCCATGGGCTTCAACAACTGGAACTCCACGCACTGTCGCGCCGAGTTCAACGAGGCGATGGTCAAGGGCATCGCGGACATCTTCGTCGAGAAGGGTCTCAAGGACGCCGGGTACGAGTACGTGAACCTCGACGACTGCTGGGCGCTCCCGCAGCGGGGCGCCGACGGCAAGCTGGTGCCGGACCCGGCGCGCTTCCCGAACGGCATCGCCGCGGTCGCCGACTACGTGCACGCCAAGGGGCTCAAGCTCGGGATCTACACCAGCGCGGGCACGAAGACGTGCGACAGCACCGGGATGCCCGGCGCGCTGGGCCACGAGTACAGCGACGCGCAGCAGTTCGCCGACTGGGGCGTGGACTACCTCAAGTACGACAACTGCAACAACCAGGGCCTGGACGCCGTGCAGCGGTACACCACCATGCGCGACGCCCTGAGGGCCACCGGCCGGCCCATCGTCTACAGCATCTGCGAATGGGGCGAGAACAAGCCCTGGGAGTGGGCGGGCGGTCTCGGCCATCTGTGGCGGACCACCGGGGACATCCGTGACAACTGGGTCTCGATGCTGTCGATCATGAAGGAGAACCTCCCGCTCGCCCCGTACGCCGGCCCGGGCAACTGGAACGACCCGGACATGCTGGAGGTCGGCAACGGCGGCATGACCGCCACCGAGTACCGCACCCACTTCTCGATGTGGTCGATCATGGCGGCGCCGCTCCTCATCGGCACCGACCTGCGCCAAGCGTCCGACGAGACCCTGGAGATCCTCGGCAACCGGGAGGTCATCGCGGTCGACCAGGATCCGCTGGGCAAGCAGGGCACCGTGATCTCCTCCGAGGGCGGCCGCTGGGTCGTCGCCAAGGAGATGCGGGACGGCAGCCGGGCGGTGGCGCTGTTCAACGAGTCCGACACCCCGCAGCGCATCACCACCGACGCGAAGGCCGTCGGTCTCCCGGACGCCCCCGCCTACACCCTGCGCGACCTGTGGCAGCACCGGAGCTCCCACACCGCGGGCACCCTGTCGGCGACCGTCCCCGCACACGGCACCGTGCTGCTGCGGGTCCGCACCGACCACCGCTGGGCCCAGCACCCGCCCGCCGTCGAACTCGACCTGGAGGGCGGCACCTTGGTGGAGTCGGGCACGCCGGCCGCGCTGACCACGACGGCCACCGACCTCGGCCGCACCCCGGCACACCGGGTGTCCGTGGCCGTGCGCGGCCCCGAGGGCTGGCGGGTGCGGGCCACCTCGCCCACGAGCGCCGCCGTCCTCCCGGCCGGCCGCTCGCTGCGCACCACGTGGACCCTCACCGCCCCCGAGGGCACGCCCCCGGGTTCCTACGACCTCACCGTCGAGGTGAGTCACCGCGCGTCGAACGGCGCGCGCGTCGGGACGGTCCTGCCGGTGACCACGTCCGTGGTGGTACCGCCGCCCGCCGGGACCTCCGGGCTCGGCGACCTGCCATGGCTGTCGGCCGTCAACGGCTGGGGCCCGGTCGAGCGCAACACCAGCAACGGGGAGAGCGCGGCGGGCGACGGCAACCCGATCACCATCGGCGGCGTGGTGTACAACTCCGGGCTCGGGGTGCACGCGTCGAGCAGCGTCGCGTACTACACCGGGCGGGCCTGCGAGAAGGTCACCGCCGAGGTGGGCGTGGACGACGAGAAGGGCGCCAAGGGGACCGTCGCCTTCCAGATCTGGGCGGACGGCACCGAGGTGGCCTCGACCGGGGTCCTCACGAACGCGATGCCGGCCCAGCCGGTCACGGCGGACGTGACCGGCGCCCAGGTGATCCGGCTGGTCGTCACCAACGGCGGCGACAACACCGACTCGGACCACGCCGACTGGGCGCGGGCCGAGCTGACCTGCTGACCCTCGGCCGTCCCCGTCAGACCCCCGCCGTGGTCACGCCCGCCGTCCTGGTGAGCGCGGCCGCGGCGGCCCCGACCAGTCCCGCGTCCGTGCCCATGCGGGCGGGCACGACCGCGAGGCGCTGCACGAAGGACAGCGTCGCGTAGTCGGCCAGGGCCCGGCGCAGCGGCCCGAAGAGCACCTCGCCCGCCTTGCCCACTCCCCCGCCGACCACGGCGATGTCGATCTCGACGAGGGTCGCGGTGGCGGCGATGCCCGCGGCCAGCGCCTGCGCCGCGCGTTCGAAGGAGGCCACGGCGACCGGGTCGCCCCGCCGGGCGGCGGCGGCCACAGCGGCGGCCGAGGCGTCACCGTCCGGGCCCGGCCGCCAGCCGTCGGCGAGCGCGCGCCGCGCGATGTTGGGGCCGCTCGCCACCCGCTCGACACAGCCGCGCGAGCCGCACGGGCACAGGTCGCCGTCCAGGTCCACGCTGATGTGACCGATGTGGCCGGCGTTGCCGGTCGGGCCGGGGTGGAGCGCGCCGTTCAGGACGAGGCCGCCGCCGACGCCCGTCGAGACGACCATGCACAGCGCGTTGTCGTGCCCGCGGGCCGCGCCCTGCCAGTGTTCGGCCGCCGTGATCGCCACCCCGTCGCCGATCAGCTCGACGGGCAGGCCGCCGGCGGCGGCGCGGACGCGCGGGACGAGGGGGAAGTCGCGCCAGCCGGGCACGTTGACCGGGCTGACCGTGCCCGCGGATGCGTCCACGGGTCCGGCGCTGCCGATACCGACGGCCGTGGCCCGCCCCCACAACGGCGACGCGGTGAGCTCCGCGAGGACCGCGTCCACGGCCCCCATCACTGTCTCGCCGTCCTGCTGGGCCGGCGTCGCGCGCTGCGCACGGGCCTGGATCCGGCCGTGGCCGTCCACCAGCGCGCCGGCGATCTTGGTGCCGCCGATGTCCAGCGCTGCCACGAGGTCGGTGTGCATCAGAGTCGGATCTCCCCGTCAACCGAAAGAAATGGAGGAACACGAGCGGGAGCAGCAGGCCGGCCGCGCGATGGGGGCGCACGCGCCGGAGAGTGCGATGGACAGTGTCCCCCGCATCTGACAACGTTGTCCAGGCTCTATGCTCGACGCCACATCCTCATACAAGCGCATGAGCGCCGCACCCCCCGTGACAGGAGCCGACGCAAACCCGTGGACGACAGGACTGGACACCGCACCGTGCCCGACACGCCCCGCCGCGCAGACGGGCTTCGCGGGAACCGCTACGGCAACCGCCCCACCATGAAGGACGTCGCCGCCCGCGCGGGCGTCGGGCTGAAGACCGTCTCCCGGGTGGTCAACGGGGAACCGGGCGTCACCCCCGAGACCGAACGGCGCGTGCAGGAGGCCATCGACGCGCTCGGTTTCCGCCGCAACGACAGCGCACGGGTACTCCGCAAGGGCCGTACGGCGAGCATCGGGCTGGTGCTGGAGGACCTCGCGGACCCGTTCTACGGGCCGTTGAGCCGTGCGGTGGAGGAGGTGGCCCGCGCCCACGGGGCCCTGCTGATCAACGGCTCCAGCGCGGAGGACCCGGACCGGGAGCAGGAGCTGGTGCTGGCGCTGTGCGCGCGGCGTGTGGACGGACTGCTGGTGATTCCGGCCGGGGACGACCACCGGTATCTTGAGCCCGAGCTCAAGGCGGGTGTCGCCACGGTGTTCGTGGACCGTCCGGCGGGGCGGATCGACGCGGACGTGGTGGTGTCCGACAACTTCGGCGGCGCCCGGGACGGTGTGGCCCATCTGATCGCGCACGGGCACCGCAGGATCGGCTTCATCGGCGACATGCCCCGCATCCACACCGCCGCCGAGCGGCTGCGCGGCTACCGGGCCGCCATGGAGGACGCGGGCATACCGGTGCAGGACTCCTGGATGTCGCTGGGCGTCACCGACCCGGAGCGGGTGCGCCGGGCCGCCGAGGAGATGCTCGCCGGACCCGAGCCGGTGACCGCGATCTTCACGGGCAACAACCGGGTGACGGTCACCGTGATCCGTGTCCTCGCCGAGCACACCCGGCCCGTCGCCCTCGTCGGCTTCGACGACATCGAGCTGGCCGACCTGCTGCGGCCGGGCGTCACCGTGGTCGCGCAGGACGCGGCAGCCCTCGGCCGTAAGGCGGCCGAGCGGCTCTTCGGTCAGCTGGACGGCACGCTCCTCGTACCCGAGCGCATCGAACTGCCGACCCGGCTGGTCACCCGCGGCTCGGGCGAGCTGGCGCCGGCGGACTGAGCGGCCCGTGGACGACATGGCGGGCGCGGAGGGCGCCGGGGCGGGAGACCGGGCGGACGCACCGCGCCCGTGGACCGCCGGGGCACGGGCAGGGGAAGAAGCGGGAGCCGCCGGGGGGCGGGCAGGAAGCGCCGGGACGGCGGAGGACGCCACGGCGGAGCAGGCGGGGGCCTTCGCCGCGGACCGGGGCCGTCCGGACGGCCGTGCGCCGGCCGACGGGGACGCGGCGGACCGGACGCTCGCGGCGCTCGGGCTGGCCGAGGCGCCGCGGGAGCATCCGCTGCTGTACCCGGGGGCGTGGCCGCGGGAGTCCGGTCTGCTCGACGGCGACCGGCTGCTGCCGCTGGAGCTGCCGGTGCCCGAGGACCGCGTCCCGGTGCTGGCGATCGGCTCGAACGCCAGCCCGGGCCAGCTGCGGCACAAGATGGCCGAGTTCGGGATCGCGTCGCCGGTCCCGATGCTCAAGGTCCGCACCACCGGCGTGGACATCGGCGTCTCCGCCCATGTGAGCCGCATGGGCTACGTGTCCGCGTCGCCGGTCCGCTCCCCCGGCGTCGTACGGGAGCTGTTCGTGCTCTGGCTGGACGCCGAGCAGCTCGCCGTGATCGACGCGAGCGAGGGCGTTCCGATGACGGCCGGCAACTTCGACCGCGCCTGGCTGCCGTCGCCCGACGTCCGGGTGGAGCCGGGCGACGGCACGGTGCTGGGCGGCGTGTACGCCTACGTCAACCGGCACGGGGTCCTGCACGACGGCGCCGGGGCGCCCCGCCGGCATCCCGGTGAGCAGCGCCCCCTGCTGACGGAACTGCTGCGCGGATCGGCCCGGCTGCGGGAGCTGTTCGGGACGACGCCCGAGGAGTTCTGCGCGCGGGCGCGGGCCGACCGGCGTCTGTGCGAACGGGGGACGCGGCTGTTCGCCGAGGAGGGGCGGGTGACGGCGTCCGGGCTGGAGCGCTATGTGGTCCCGGGCCGGTCGGACGGGCCGCCGCCCGGGACCCCGCCGCCTACTGCGCCGATGCCGTGAGGTCGCCGCGCCGGGGGGACGAGAAGCCCTCCAGGTCGGCGCGGGTCAGACCGGTCAGCCGGGCGACCTCGCCGGTGTCGAGGGCGCCGCAGTCCAGGCCGCGCAGCAGATAGCCGCTGAGGGCCTTGGCGGTGGCGGGCTCGTCCATGACGTCGCCGCCGGTCTGGTTCGCGTAGCGGGCGAGACGGGCGGCGGCCTGCTCGAAGCCCTCGCGGTAGAAGGCGAAGACAGCCGCGTAGCGGGTGGGGATGTGGCCGGGGTGCATGTCCCAGCCCTGGTAGTAGGCGCGGGCCAGGGCGCGGCGGGTGAGGCCGAAGTGCAGGCGCCAGGCGTCGTGGACCTTGTCGGTGGTGCCGACGGGCAGGACGTTGGTGGAGCCGTCCGAGACGCGTACGCCGGTGCCGGCGGCGGCGACCTGCATGACCGCCTTGGCGTGGTCGGCGGCCGGGTGGTCGCTGGCCTGGTAGGCGGCGGAGACGCCGAGGCAGGCGCTGTAGTCGAAGGTGCCGTAGTGCAGGCCGGTGGCGCGGCCCTCGGCGGCCTGGATCATGCGGGCGACGGTGGCGGTGCCGTCGGCGGCCAGGATGGACTGGCTGGTCTCGATCTGGATCTCGAAACCGATCCGGCCGGGCTCCAGGCCGCGGGCCTTCTCGAAGGCCTCCAGGAGCCGCACCATGGCGGTGACCTGCTCGGGGTACGTCACCTTCGGCAGGGTGAGGACGAGCCCGTCGGGCAGGCCGCCGGCCTCCATCAGACCGCTGAGGAAGACGTCGAGCGTCCGGATGCCCCGGGCGCGCACGGGGGCCTCCATGCACTTCATGCGGATGCCCATGTAGGGGGCCGCCGTGCCCTGGTCGTAGGCCTCGGCGACGAGCCGGGCGGCGCGGGCGGCGGCCTCGTCCTCCTCGGCGTCGGACCGGTTGCCGTAGCCGTCCTCGAAGTCGATGCGCAGGTCCTCGATCGGCTCCCGCTCCAGCTTGGCGCGCACCCGGGAGTACACCGGCTCGGCGAGTTCGTCGGACAGGCCGAGAACGGCGGCGAAGGACGCGGCGTCGGGGGCGTGCTCGTCGAGCGCGGCGAGCGCCCGGTCGCCCCAGGAGCGGATCGTGTCGGCGGCGAAGGCGTCACCGGGCACGTAGACGGTGTGGACGGGCTGCCGGGTGCCCGGGTCCCCGGGGTAGCGGCGCTCCAGCTCCGCGTCGACCGGTGCGAGGGAGGCACTGATCTCCTCGCCGACGGCGCCCGCGAGACTCGTTGCCACCTTCTCCTGCTGACCCATCCCACACTCTCCTATTTTCCGCTGAACGGAATCAATAATCCGTAGAGCGAAGTTATCTGTCGCCTCTGCCCCGGTCAACCGCCCCCCGGCCCCGCCCCGGTGGCCCCCACCATCCTGCGCACACGACGAGGCCCCCGCGACCAGGACGGTCGCGGGGGCCTCGGCCGGCTGCGGCGGGACGCTCAGCCCTTGCGGGACTTCACTTCCTCGGTGAGCTGCGGGACGACGTCGAAGAGGTCGCCGACCACGCCGTAGTCGACCAGGTCGAAGATCGGGGCCTCGGCGTCCTTGTTGACCGCCACGATCGTCTTCGAGGTCTGCATGCCCGCGCGGTGCTGGATCGCGCCGGAGATGCCGTTGGCGATGTACAGCTGCGGCGACACGGACTTGCCGGTCTGGCCGACCTGGTTGGTGTGCGGGTACCAGCCCGCGTCCACCGCGGCGCGCGAGGCGCCGACGGCCGCACCGAGCGAGTCGGCGAGCGCCTCGATGATCGCGAAGTTCTCCGCGCCGTTGACGCCACGGCCACCGGAGACCACGATCGCGGCCTCGGTCAGCTCCGGACGGCCGGTCGACTCGCGCGGCGTGCGCGAGGTGACCTTGGTGCCGGTCGCGGCGTCGGAGAAGGTGACCGACAGGGCCTCGACCGCACCGGCGGCCGGGGCCGCCTCGACGGCCGCGCTGTTCGGCTTGACCGTGATGACCGGGGTGCCCTTGGAGACACGGGACTTGGTGGTGAACGCCGCGGCGAACACCGACTGGGTCGCCACCGGACCCTCGTCGCCGGCCTCCAGGTCGACGGCGTCGGTGATGATGCCGGAGCCCAGACGCAGCGCCAGACGGGCGGCGATCTCCTTGCCCTCGGCGGAGGACGGCACCAGCACGGCGGCCGGGGAGACGGCGGCGACGGCGGCCTGGAGGGCGTCGACCTTCGGTACGACCAGGTAGTCGGCGTACTCGGCGGCCTCGTGGGTGAGGACCTTCACCGCGCCGTGCTCGGCGAGGGCGGCGGCGGTGTCACCGGCACCGTTGCCGAGCGCGACGGCGACGGGCTCGCCGATACGGCGGGCGAGGGTCAGCAGCTCCAGGGTGGGCTTGCGGACGGCGCCGTCCACGTGGTCGACGTAGACGAGAACTTCAGCCATGGGACTTCTTCTCTCCTGCTTGCGAGATATGAGGGGCGGTCGGCGAATCCGGGGCTCAGATGAACTTCTGGCCCGCGAGGAACTCGGCGAGCTGCTTGCCGCCCTCGCCCTCGTCCTTGACGATGGTGCCCGCGGTGCGCGCCGGACGCTCGGCGGCCGACTCCACGACCGTGTAGGCGTTCTCGAGACCGACCTCGTCCTCGTCGACGTCGAGGTCGGACAGGTCCCAGGACTCCACCGGCTTCTTCTTGGCCGCCATGATGCCCTTGAAGGACGGGTAACGCGCCTCGCCCGACTGGTCGGTGACCGACACGACCGCCGGCAGCGACGCCTCGAGCTGCTCCGTGGCCGAGTCGCCGTCACGACGGCCCTTGACGGTGCCGCCCTCGACCGACACCTCGGACAGCAGCGTCACCTGCGGCACACCCAGACGCTCGGCGACCAGCGCGGGGACGACGCCCATGGTGCCGTCGGTGGAGGCCATGCCGGAGATCACCAGGTCGTAGCCGGCCTTCTCGATCGCCTTGGCCAGCACCAGGGAGGTGCCGATGGCGTCGGTGCCGTGCAGGTCGTCGTCCTCGACGTGGATCGCCTTGTCCGCGCCCATGGACAGCGCCTTGCGCAGCGCGTCCTTCGCGTCCTCGGGACCCACCGTCAGGACGGTGATCTCCACGTCGTCGTCCGAGTTCTCCGAGATCTGCAGCGCCTGCTCGACCGCGTACTCGTCCAGCTCGGAGAGCAGACCGTCGACATCGTCACGGTCGACGGTCAGGTCATCGGCGAAGTGCCGGTCGCCAGTGGCGTCGGGCACGTACTTCACAGTGACAACGATCCTCAAGCTCACGCCGGCTCTCCTACTGCATCGTCATTTCAGTGCTGCCTGCTTGCAGGCAGCATAGGCGCCTCAAGCGGCCGTTTCCGGTCGGGGCGACCCACGCTTCCGTCCGGAACGTTACTCGTCAGTACACCCAGTTCTTTCCCGCTAAGCAAGCGCTTTGAACTGTGACCTTCGCAACGCAGCGTAACCGGAACTCGACCGTTCCGCAGAAGGAGGCGGAGGCAGACGGAGAGGGCTCGCGGATCCCGCGGAGGCTCAGTCGCGCAGGCCCGTGAAGCGCCCCTCGTGATACAGCAGCGGGCTGCCCGCGCCCGCCGGCTCGCCGCGCAGGACCTCGGCGAGCACGATGCGGTGATCCCCGGCGGGGACCCGGCCCACGACCCGGCACACGAGCCAGGCGAGCACGCCGTCCAGCACGGGGACGCCCTCGGGGCCCTCGCGCCAGGCGGTGGGCGCGCCGAAGCGGTCGGCGCCGCTGCGGGCGAAGGTGGCGGCCAGCTCCCGCTGGTGCTCGCCGAGCAGATGGACGCCGACGTACTCGGCCCCGGACACCGTGGGCCAGCTGGAGGAACCCGTGCCGATACCGAAGGAGAGCAGCGGCGGCTCGGCGGAGACGGAGGTGAGGGAGGTGGCCGTGAAGCCGACCGGCCCCGCGTCACCGCACGCGGTGATCACCGACACTCCCGCCGCGTGCCGCCGGAAGACGGAGCGCAGGAGGTCACCGCCGCCGGTGTCGGTCCGGGGCGCGGCGAGGTCGGGTGTGGCCGGCATGCGGGCTGTCCTTCCACCGTGCGCCTCGGCCCGGGGAGCGGGGAGCGAGGGCATACGGGCAGGCTGACGATGGGTGGCACACACAGTCAAATACTTCCCGAATCCGGAAGCTGTGGAGAAGGCCTCACCGCCGGCGTGGTGATGATCACACCGCCTCCCCCAGGGCGGCGATCACGTCCGCCTTGCGCGGCAGGCCGGCGGCCCGCCGTACGACGCGGCCGTCGGCGTCCAGGACCAGCACGGTCGGGGTCTTCAGCACGTCCAGCGCGCGGACGAGTTCCAGCCGCGCCTCGGCGTCCAGTTCGACGTGGGCGACACCGGGGACCATCCCGGCCACCTCGCCGAGCACCCGCCGGGTCGCCCGGCAGGGGGCGCAGAAGGCGCTGGAGAACTGCACGAGCGTGGCGCGCGCACCCAGTTCGGCCCCCAGGTCGGCAGCGTCCAGGCGCAGACCGTCGCGCCGCTCGCCCTCGTTCAGCCCGCGCACTCGCACGTCTCCCGCTCCGCCGCCTTCGCGGCCTTTCGTGGGCACGCCACGCGGCGCCCCGGTCCGGTCGTCCTCAGGTCCAGCGCTCGTCCGGGGGCGAAGATTCCCGGTCCACCGTCGTCTTTCGGCCAGATGGCGGCCGACGACGTGATGAGGATCTCGCCCACTCCGGGCACCAGGGCTGGTTCCCGGGCCGTTCTTGGGGCACGATCTCGACAAGCCGTAAACCTACGGCTGCGTAACTTTCGACTGGGAGACCCCTTCCCAGGCAGACAAGGAAGGGCCCGACCCGCCCATGGCAGAACTCGTCTACCGCCCGGTCATCGGTCTCGCCCGCACCATGTTCAAGGTGTGGGACCTCAAGATCGACTGCCGTGGGTCGGAGAACATCCCGCGCTCGGGCGGCGCCGTGCTGGTGAGCAACCACATCAGCTACCTGGACTTCATCTTCAACGGCCTGGCGGCGCTGCCGCAGAAGCGGCTGGTCCGCTTCATGGCGAAGGAGTCGGTCTTCCGGCACCGGATCTCCGGTCCGCTGATGCGCGGGATGAAGCACATCCCGGTGGACCGCAAGCAGGGCGAGGCGGCGTACGCGCACGCGTTGGACTCGCTGCGGTCCGGCGAGATCATCGGGGTCTTCCCGGAGGCGACGATCTCCGAGTCGTTCACGCTCAAGAGCTTCAAGTCGGGCGCCGCGCGCCTGGCCCAGGAGGCGGGCGTCCCGCTCGTGCCCATGGCCGTGTGGGGCACGCAGCGGCTGTGGACGAAGGGCCACCCCCGCAACTTCAAGCGCAGCCACACCCCGGTCACCATCCGGGTCGGCGAGGCGATGGAAGCCTCCCGCGAGCAGTACGCGGGCGCGATCACCCGCCGCCTGCGCGAGCGCGTCCAGGAGCTCCTGGAGGCCGCCCAGCGCGCCTACCCGGTACGCCCCAAGGGCGCCGACGACACCTGGTGGATGCCGGCCCACCTCGGCGGCACCGCGCCGACGCCCGAGCAGCTGCGCACGGCCGAGGCCCACTGACCCCGGCGCGTCCCCCTCGGCACACTCACAGGGTGGCGGGAAGTGTCGCCCAGAGGTGTGCGCGGTCGGTGGCCGCCCGCAGAGCGCCCAGCACGGTTGGGTGCGGGGCCGCGTACAGCTCGGGGCAGTCCTCCTCGCCCGCCTCCCGGTCGGGCACGAAGGCCAGTTGCTCCCGCCCCAGCGCGAACTGAGCGTTCACACCGGGCTTGTTGCCGCGCGGGTCCTGGCGGTGCCAGGCCCCGTTGAACCGTACGGCGACCAGTCCGTGCACCACGTCGAAGCGCTGATAGCACAGGGCGGTCGGGATGTCCTCCGCGCGCAGCAGCGCGGCGAGCGCGTGGGCCTTGGCGTAACAGATGCCGGTGCGCTGCTCCAGGACGTCCGAGGCGCGCCAGGTGACCCGCGGATCGCCGGCGTCCTGCGAGTGCGGGATCGTGTCGCGCACGAACTCGAACGCCAGCCGCGCATAGGCATACGAGTCCTCCGCCTCCTTCGCGAGGCGCCCGGCCACCTCCCGTACATACGGGTGTTCATGGTCGATGACCTCGTCGGCGGCCAAGTAGGCGGACAGGTCCGGGTTCTGCTGGATCAGCTCCATGACGCCAGAGCATAGGAATACGATCACCCGCCAGTCAATGACTTTTCAGATGAACGTATACCTATGCATCCGTGGCGTCTCCTAGCGCGCCATCTCCTCCTTGAGCGCGGCGACGAACGCGTCGACGTCGTCCTCGGCGGTGTCGAAGGCGCACATCCAGCGCACGTCGCCGGCGGCCTCGTCCCAGAAGTAGAAGCGGAACCGCTTCTGCAGGCGCTCGCTCACCTCGTGCGGCAGCCGGGCGAAGACGGCGTTGGCCTGCACGGGGTAGAGGATCTCCACGCCGTGCACGGCGCGTACGCCCTCGGCCAGGCGCTGGGCCATCTCGTTGGCGTGCCGGGCGTTGCGCAGCCACAGGTCCTTGGCGAGCAGGGCCTCGAGCTGGACCGAGACGAAGCGCATCTTCGAGGAGAGCTGCATCGACAGCTTGCGCAGGTGCTTCATGTGACGCACGGCGTCCTGGTTGAGGACCACGACCGCCTCGCCGAACAGCGCACCGTTCTTGGTGCCGCCCAGTGAGAGGAGGTCCACGCCGACCGCATTGGTGAACGTCCGCATCGGGACGTCCAGGGAGGCGGCGGCGTTGGCTATCCGGGAGCCGTCCAGGTGCACCTTCATGCCGTGCGCGTGGGCGTGCTCGCAGATGGCCCGGATCTCGTCCGGCGTGTAGAGCGTGCCGAGTTCGGTGCTCTGGGTGATCGAGACGACCTGCGGCATCGCGCGGTGCTCGTCGTCCCAGCCGTACGCCTGCCGGTCGATCAGTTCGGGGGTCAATTTGCCGTCGGGTGTCGGTACGGTGAGCAGTTTCAGCCCGCCGACCCGCTCCGGCGCCCCGCACTCGTCGACGTTGATGTGCGCGCTCTCGGCGCAGATCACCGCGCCCCAGCGGTCGGTGACCGCCTGGAGCGCGACGACGTTGGCGCCGGTGCCGTTGAAGACCGGGAAGGCCTCGGCCGTCGGCCCGAAGTGGCTGCGGATCACCTGCTGGAGGTTCGCCGTGTAGTCGTCCTCGCCGTACGCGACCTGGTGCCCTCCGTTGGCCAGGGCCAGGGCGGCGAGCACCTCCGGGTGGGCGCCGGCGTAGTTGTCGCTGGCGAATCCGCGGACCTCGGGGTCGTGGTGGCGACGCGCGTCGGTCTTCGGTGGGTTCACGGCTTCTCGGTCAGCCACAGACGGTTTCCGTTCACTTCCGCGGCGGGCTTCTCCCAGACTCCGGCGACCGCCTCGGCCAGGTCCTTGACGTCCGTGAAGCCCGCGAACTTCGCGTTGGGGCGCTCGGCGCGCATCGCGTCGTGCACCAACGCCTTGACCACCAGGATCGCAGCCGCCGACGTCGGCCCCTGCTCGCCCCCCGCCTTGCGGAAGTAGTCCGCCATGGCCAGCGTCCACGCCTCGGCGGCGGCCTTGCCGGCCGCGTAGGCGGCGTTGCCCGCCGTGGGCCTGGTCGCACCGGACGCGCTGATCAGCACGTAGCGGCCCCGGTCGCTGCGCTGGAGGGCCTCGTGGAAGGCGAGGCTGGTGTGCTGCACGGTGCGCACCAGCAGCAGTTCCAGGAAGTCCCAGTCGTCCAGGCTCGTCTTGGTGAAGGTCTGGCTGCCGCGCCAGCCGCCGACCAGGTGGACCAGGCCGTCGACCCGGCCGAACTCGTTCTCCGTGCGCTCGGCCCAGGCCCGGGTGGACTCGAGGTCGAGCAGGTCGACCGTCTCACCGGTGACGGTGGCGCCGCCGTGCGCGTAGCGCGCGGCGTCCACCGCCTCCGCCAGCCGCTCCGGGTCGTTGTCGGCGCCGACGACCGTCGCGCCCGCCTCCGCGAGCCGCAGCAGTGCGGCGCGGCCGGCGGGTCCGCCCGCTCCGGCCACCGCGATCACCGCACCCTCGAGCGTCCCGTTCCCCATGGTCCTCGCCTCCCGGGCCTGTGCCTGCCGAGCCTGTCCCCGCACCCGCGTGCCGTCGCTCACGCGGCGGCCCGCTCGGCGCCGTCCCTGGTGATGCCCCGCGTCGAGGCGATCACGCTCTTGAGTTTCTTGGACAGCGCCTCGTAGAACATGCTCAGCGGAAACTCGTCCGGAAGCACGTCATCGACGAGCTTGCGCGGCGGCAGGGTCAGGTCCAGGGCGTCGGGGCCCTTGGCCCACTTCGAGCCCGGGTGCGGGGCGAGGTAGGTGGAGACCAGCTCGTACCCGGCGAACCAGTGCACGATCTTCGGGCGGTCGATGCCGTCGCGGTAGAGCGTCTCGATGTCGGCGCACAGCTGGTTGGTGACCTGCGGGGCGCGCTGCCAGTCGATGAACAGCTTGTTGTCCGTCCAGCGGACCACGTCGTGCTTGTGCAGGTAGGCGAAGAGGAGCTGGCCGCCGAGCCCGTCGTAGTTGCGCACGCGCTCGCCGGTGACCGGGAAGCGGAACATGCGGTCGAAGAGCACCGCGTACTGCACGTCACGGGCCTGCGGAACGCCGTCGGCCTCCAGCTTCACGGCCTCCTTGAAGGCGGTGAGGTCGCAGCGGAGCTCCTCCAGGCCGTACATCCAGAACGGCTGTCGCTGCTTGATCATGAAGGGGTCGAAGGGCAGGTCGCCGTGGCTGTGGGTGCGGTCGTGGACCATGTCCCACAGGACGAACGCCTCTTCGCAGCGCTTCTGGTCGTGGACCATCGCGGCGATGTCCTCGGGCAGGTCGAGGCCGAGGATGTCGACGGCGGCCTCGGTGACGCGGCGGAAGCGGGCGGCCTCGCGGTCGCAGAAGATGCCGCCCCAGGAGAAGCGCTCGGGCGCCTCGCGCACGGCGATGGTCTCCGGGAAGAGGACGGCCGAGTTGGTGTCGTAGCCGGCCGTGAAGTCCTCGAAGGTGATGCCGCAGAAGAGCGGGTTGTCGTAGCGGGTGCGCTCCAGCTCGGCCAGCCAGTCGGGCCAGACCATGCGCAGCACGACCGCTTCGAGGTTGCGGTCGGGGTTGCCGTTCTGCGTGTACATCGGGAAGACGACCAGGTGCTGGAGGCCGTCCGCGCGGTCGGCGGCGGGCTGGAAGGCTAGCAGCGAGTCGAGGAAGTCGGGCACCTGGAAGCCGCCGTCGGCCCAGCGGCCGAGGTCCTTCACCAGCGCCTCGTGGTACGCGCGGTCGTGCGGCAGCAGGGGGGACAGCTCACGGACGGCCTCGGCGACACGGTTCACCGCCTCCTCGGCGGCGGCGCGCTCCGGGGCGCCCTCGGCGTCGAAGTCGATCGACCCGTCCTTGGACTGCCATGGCCGGATCCGCTCCACGGCATCCTTGAGCACGGGCCACGCCGGGTGCTCGATCACCCTGCTCGCCGGAGGAACCTTCTCCTCCGCACCCACCTGCACAAGAATTTCCGTCATGTCCCATCCTCCACGCGAGAAGCTTGCGTCAGGACACCGTATGCATACGAGGTTTCTCCCAGCAAGGGGCGCCTCCGTAAATTATCCTGCCCCACCCCGCCCATGACCGCATTTTCTCCTGCGGTACGCCGGAGTTCACAGAGCGGTACGCCGTAGTCCGTATACCAGGCGCGGCAGAGGGGAAACGGTCCCGCAGGGCCGTTAGGCTGCCGCCCTGCCATCGCCGACGTCGACGGAAGCGAGTCGAGCCTTGAACTTCCTCACCATCGGTCACCGCGGAGCCATGGGTGTCGAGCCCGAGAACACCCTGCGTTCCTTCGTCGCCGCCGAGCAGGCCGGCCTCGACGTCGTCGAACTGGACCTGCATCTGAGCAAGGACGGCGCGCTCGTCGTCATGCACGACGCGGACGTGGACCGCACCACGGACGGCACGGGTGCGATCGCCGACAAGACGCTCGAGGAGCTGCGCGCTCTGGACGCCGGCCGCGGCGAGCGGATCCCGGTCTTCGAGGAGGTGCTGGAGGCGGTCTCGGTACCGTTGCAGGCCGAGATCAAGGACGTGGCGGCGGCGCGGACGCTGGCCGAGGTGATGCGCCGGCGCGATCTGGTGGACCGGGTGGAGGTGATCTCGTTCCACGACGAGGCCCTCGTCGAGATCGCCCGGCTCGTGCCGGGGGTGCGGACGGGCCTGGTCGCGGAGCACTACGGGCCCGAGGTGGTGGACCGCGCCGTCGCGGCCGGCGCGACGGCGCTGTGTCTGGACATCAACCGGATCACGCTGGAGGTCGTGACGCGGGCCCGCGGGGCGGGGCTGCGGGTCTTCTCCTGGACGGTGAACACCCAGGACCATCTGCGGCTGGTGCGTGCCCTGGGACTGGACGGCGCGACGACCGACTACCCGGAGATCAAACGCACCGGCCGCTTCACGGCCTGACCGCGCCGGCCGCCCGACCGCGCCGGGGAGTGTCAGAGGAGCGGCTTGACCAGCAGCTCGAACCGCAGGTCGTCGCGCTGGGGGATGCCGAAGCGCTCGTCGCCGTACGGGAAGGGCGTCGTCTCTCCCGTACGGGAGTAGCCGCGGCGCTCGTACCAGGCGATGAGGTCCTCGCGCACGGAGATCACGGTCATGTGCATCTCCGTCACGCCCCACGCCTCGCGGGCCTGCCGCTCCGCCTCCGCGATGACCTTCTTGCCGAGCCCGTCGCCCTGGAGCGCCGGGCTGACGGCGAACATCCCGAAGTAGGCGTGCTTCCCGCGGTGCTCGAGCTGGCAGCAGGCCACGATCGTGCCGTCGCGCTCGACGGTCAGCAGACGGCTGTCCGGCGACCGCACGACCTCCCGCACGCCCTCGGGGTCGGTGCGCTGTCCCTCCAGGATGTCCGCCTCGGTCGTCCACCCGGCCCGGCTGGACTCCCCCCGGTACGCGGACTCTATGAGCGCGACGAGCGCGTCCACGTCGGCGTCGGTGGCGTCGCGGTAGGTGAGGCGGCTGGCGGCGGCGGTGTCCATGGGGGCGATACTCCGGTTCGTTCTCGAGCGCGGCGCGGGCACCGATGAGCGTAACGCTCCCGTTAGGCTCCGGACGCATGGTGCATGTACTCAGCAGCCGGATCCTGCTCCGTCCCACCGACCCCGACCGGTCCCGGGCCTTCTACGGCGAGCAGCTCGGTCTCGCCGTCCACCGCGAGTTCGGCACCGGGCCCGAGCGGGGCACCGTGTACTTCCTGGGCGGCGGTTTTCTGGAGGTCTCCGGCCGCGCCGAGGCTCCCTCCTCCCCCGCGCTCGCGCTGTGGCTCCAGATCGAGGACGCCGCGGCGTCCGAGGCGGAGCTGCGGGCCAAGGGCGTGGAGATCGTCCGGCCGCCGGTCAAGGAGCCCTGGGGGCTGGTCGAGATGTGGATCGCGGACCCGGACGGCACCCGGATCGTGCTCGTGGAGGTGCCGGCGGACCATCCGCTGCGCTACCGGCCCGGGATCTGAGCCGCATCGGGCCCGCCGCCGTACGCGCCGGATGGCCCCGGTCCCCGCCCGGCCTTAGCGTGCTGGAGGGGAGGGATCGGCCTGCGGCCCGGCGGAAGGACCCCGACGCGATGAAGCTCCGTGAACCGGTGACCGGCGGGCCCTGCTGGGCCGAGCTGGGGACCAGTGACCTGGAAGCGGCCAAGCGGTTCTACGCGGAGCTGTTCGGCTGGCGCCCCGAGACGGACCCCCGGCAGCAGGCGGGCGGTTACACGGTCTGCCACCTCGACGGCGCCGCCGTCGCCGCGCTGACGCCCCTGTACCGGCAGGCGCAGCCCGTCGCGTGGAACGTGTCGTTCGCCGTGGCCGACGCGGACGCCGCCGCGCGGTGGGTGACCGCGGCGGGCGGGACGGTCACGCAGGGGCCGGTGGACGTGTTCGACGCGGGCCGGTCCGCGGTGGCCGTGGATCCGGCCGGCGCGGTGTTCCAGCTGTGGCAGGCCGGGACCTTCCCCGGCGCCGGGGTGTTCAACGCGCCCGGCTCGCTGGGCTGGGTCGAGCTGCTCACCCGCGAGCCCCGGCGGGCCGCCGGCTTCTACACCACGGTGTTCGGCTGGAGCGTCACCGCCTCCGCGCGCTATCCCCAGTGGTCCCTGGACGGCGCGGACTTCGGCGGGATGGTGACGATGGACGAGAAGTTCCCGCACGAGGTGCCCGCGCACTGGCTGCCGTACTTCGCCGTGGCGGACGTGGACACCGCCGCGGCCGGTACGACCGACGGCGGCGGCACCGTCCTCATGGAGCCCACCTCCCTGCCCGACGGGCCGCGCATCGCGGTGCTGCGGGACCCGCAGGGCGCGATGTTCGGCGTGTACCGGGCGGGCGACGGGTACTGAGCCCGCACCCTGCGGAAGGCGTCAGATCCGCAGCGCGTCCAGGCGGCCCTCCAGCCGGCCGAGGAGCGCCCCGAGGAGCGCGGCCAGCTCGTCCAGCTCGGCCCCGTCGACGCCGGACAGGACGGCCGCCTCGTAGGCGAGCTGGTCGGGCAGGATGCCGTCGACCAGGTCGCGTCCGGCGTCGGTGAGGCGGACGTGGGCGACCCGGCGGTCACGGGTGTCGCCGCGCCGTTCCACCAGGGCGCGCTCGGTGAGCTGCTTGAGCCGCTTGGTGACGGCGGCGCCGGAGGAGAAGGTCTCGCGGGCCAGCTCCCCGGGGGTCAGCTCGTGGCCGGTGCGGCGCAGCGCGCCGAGCAGGTCGAACTCGGCGCGGCTGAGGCCGGCCCGGCGCAGCGGGGCGTCCTCGGCCTGCTGGAGGAGGGCCGCGCAGCGGTTGATGCGGCCGATGATCTCCATGGGGCCGGTGTCGAGGTCGGGATGGACGGCACGCCACTGCCGGACCACGGCGGCGACGGTGTCTCCCTCCGGTCCGCCCCTCGCGCTGCCCCCGGTCACCGAGCCCCCGTCGGTTGCGGTCATGGCCGTACGTCCTCCGCTCTCGTGCCCGTGTCCCGGTACGTACGCGCTGCCTGGCGTCGCACCGTTGCGGCGAGCGTACGGTGTCCGGCCTGTTCCGCGAGCACGACCCTCTCCTGGGGCAGGGCACGCTGCCACCACTCGCCGGCCGCGGCGTCGTCCGTGGCGCGCAGTTCGGTCAGGGCGGCGGCGAGGCCCCGGCGGGCCGCCTCCAGCGCGGCGGGCGCGGGCTCGGGCTCCGTGAGGAGGCGGGCGGCGTGCTCGCGGGCGCGGTCGGCGGCGGTCACCGCCCGCTCGACGCGGTCGCCGGCGCGCCGGTTGGTGACGACGACGGCGGCGAGGAAGCCCACCAGGGCGCCGACGAGGGTGTCGACGACCCGTTCGGTCATCAGGTCGCCAGGCTCCTGGTAGCCGGCGAACTCGGTGATGAGCAGGGCCATCGGCGTCACGCAGACGCTGCCGAGCCAGTAGTTGCGGGTGATGAGGGCCTCGGCGCCGAAGTTGAGGGCGAGGCAGAACAGGACGAGGAGGATCTGACCCATGTGCGCGAGCGGCGCGAGGGCGGCGAACAGCAGCACTCCGGCGATGTTGCCGACGACGCGCTGGACGGCCCGGCTCCAGGTCAGTGCCATGTTGGCCTGGTAGAGCGCCGCGGCGGTGACCAGCGCCCAGTAGGGGCGGCCGATGCCGAGCGCCAGGGAGGCGTAGCCGGCCAGTGCGCAGCCGAGGGCGGTGCGCAGGGCGACGGGAGCGAGCGGGCCGAGCCGCTGCCGCAGGGGGGCGGGGCGGGCGGCGAGTTCGGCGTCCACGCCGAGGAGTTCCTCGGTCACCGGGGCGTCGTCGCCGAAACCCGCGGCGCGGGGGATGCGCCCGGTGCCGCGCAGGGCGCGGGCCCACCCGCGCAGCAGCTCGGGGTCCGTGTCGGCGGGCGCGGCGAGCGCGACCTCGGCGCGGACGACGAGGCGCTCCAGGGCGTGCCGGGTGGTGGCGCGGGTCCCGGTGGCGGGCAGGGAGAGCAGGGTCTGCCAGGCGGCCTGGACGGCTGCGTACCCGGCGGCGCGGGCCGGGGCGTGGCCGTCCCCGGTGCCGCGGGTGCCGGCGTACGCGGCGGCGGCGTCGAGCGCCTGTGCGGTGGCGCGGCGTTCGGGGCCGTGCGGGCGGACCAGGGCGGGGGCCATGCCGACGGCCCAGGCCCAGGCGCCGGCCGCGGCGCCCAGCGCGAGGTGGCCGGGGATCTGGCCGAGGGTCCCCGGGACGAAGAGGGAGGCGGAGCTGATGAAGGTGAGGACCACGTTGCCCGGCGGGCCGAGGCGGGTGGCGTCGCACAGCGCCTTCTGCACGGCGGCCAGGAGGGCGCCGACGGTGACCAGCACGACGGCGTCGCGGGTGAGCGATGCGGTGACCAGGGCGACGGCGACGCCGCCGAGCATGCCGAGCACCACCCACGCCAGGGTGCGGGCCCGGGCGGCGTACGGACGGTTGTGGGCGTAGAGCGCGCACAGGGACCCGGCCATCGTGTACATCGCAAGGTCGAGCCGGCCGAGCGCCAGCAGGATCAGGTTGGGCGGGGCGATGGCGGCGACCGAGCTGAGGGCGGGTTTGAACCAGATCTCGGAGGGGCGGCGCAGCCGCAGCACGCCGGTCACGGACAGGCGGCGGCCGAGTGAGGTGCCGGAGGTGGGGGTCGCACTGCTCATGAAATTTAGTTTAGCAGGTGTTTTACTCGTGAATGATACCTGGAGCGGGAGCGCGCGCCCGTCTCCGACCTGCGCCGGACCGCCGTGCACCACCGAATGCCCCCCGTGCACTCCCTTGCGCTCGCGTGCGCGCCGCGTCACCCGGGCAGGCCTTGACCGACCGTCGAGCGGGGAGGTGCGTGTGCACGGACCGGCAACGTCCGGCTGGCTGCTGGTCGCGCTGTGCGCGGCGACCGGGGCCTACTGCCTGCTGCGGATGCGCAGCGACGTCGAGGCGCAGCGCCGCGCGGCCGGCGGCGAGGCCCTCATGGGATTCGGGATGGCCGCCATGGCGGTGCCCGCGGCGGTGTTCACCCCGCCGGCGTGGGCGTGGCCCGTCTACGCGGTGGTGTTCGGCGGCGCCGGGCTGCGCGCCCTGTGGGCGGCCCGCTCGGCCCGGCATCACCTGCACCATCTCGTCGGGGCCGCGGCCATGGTCTACATGGCGCTGGCCATGGCGGGCTCCCCCGCCGGCGCGCAGGGGCACGGTCACGGCCACGGCGCTTCCGGGATCCCGCTGCTGACCGGGGTGCTGCTGCTCTACTTCACCGGCTACGTGCTGCTGACCGGCGTGCGCCTGATACCCGTCGCGGCCGTTGCGGGCGCCGGCCAGGCGGCCGGCTGGGGCGACCGGCCGGAGCTGGCGCGGGCCTGCCGGCTGTCGATGGGGATCGCGATGCTGGGGATGCTGCTGACCATGTGACACCGGCCGGGCCCCGGCGCACGGATCGTCGGGCGGGGAGACTGGCTCCCCGCCCCCGGGGTCGGCGAGTATCGCAGCATGCACTCGCCGCCCGTCGACTCCCCGCCCCGTCCGCCGCAGCCCCGGACCGCCGTCCGCACCGCCTGGGTCCTGACCCTGTGCTCCCTGGCGCTGCTCGTCCTGGTCGCCGCGCAGTGGCGCCCGTTGACGGGCATGGACGACGACGTCGCGCGGACCACGCACCGCTGGGCGGTCGACGAGACGGGCGTCACCCACGTCATGCGCGTCCTCACCGACTGGGTGTGGGATCCCTGGACGATGCGGCTGTTGTGCGCGCTGGTGGTGGTGTGGCTGTGGTGGCGGCGCGGGGACCGGCGGACGGCCGTGTGGCTGGCCGTGACCTGTGCGCTGGGCAGTGTGCTGCAGCAGTTCCTCAAGGCCGCGGTGGACCGCCCCCGCCCCGTGTGGCCCGACCCCGTGGACTCCGCGCGCTACGCCGCCTTTCCGTCCGGCCACGCCATGACCGCCGCCCTGGTGTGCGGCCTCCTGGTGTGGCTGCTCCACCACTACCGCGCCCCCCGCGGTGTACGCCTGGCCGCGCTGGCGGCGGCGGTGCTCTCCGTGGCCGGCGTCGGGGTGACCCGGGTGTGGCTGGGCGTCCACTGGACGACGGACGTCGTCGCCGGCTGGCTCCTGGGCGCGCTGGTGGTGGTCCTCGCGGTGCTCGCGCACGGGCGGTGGGCGCGGTGAGGCGGCGGCGTGCGCCGGGCACACAGCGGCGCGATGTGCCGGACGGCGTCGCGTGCACGCGCCGCGCGGCCCCGTAGGATCCGCCCATGACCGCCGTCCTGTTCGACTTCTCCGGGACCCTGTTCCGCATCGAGTCCGCCGACGCCTGGCTGCGCGCGGTGCTGGCCGACCGGGGACTGACGCTGCCCGAACCGGAGTTGACGCGGACCGCCCGGGCTCTCGAGGCCGCCGGCGCGCTGCCCGGCGGCGCGCATCCGCTGCGGGTGCCCGAGGAGCTCGCCGCCGTGGTCGAGGTGCGGGACGAGAGCTCCGAACTGCACCGGGCCGCGTACACCGGGCTGTCCCGCCAGGTGCCGCTGCCCGATCCCGGGCTCCACGACGCGTTGTACGACCGGCACATGAGGCCGTGCGCGTGGACCCCCTACCCCGACGCCGTCGAGGTACTGGGCGCGCTGCGGGAGCGCGGGATCGCCGTGGGGGTGGTCAGCAACATCGGCTGGGACCTGCGCCCGGTCTTCCGCGAGCACGGCCTCGACCGGTACGTCGACGCGTACGTCCTGTCGTACGAGCACGGCGTGCGCAAGCCCGATCCCCGGCTGTTCGCCGTGGCCTGCGAGGCGCTCGGCGTCGAGCCGGCGCGGGCGCTGATGGTCGGCGACGACCGGCGGGCGGACGGCGGCGCCGCGGCTCTCGGCTGCGGCGTGCACTTCGTGGACCATCTGCCGGTGGCCGAGCGCCCGGACGCGCTGCGCGCGGTGCTGGACCTGGTGCGCTGACCCGCCCGAGGACTCACCCGCGCTCACGCAGGTACGTGTCCAGCCCGGCGGCCCCGGTCAGCAGCGCCCGCCCGCGGGCCGACAGCCGTGCGTGCCAGTCGCCCAGCGCGCCCTCCAGCGGCTTCAGGCCTCCGGCCGCCCGCACCTGGGCGATCAGCGGGGCGATCTGCTCCAGCGGGTAGCCGCCGCGCCTGAGCTGGTGCGCCAGCCGAGCGTCCCGTACGTCAGCCGCGTCGTAGACGCGGTACCCGGTGTGCGGGTCGCGGCGCGGGGTCACCAGCCCGGCGCGCTCCCATGCGCGCAGCGTCGCGGGCCGGATCCCGAGCCTGCCCGCCAGCGGCCCGATGAACACGGCGCCGGATCCGGCCGAAGGCGCGGGCTCGGGTGCCGCGGCCGGCTCCAGGTCGCGCAGGGCGCGCTCCACGGCCCGGAGGGTCCGCCGGTCGTCGAGGAGCTGGGCATGGCTCTCGTCGACGAGGCGGTACGCCTCGTCGTCCTCGCCCCGGTTCACGGCCCGCATGATCGACGCCGCCGTCCGGTGGCCGTGGCCGGGCACCAGGGCGAGGAAGGCGCGCAGGGCACCGGCGTGCAGGGGGGTGTAGGCGCGGTAGCCGGACGGCGTGCGGCCGGCGGCCGGGAGGATGCCGGCCTCCTCGTAGTTCCTGACCGCCTGGGTGGACAGACCGTGCCGACGCGCGAGATCGACCGGCCTGAGCCGTTCACCGCTTTGAAGGTTGTGCCCCATGAGAGCCGACCCTACCGCGGCGTCTTGGCGGAAAAGTTTCCACCGAAAGTTCAACGATACGGTGGAATCCATGGCTACTGACATCAGGGACACCGTCCAGGCCGTCGACGCCGCCGCCCTCATGCGGCTGCTCCCGGCCCGGCCACGGCTGCTCGCGCTGGGCGAGCCCACCCACGGCGAGGAGGCACTGCTCGGCCTGCGCAACGAGCTCGTGCGGCAGTTGGCGGAGGAGGGCTACCGGACGATCGCGATCGAGAGCGACTGCATGGCGGGCCTGAGCGTGGACGACTACGTCACCTCGGGCACGGGCACCTTGGACGAGGCCGTGGAGGCCGGGATCAGCCACGGCTGGGGCGCGTACGCGGGCAACCGCGAGCTGGTGCGCTGGATGCGGGCCCACAACGAGGGCCGGCCCGCGGAAGAGCGGCTCCGCTTCGCCGGTTTCGACGGCCCGCTGGAGATCACGGCCGCCGCGAGCCCGCGCCAGGCCCTGACCGCGCTCCACGACCACCTCGCGGCCCGGGTGGACGCCGCCCTGCTGCCCTGCACCCGGGAGACGCTCGACCTCCTGCTCGGCGACGACGAGCGGTGGACCCTTCCCGAGGCGATGACGGACCCGGCCCGGTCCGTGGGCCGGTCGGCCGAGGCCGCCCGGCTGCGGCTGCTCGCCGACGATCTGGCGACGCTGCTCGAGACGCGGCTGCCCCGGCCGGGCACGGCGGACGCCCGGGACGACCGGGACCGGGCGCACCTGTACGCCCGTACGGCGACCGGCCTGCTGCGCTACCACCACTGGATGGCCGACCCCTCACCGGAGCGCATGGCCCACCTGCTGGCCGTCCGGGCGCAGATGATGGCCCACAACCTCCTCGCCCTCGCCGAACGGGGGCCGGTCCTCGCCCACGCCCACAACTCCCACTTCCAGCGGGAGAGGAGCACGATGCGGCTGTGGGAGGGGCCGGTGCAGTGGTGGAGCGCCGGCGCCCTGGTGAGCGCCCGGCTCGGCGACGGGTACGCCTTCGTGGCCACGGGCCTCGGCACGATCCGGCACCGGGGAGTGGAGGCGCCGCCGCCGGACACCCTCGAGGGGCTGCTGTACGCGCTCCCGGAGGACCGCTGCGTCGTGGACGCCCCGCGGCTGGCGGCAGTCCTCGGCGATCCCCCGCCCGCGCCCCGCGAGTCCCCCTGGTTCGGCTACGCCCCGCTCGACCCGGCCCGCCTGGCGGGCAGCGACGGCCTCGTGTTCGTCAAGGACGTCCCGCAGAGCTGATGCCACGGCGCCGGGAACCCACAGGCCGTAGCCCGGAGCAACCATCGATGTGCCCGTCCGCCTCGGACGATCCCCCGTGTCGCCCGAGGCGGACGGTGACCGGACGCACCCCGCGGGGGCCGGTCCGTCTGCGCTGAGTATAGTTGGCTGGCAGCCAGTCAACGCAGGAGTACAGCATGTCCCCGCGCAGCGCCTCGGTCAATGAAGAGTTGCGGAGGCGTTCGAAGGAGCGGCTCCTGCAGGCGGCGGTCGAGCTGGTCGGTGAGCACGGGTACGACGCGACCACGCTCGGCGACATCGCCGACCGGGCGGGGTCGGCACGCGGTCTGGTCTCGTACTACTTCCCCGGCAAGCGCCAGTTGGTGCAGTCCGCCGTGCACCGGCTGATGCACCGCACGCTGGAGGAGGCCCTGGAGCGCGAGCCGCGCACCGCGGAGGGGCCGGAGCGGATGGCGCGGGCCATCGACGCGATCCTCGGGCTCGCCCGGGACCGGCCGGTGCTCATGCGCCAGCACATGGCGGGCCTGCTTCAGGCCGAGGTGGGTTTCGTGCCCTGCCCCGAGCAGCGGCGGCTGGCCGAGCTGCTGCGGGACACCGTGGCCCGGCACGGGTCGCAGGACGTCGACCACGACTACCCGATGCTGCGGGCGCTGCTGATGGGCGCCGTCTTCGCGGCCCTGGTGCCCGGGGTGCCGATGCCCGTGCCGGTGCTGCGCGCCGAGCTGTTCAAGCGCTACCGGCTGGACTGGGACATGGGTGTGCCGCCGGACGCCGAGGCGCCCGGCGGGGCGTGCGACACGGATCTGTCTCGGTTCTTCGCGACCGGCGCGGCACCCGGGTGCCCGCCGCCGGCCGCTGCGGCGGAGCCGACGGATCAGTCGAAGTAGTCCGGCTGCGTCTGCACGTTGAGCTCGCGCAGGCGGACCCGCTGGGCCGGGTCGGTGCGCCGGTCGCTGAGCTTCAGGACGTCGAAGCCCTTGGCGATGTCGTTCGAGTAGATGTAGCCGTTGTAGTAGTACGCCGACCAGGAACCGCCCGTGGCGAGCGATTCGGTGCTCAGCGGGCCGCGCTCGAAGTAGGCGATCTCCTTCGGACGCGAGGAGTCCGTGAAGTCCCACACGGAGACGCCGCCCTGGTACCAGGCCTGGACCATGAGGTCCTTGCCCTTGACCGGGATCAGCGAGCCGTTGTGGGCCACGCAGTTCTCGGTGTCCGCCTGGTGGCGGGGGATCTTGAAGTAGCTGCGGAAGACCAGCTTGCGGTGGTCGCCCTTGCCGACGATGTCGTAGATGCCGTCGGCACCGCGGTCGGGGCCGGTGGCCGCGTTGCAGGTCGGCGCGCCGCCGCCGCCCAGCTCGTCGGTGAAGACGACCTTGTCCGCCTTCTGGTTGAAGGTCGCCGAGTGCCAGAACGAGAAGTTGACGTTGTCCTGGACCCGGTCGATGACCTCGGGATTCTCGGGGTCCTTGATGGAGAACAGGAGGCCGTCGCCCATGCAGGCGCCTGCGGCCAGGTCCTTCGACGGCAGGACCGTCAGGTCGTGGCAGCCGGTGGTCTTGGAGACGCCCGGGTTGGTGGGTCCGCCCGGGTTGCCGCCGCCGTCGGGGCCCTCACCCGGGAACAGCACCGGGAAGTTCACGACCGCCGCCCGCTCGGGGGCGTCGCGCGGCACCTTGATGACGGAGATCCCGTCGTGCGGCGGCCGGCAGTCGGGGTACGCGGCGTTGGGCGAGTACGAGGAGACGTAGATGTAGACGTTCCTGCGTTCGGGCACCAGCGTGTGGGTGTGCGAGCCGCAGGCGGTCTCGACGGCGGCGACGTACTTCGGGTTGCGCTTGTCGCTGATGTCGAAGACCTTCATGCCCTCCCAGGAGGACTTCTCCGTCGCGGGCTGGGTGGTGCTGTTGCAACTGCTGTCGCTGCGCGAGGAGTCGGTCGACAGGAACAGCAGGTCGCCGGAGACGGACACGTCGTTCTGCGAGCCCGGGCAGAGGACCTGGGCGACGGTCCTCGGCTTCTTCGGGTTGCTGATGTCGAAGACGCGGAAGCCGTCGTAGTTGCCGGCGAAGGCGTACTTGCCCTGGAAGGCCAGGTCGGAGTTGATGCCGGTCAGCGCGTCCTTCGGGATGTTGGCCAGGTGCCGGATGTTGTCCGAGTGGACGATCTCGTCCTGCCCGGGTATCTCGCCGTTCGCGATGGCGTCGCGCGCCTCGGCGCGGGCGCTCGACGAGATCTCCTTCGACGTGGCCGGGCCGTCCCCCGGGTCGGGGGTCGCCGCGGCCGGGACGGCCGTGAGCAGCGCTGCCACGAGTCCGGCGGCGGCTGCCACGACTCCCCGTCGTCTGCGTCGCGTTCGCGGGTCGCTCAACAGGATCACTGTTTCCTCCCTACGTCCGTTCCCGTCGGAACGGTTCACGCACTCCCGCAGTATCGTCTTCGTCATGCACATACCAATAGAGGCGCAACAAAGACGTCATGAAGTTTCCTGATCAGCGCTGCGCGGAAGCGTGCCAGGACGGTCATCACTCACGAGGTGCCCCGTGCCCCGCCTTCCACAGGAGGTTGTCGTGCCCATCCGTCCCGCGTCGATTCGCGCGTCGCTCATCACGGTGTCGCTGACCGCACTGGCCGTCCTCGGGCTCGGGGCGTGCGACTCCGGGCCGGACACCGAGTCGTCGGCGGCGGCCGGGCCTTCGGTGCTCGTCCCGGGCTCGCCCGGCGAGGCCAACCGGACGGTCTCGGCCGAGGAGGCTCAGCGGCAGCGCGCCGACGACGACTCCCCCAACGCGGCGGACGTCGCCTATGCGCGGATGATGATCCGGCACCACGCCCAGGCGCTGGAGATGACCGAACTCGCGCCGAAGCACGCGGAGTCGGGGCAGGTGAGGAAGCTCGCCGAACGGATCACCGCGGCGCAGGGCCCGGAGATCAAGGCGATGCAGGGCTGGCTGACCTCCCACGGCGAGCAGGAGGGGGAGACGGGCGGCGGACACGATCACGCCGCCATGCCGGGGATGGCGACCGAGGCGCAGCTCGACACGCTGCGCGCGGCGGACGGCAAGGCCTTCGACCGGCTCTTCCTCACGCTGATGATCACTCATCACGAGGGGGCGATCACGATGGCCACGGATGTGAAGGCGCAGGGCAACAACGTGCAGATCGAGGAGATGGCCGACGACGTGGTGGCCCAGCAGACGAGCGAGATCTCGCGGATGCGCGGGATGCTCTGACACGGTGGCCTGCGGGACCCGGCGGCCCGGGCCTCAGCGCCGTGCGCGGCGCGGGGTCAGAAGGCCGTCGTCGCGTGCCTGGCCGATCAGTCTGAGCGATCTGCGCCGGCCGTAACCGGTCACGCGCATCACCGCGAGCACCGGGTCGGCGCCCGCCTCCCGGGCCGCCCGGTACTCCCGGGCGGCGAGCCGGCGCACCTCGCCGCCGCACGGCCCGGCGGGACGGGCCCGCCGGGCGGCCGCGGCAGGCTCCCCGGAGGGGCGCACACAGGCCTCGAAGAGCGGGTTCTCCAGCCACTCGGCGAGCACGGACAGGTCGTCGAGGGAGAGGGCCGGCTCGGCCCGCACGTCCTCGACGCGGACGCCGTCCCCGCAGAGCACCGCGAGCGCGTCGATGCGCGCGCCGTCCGGGAACGTCCACCGGACGTCGAACCAGGACGTGGTCGCGCCCCCGTCCCGCACCGCCCATGTGTGCCGTACGGACACCTCACTGTCGTCCGGGCAGCGATCGGAAAGCTGAAGAGAACGATCAACAAAGGATGCTTCGAGCACCTCCGCAACGTAACCGCACGATCAGATTCCGTACGACCGACACACGCGCCCACCCCCTGGGGCGGCACCCCGTCAGCGCATCCGCGCGCGGCCGGCCTGCTCCCGCTGGTAGTCCGTGTACGCGTCGCGCAGGGCGGCGCCCGGCCAGTCGGGCGGGAGGAGTTCCGGCGGCAGGACCGGGTCGGCGAGCAGATGGCGCACGACGGCGGCGAAGGCGGTGAGCCGGCCGGCCGGCCGCCGCACGCCCTCGACGTGGGCGAGCAGCGCCCGGGCCGTCGCGGACCAGGCGTCCAGCGGCCACAGGTCCGCGGCCAGCTCACCGGCCGCCCGCTCGGGGCGGGCGGTGCAGCGCTCGGCCACCGTGTCGAGGTCTCCGGGCAGCGGGCGGCTCAGGTTGGCGGGGCGCAGCCACACGCCCTCGCGGAGCTCGGCCAGGCGCAGGCCGGCCAGCCGGGTGCGCAGTTCGGCGCGTTCGGCGGGGCCGCGTCCGGTCGCGGTGATCACGACCATCTCCCAGTCGCCGTCCCACGCGCGCGTATGCGGGCGTACGGCCTCGTCCTGGCGCCGCTGGCGCTCCAGCAGCCGCTCGCTGAGGCGGTAACCGGTGTCCGTGCGCCGCAGGTCACCGGCGTGCACCATCCTGCTGAGCGCCGCCCGTACGGTGGACCCGCCGACGTCGAAGCGCTCCACGAGCCGCACCAGGTCCCGCGCCGGCAGTTCCGCCGGGTGGGTGCCGAGCAGCAGGCTCAGCACGACCGACCGCGCGGACAGCGGGCGCAGCTCGGGCCCGTCCGGGGGCGCAGGGTCGTTCATCCGCAGGGACACGGCTCGTACTGTACGTGCGCGTCGCGGGTGTTGCACTATTGCTGCGGCTGTACGGATAGTGCAACACTCGCCGTATGACGACACACACGCAGGAGCGGTACGAGGACGAGGCGAGCGCGGCCCGGCCCGGGGGGTACGCCACGCACGACGTCACCAATCAGCCCCCTTCCCCGGCCCCGTACGACGCGTCCGAGGACGCGGCCCTGCTGGAGGGTGTGCGGCGCGAGGGCGCCGGGTGGGCCGAGGAGGACCTGCGGCGGCTCGGCCTGCGGGCCGGCAGCGCGCAGGCGCAGGAGTGGGGCGAGCTGGCCAACCGCCACGAGCCCGTGCTGCGCACCCACGACCGGTACGGCAACCGGATCGACGAGGTCGAGTACCACCCGAGCTGGCACCACCTGATGAGGGTGGCGGTCGGCGAGGGCCTGGCCGGCTCACCCTGGGCGGACGACCGGCCGGGCGCCCATGTGGCGCGGACCGCGGGCGGCCTGGTCTGGGGGCACACCGAGGCGGGGCACGGCTGTCCGACGTCGATGACGTACGCGGCGGTACCGGCGCTGCGCCGGCAGCCGGAGCTGGCGAAGGTCTACGAGCCGCTGCTGACCAGCCGGGAGTACGAGCCGGGACTGCGCACGCCCACCGAGAAGCGGGGGCTGCTGGCCGGCATGGGGATGACCGAGAAGCAGGGCGGCTCGGACGTCCGGACCAACACCACCGCCGCCACCCCGACCGCCGAGCCCGGCGTCTACACGCTGCGCGGGCACAAGTGGTTCACGTCGGCGCCGATGTGCGACGTGTTCCTGGTACTGGCCCAGGCGCCCGGCGGGCTCTCCTGCTTCCTGGTGCCGCGGATCCTGCCCGACGGCACCCGCAACACCTTCCGCATCCAGCGCCTGAAGGACAAGCTCGGCAACCGGTCCAACGCCTCCTCGGAGCCGGAGTTCGACGGGACGGTCGCCTGGCTGGTGGGGCCCGAGGGACAGGGCGTCAAGACGATCATCGAGATGGTCAACTGCACCCGGCTCGACTGCGTGATGGCGTCGGCGACGCTGATGCGCAAGACACTCGTCGAGGCCGGCCATCACGTGCGGCACCGCAGCGCGTTCGGCGCCCGGCTGATCGACCAGCCGCTGATGCGCAACGTCCTGGCCGACCTGGCGCTGGAGTCGGAGGCCGCGACGACGCTCACCCTGCGGCTGGCCGGTGCCGCCGACCGGGCCGTGCGCGGGGACGCCGGGGAGGCGGCCTTCCGGCGGATCGCCACCGCCGTCGGCAAGTACTGGGTGACCAAGCGGGGCCCGGCGTTCACCGCGGAGGCCCTGGAGTGCCTGGGCGGCAACGGCTACGTGGAGGAGTCCGGGATGCCCCGCCACTACCGGGAGGCGCCGCTGCTGTCGATCTGGGAGGGCTCGGGGAACGTGAACGCCCTCGACGTCCTGCGGGCGCTCGGCCGCTCGCCGGAGACCGCGCACGCGCTCTTCGGGGAACTGGCCCTCGCGCGCGGGGCCGACGCCCGCCTGGACGCGGCCGTGTCCCGGCTGGAGACGGGGCTGGCCACGGCGTCCGAGACCGGGGCACGCCGCCTGGTGGAGCTGATGGCCCTCACCCTCCAGGCCTCCCTCCTGGTCCGGCACGCCCCGCCGGCCGTCGCCGACGCCTTCTGCGCGAGCCGGCTGGGCGGCGACTGGGGCCACTCCTTCGGCACGCTGCCGGACGGGGCCGACCTCGGCGGCATCCTGGCGCGGGCCCTGCCGGCCGTGGGCTGAGCGGCGGTCCCGGGGCCTGCCTCCGGACCGGACCCACCGCTGTGACCTGCGACGAAGGCGTCAGGGGAGGTGACTGTCAGTGGTGGGGTGCAGACTGGCCGGTGTCCGGGACGAAGGCGTCGAGGACGCCGCGGAGGTGATCGGCATGACCGAGGTACTGCTCGCCGTGGGCACCCGCAAGGGCCTGTTCATCGGGCGCAGGCGAGGTGGCACCTGGGAGTTCGACGAGAGTCCGTACTTCAACGCGCAGGCCGTCTACTCGGTCGCCGTCGACACCCGCGGAAAGACGCCGCGGGTGCTGGCCGGCGGCGACAGCGCGCACTGGGGTCCGTCGGTGTTCCACTCCGACGACCTGGGCCGCACGTGGACGGAGCCTGCGCAGCCCGCCGTGAAGTTCCCGAAGGACACGGGGGCCTCGCTGGAGCGGGTGTGGCAGCTGCACCCGGCCGCCGCGGAGCCGGACGTGGTGTACGCGGGCACGGAGCCCGCCGCGCTGTACCGCTCGGAGGACCGCGGGGAGAGTTTCGAGCTGGTCCGGCCCCTGTGGGAGCACCCCACGCGGTCGCGGTGGGTGCCGGGCGGTGGCGGCGAGGGGCTGCACACCGTGCTCACCGACCGGCGGGACCCCGAGTCGGTGACGGTCGCGGTCTCGACCGCCGGTGTCTTCCGCACCACCGACGGCGGCGCGAGCTGGGAACCGTCCAACTCGGGGGTCTCGGCGGTGTTCCTGCCGGACCCCGACCCGGAGTTCGGCCAGTGCGTGCACAAGGTCGCCCGTGACGCGGCGAACCCGGACCGGCTGTATCTGCAGAACCACTGGGGGGTGTACCGCAGCGACGACGCGGGCGCCCACTGGACGGACATCGGCGAGGGGCTGCCGTCCACGTTCGGCTTCGCGGTGGCCGCCCATCCGCACCGCGGTGACACGGCCTATGTGTTCCCGATCAACGCCGACGCGGACCGGGTCCCGGCCGGGCGGAGGTGCCGGGTCTTCCGCACGACCGACGCGGGCAGAAGCTGGGAACCGCTGGCGGAGGGGCTGCCACAGGACGACCACTACGGCACGGTGCTGCGCGACGCGATGAGCACCGACGACGCGGAGCAGGCCGGCGTCTACTTCGGCAACCGCAACGGCGAGCTGTTCGCCTCGGCCGACGACGGGGACAGCTGGCGGCAGCTCGCCGCCCACCTGCCGGACGTGCTGTGCGTCCGGGCCGCGGTCGTCGGCTGATCCGACCGCGGCCTTCGGACGGACGGATTTACGGCAGTCGCCAGTCCACCGGTTCGGCGCCCTGCTGCGTGAGGAGGTCGTTGGCCCGGCTGAAGGGCCGGGAGCCGAAGAACCCCCGGTCCGCTGACATCGGCGAGGGGTGCGCCGACTCGATCGCCGGATACCCCTCGAGCAGAGGGCGCAGATTGCGCGCGTCGCGCCCCCACAGGATGGAGACCAGCGGCTTGCCGCGCGCGGCGAGGGCACGGATGGCCTGCTCCGTGACCTCCTCCCAGCCCTTGCCGCGATGCGCGCCCGGCTTGCGCGGGGCCGTGGTCAGCGCCCTGTTCAGCAGCAGCACGCCCTGGCTGGTCCACGGGGTCAGATCGCCGTTGGAGGGCCGCGGCAGGCCGAGGTCCGTGTGCATCTCGCGGTAGATGTTCTCCAGACTGCCGGGCAGTGACCGCACCTCCGGCGAGACCGCGAAGCTCAGCCCGATCGCCATGCCCGGTGTGGGGTAGGGGTCCTGACCGACGATCAGGACCCGTACGTCGTCGAAGGGTTGCTGGAACGCCCGCAGGACGTTCGCCCCCGACGGCAGATACGTCCGGCCCGCCGCCACCTCGGCGCGCAGGAAGTCGCCCATGCCCGCGATACGTCCGGCGACCGGGTCCAGGGCCTTCGCCCAGCCGGCTTCAACAAGTTCATGCAACGGTCGTGGTGCCACGCTGCGTCACTCTACTGGCCGACACCGACGCTCCGTACCGACGGACCGGGGCCCTTCGAGGACCACCGCTTCATCCGTCGCCGCGCCACGACCGGAAGCCGCCGATGACGACGACGCGGGGCGGCTGACAACAGTCCACCGGAGAGGGGAATCGTACCGATGTCGTCCGATCCGTACATCACTCATCAGACAAAACCGGACGGATACCGCTCACCCGCACCCTCCCCGAACAGGGAAGCCCAGGAAACCAGTAACATGCGGCGCCATGAGCTCCCCCACTGGGCCCGCGTCCGGCCTGCCAGTACGAATGCCGCGCCCCCGCCAGCCCGGGCGGCACCGCCGACCCGAGCCCCTGGTGGCTCCCGAGGGCGCGCCCGCGCTCGTCCTCGCGGTGCCGGGCACGCCCAGTAGCGCCACCCGGGGCCTCGCCGACGAGATCGTGAGCATCGCCCGCTCCGAGCTCCCCGGCATCGACGCCCGCATCGGACACCTGGACGGTGACGACGAGGAGTTCCCGTCGCTGTCGGCCGTGCTGGTGCGCGCCGCCGAGGAGCGCACCGCCCGCTACGAGCAGGCGCGGGCCGCCGGCCTCGACGTGAAGGAGCCCGAGGGCCCCGTCGCCGTCGTCGTGCCGCTGCTCGCCGGTCCGGACAGCGCGCTGCTGCGCCGTGTCCGGCAGGCGGTCATGGACAGCCGGGTCGCCGCCGAGCTGACCGACGTGCTCGGCCCGCACCCGCTGCTGGCCGAGGCGCTGCACGTGCGGCTCTCCGAGGCCGGTCTGGCCCGCGCCGACCGGGCCCGTCTGTTCACCGTGGCGACCGCCGCGGACGGCATCATCCTCGCCTCCGTCGGCGGTGACGAGGCGGTGCAGGCGGCCGGGATCACCGGCATGCTGCTGGCCGCGCGCCTCGCCGTGCCGGTGATGGCGGCGGCGCTGGACCAGGAGGGCTCGATCGCGTCCGTGGCCGAGCAGCTGCGCTCCTCGGGCTCGCAGCAGCTCGCGCTGGCGCCGTACCTGGTCGGCCCGGAGATCGACGCGTCCCTGCTGGAGGAGGCGGCCCGGGAGGCGGACTGCTCCACCGCGGAGCCGCTCGGCCCGTACCCGGCGATCGGCAAGCTGACGCTGGCCAAGTACACGACGGCGCTCGGCATCTCGCCGCAGCAGCCGCAGGGCACGCCGGTCCGCTGAGGCGGGCGGCGCCCGCTGGACGGCGCACAAGGCCGAAGGGCCCGCTCCGGTGCCGGAGCGGGCCCTTCGCCGTGTCGTGCGGCGGCGGAGGATCAGCCGAGGACCACGCAGGACGCGGCCGGCACCGGGAGCGCGCCGGCTCGGCGCGGCACTCCCGTCGCCGGGTCCAGCGTGAACCAGGTGACGTCTCCGGATCGTTCGTTGGCCACATAGAGGAAGCCGTCCGACACGGTGATCTCCCGTGGCCAGTGGCCGCCGCAGGGGACGGTGCCGGTCAGCCGGAGTCCGTCGGGCTCGACGGCGAAGACTGACAGCACGTCCTCCCCACGGGTCGCGGTCCACACGAAGCGGCCGTCGGGCGAGACGGCGATGCCCGAGGGGTAGGCGTCCCCGGCCGGAGCGCCGGGCAGCGCCTGGACCTCGGCGAGCGGCCGCAGCGTGCCGTCGGCGGCGTCCCACCGGCAGACGGTGACGGTGGGGGCGAGTTCGTTGGCCACGTAGGCGTGGTCGCCGTCGGGGTGGAACGCCAGGTGTCGGGGGCCCGAGCCGGGGCGCAGCGCGATCTCCCGGTGCACGGTCGGGGCGCCGTCGGCCAGGGTGCAGACCCGCACCGAGTCGGTGCCGAGGTCCACGGTGACGGCCCACCGTCCGCTGGGGTCGGGCTGCACCTGGTGGGCGTGCGGGCCCTGCTGGCGCTGGACGTGCGGGCCGCTGCCGGTGTGCCGGAGCACGCCGGACGCGGACCGGGCGAGGGTGCCGTCGGAGCGGACCGGGACGGCGGTGACGCTTCCGGAACCGTAGTTGGCGGTCAGGACGTGGCCGGCGAAGAGGCTGAGGTGGGTCGGCCCGTCGCCGCCTACCGGCACCGGCCGCCCGGCCGGCTCGGGCTTGTCCCCGGCGACGCGGTACGCGGCCACGGCGCCGTCGGCGGTCTCGCTGACGGCGTAGAGGGTGCCGCCGTCGGGCGCGAGGGCCAGGTAGGAGGGGTCCGGAACGCCGTTCAGCGTGCTCAGGAGCGTCAACGCGCCCTCCCCGGGGGTCACGGCCGCCGTCACGATCCCGGGGCCGCCGGCCGCCGTGAACGACCCGATGAACGCCCGCCGCTGCCGCCTGCCGCCGTCCGCCACCGCTGACCCCTCTCGTCCCGTGCCCGCCGGGCACCGCCTCGAGTGCCGACTGATCGTCCGCCCTGGAGCGACGGTAGCAGTCGATCATCTGCGGTCTAGACCAAACGGGTGGACCCGGCCGTCGGAGGGGTCAGGCACCGACCAGCGGGGACCCGGACGGGCTGCGCAGCGGCGCGGCGAGCTCTGCCAGGGCGCGCTCCAGGCCGTGGAGGTGGGCCAGCGCCGGTTCGGCGGCGAGCGGCCGTTCCTGGTGGTCGGGGACGGATCCGCCACCGGTGAGCGCCTCGACCGCGGCCTCGACGCGCCAGCAGGCGGCGGCCAGGCGGGCGTCGTGCGAGGCCTCGGGGTCGGCGGCGACGGCGACCAGGCCGCGGATCTCCCGGGCGCAGTCGTCGAGCAGGGCGAGCACCCGCCGGGCGCGGCGCTTGCGGCCGGCCATGGGGTTGAGCGGGTGGACGAGCGGGGCGACCGAGAGCCGGACCCGGCCGAGCAGCTGCTCCAGCTCGGCCACGCGCGGCGCCGGGTCGGCGTCCTCCGCGCCGGCGAGACGGGCGGCGGCCTCGGCGGTGCAGGCGTGGACGCAGCGCAGGGCGCGCTGGATCCATGCGTCGGTGACGGCGTGGGTGGTGACGGGCAGGACGAAGAGCACCGCGAGCACGGCGCCGAGCGCGCCGACGCCGGTCTCGGCGATCCGCAGCGCGAGCAGGCCGGGGCTGAGGACGCCGAGGAGGCCGTAGAGCAGCTCGGCGAGCACCGTCACGCAGAGCATCATCCACGTGTAGGACACCGCCGCGGTGTAGAAGATGCCGAAGACGCAGGCGGCGGCGAGGACGGCCGTGGGCACCGCGGACCCGGCGACGGGGACGGCGGCCAGGAAGCCCAGGCCGATGCCGACGACCGTGCCGAGCACCCGCCGGAAGCCGCGGACCAGCGTCTCGCCGCGCGAGGTGGTGTTGACGAAGACCCACCAGGTGGCGCCGACGGCCCAGTACCAGCGGTCGCCGGAGACCAGCTGCCCCACGACCAGCGCGAAGCCCGCGCCGACGGTGGCCTGGACGGCCTGGCGGGTGGTGATGCGGGCGAGCCCGGTGCCTGCGGGCGGCGCGGGCAGGGCGGGCGGCGGCAGACGGCGCTCGTAGCACCACAGGCCGAAGCGGACCGCCGCGGCGGTGGCCACGGACAGCAGGACGGCCGCGAACATCTCGGGCAGCCGGTCCGTGGTCGCGTGCAGGAACTGGGCGATGAAGAAGGTCATGAAGGCGAAGACGCCGAGGCTGTGACCGCGCGGGCCCCAGCGCCGGGCGTACACGCCCGCGCCGACCACGGCGAGGAAGGCGAGGTCGCGGGCGACGGGAAGACCGTGCAGTCCGGCCGCCGCGGTCAGCACGGGCAGGCCCGCCACGGGCAGCAGCGCGGTGGTGAGGGCCTGTCCGCGCACGGTGGCGTCGGTGACGGTGAACAGGGCGAGCAGCGCGGCGAGCCCGCCGATGACGGCGCCCACGAGGGAGATGCCGGCCAGGCCGCAGACCACGACGGCCAGGCCGATGCCGATGACGGCCCGCGCGGCGAAGCGCAGCCGCGCCCGCCCCGGATCCGGGCTCACGAACACCCTCTTCAGCACTGACTACCGCCCCCTCGCACACTGGCCCGAACATCGCCGGCATGAAAAAGGCGCCGCGGGATCCGCAGCGCCATCGACCGCTCCATATCAGCATCCTTTCCACCAGTGGCTCAACTGCCGCTCCCCACATTGGGCCATTGGTACAGTGATCAGGGCACCGGCCCGGCCATCGGAGAGCCATTGGCCGACGAGAGGACCAGGACGCCATGGCCGTCGACGAACTCGACACCCGCATCCTGCGGCTGCTGCTGGAGCAGCCGCGCACCAGCGTGCGCGAGTACGCGCGCATCCTCGGGGTCGCCCGCGGGACGCTCCAGGCCCGGCTGGACCGGCTGGAGCGCGACGGCGTGATCACCGGCACCGCACCGTCCCTCTCCCCCGCCGCGCTGGGCCATCCGGTGCTCGCGTTCGTGCACATCGAGGTCACCCAGGGGCATCTGGACGACGTGGGCGAGGCGCTGGCCGCCGTGCCGGAGATCGTCGAGGCCTTCTCCATCACGGGCGGCGGCGACCTGCTGACGCGGGTGGTGGCCCGGGACAACGCGCATCTGGAGGACGTGGTCCAGAAGCTGATCAGCCTGCCCGGCGTGGTCCGCACCCGCAGCGAGGTCGCCCTGCGCGAGCGCGTCCCGCACCGGCTGCTGCCGCTGGTGGAGTCGATCGGGCGCACGGCACGGAAGTGAGCCTTGGCATCCTGGGCACCATGAGCACTCTCGGCGGCATCTCGGTCGTCTTCGACCTCGACGGCACCCTCGTGGACAGCGAACCCACCTACTACGAGGCGGGCCGGCTGACGCTCGCCGAGTACGGCGTGCCGGACTTCACCTGGGCCGACCACGAGGAGTACGTCGGCATCAGCACCCAGGAGACGGTCGCCCACTGGAAGCGCCGGTACGGCCTCGACGCCCCGGCCGAGGAGCTGCTCGCCGCCAAGAACCGCCGCTATCTGGAGCTGGCCCGCACCGCCACCCGCGCCTACCCGGAGATGCGGAAGTTCGTCGAGCTGCTGGCGGGCGAGGGCGTGCCGCTGGCCGTGGCCTCGGGCTCCTCGCCGAAGGCCATCGAGGCGATCCTGTCCTGCACCGGCCTGGACGCGTATCTGCGCACCGTCGTGTCGGCCGACGAGGTCGCGCGCGGCAAGCCGGCCCCGGACGTGTTCCTGGAGGCGGCCCGCCGGCTCGGGGCGGTGCCGGCCGACTGCGTGGTCGTCGAGGACGCCGCGCCGGGGGCCGCCGCGGCCCACGCCGCCGGGATGCGCTGCATCGCGGTCCCGTACGTCGCCGCGCAGGCCGACGCCCCGGAGTTCGCCACGGCCGGGCTGCTGCTGCGGGGCGGGCAGGCCGAGTTCACCGCGCGGGCGGCCCACGACTGGCTCCTGTGCGAGACGCGGACCTCCTGACCGGAGGGGGCGCAGCCCCTCCGTACCGGCCCCGCGGAATTTTGCACGGAGCGGTGATCAGACCGCTGTCCGCATCCGTATCTCCCGGTGTCCGAGCCTGTCGTCGCCCCAGGAGGCACGATGCGCATCACGCGCACCACGGCAGGGACGGCCTTCGTGGCCGGTTCCCTGGTCCTCACCCTCACCGCGCTCGTCTACCCGGCCATGCTCGGGGTACAGAACGCGGGCAGCGACCAGGCCCGGGTCGTCACCTCCACGCGGTACGGTCCGCTCACCGAGGCGGACCGGGACTTCGTGGTGAAGGTCCGTGCCGCCGGGCTGTGGGAGCACCCGCTCGGGCTGCTGGCCATGGAGCGGGGGACGACCCCGGAGATGAGGGAGGTCGGCGAACATCTGGTCGCCGGCCACTCGCGGCTCGACGCGACCTGCCGCCGGATCGCCCCCGAACTGGGCATCACGCTGCCCAACCTGGCCTCTCCCCAGCAGCAGCAGTTCGTGTCGACCGTGGGCGGGACCACGGGCAAGCAGTTCGACACCACCGCGGTCAACATCATGCGCATCACGCACGGCCAGATCTTCCCGGTGATCGCCAAGATCCGCGCCAACACCAAGAACTCCCTGGTGCGGCAGCTGGCCGACCAGGCCAACGACACCGTCCTGGATCACATCACCGTTCTGGAGAAGACCGGCCTGGTCAACTTCGACCAGGTCAACTTCCAGCAGACGGCTCCGCCGGGCCTGCCCAAGGTCCAGCTCACCCCGCCGGCCCCGCAGCCGGGCGAGCCGGTGCTGTCGCTCACCGAGCCGCCCGGGCTGGACGTCGACACGACGGGTCCGACGCCCGCTCCGACGGTCCGCTGAGGGCGGCCGGCGTCGACCGTGTCGGCGGCGGCTCACCGGCCGCGGGGCTTGCCCCGCCGGCCGCCCTTCGCGGTGCCGCCCCTGGGGTTGCCGCCCTTCGCGGTGCCGCGCCGCGTGCCGCCGGTCTGCTTACCGCCCGCCGGCTTCTTCGCGCCGGGTTTGCGCCGTGCCGCCGCCGTGCCGGGGCGCTCGTCCTTCGACTGCCCCGGGGCGGGCCGCCGGCCCCGGCTGCTGTTGACGGTCCTGCCCCGGACGATCCCGATGAACTCCTCCACCAGGTCGGTGTGCGCGTCCTCGGGCCAGGAGAGGGCCACCGCCGACCCGGGGGCGTCGGTGACCGTCCGGTACGTGAGGTCCTTGCGGTGGTGCAGACGGGCCAGCGACAGCGGGACGACGAGGACGCCGATGCCGGCCGCGACCAGCTCGACCGCGTCGGCGGTGGTGGCCGGGCGCTCGAGCGCGGGCCGGCCGGGCGGGCGCTCCCAGCCGAGCACGTCGTCGAGCGGGTGCAGCACGATCTCGTCGGCCAGGTCCTCGACGGACACCTCGTCGGCCGCGGTCACCAGGTGGTCCTTGGGGATCACCACGACCGTGGTCTCGGTGTAGAGGGGGATCGCGCTGAGGACGGTCCGGTCGACGGGCAGCCGCACCAGTCCGGCGTCCGCGTCCCCGTCCAGCAGCGTCGCGCCCGCCTCGGCGGCGGAGACCTGCGTCAGGGCGAGGGGGACGTCCGGCAGCCGCTCGTTCCAGATGCGCACCCATTTGTCGGGCGTCACCCCCGGGACGTACGCGAGCCGGAACGAGGGGGGTTCTTCCGAGCCTGTCACCCGGCCAGGTTACCGGGCGTGGTCGGGAGCCGTTCACACGCTCGATACCCTTGACACCATGACGTCGCACCAGAACACCCAGACCATGAAGCCCGCGACCGCGGCGAAGAAGCTGGGTGTGTACCTCGAGGCCACACCCGCCGAGTTCCGGGAGGGCGTCGTCACGCGCGCCGAGCTGAACGCGCTGCAGGCCGATCCCCCGGCGTGGCTGCGCGACCTGCGGCGCGAAGGACCCCACCCGCGGCCGGTGGTGGCCGCCAAGCTGGGCGTGTCCATCGCGGGCCTGCGCCGCGGCGGGATCGAGGAGCCGCTGACCACGGCGCAGATCGACGCGTTGAAGCAGGAGCGTCCCGAGTGGCTGGAGCGGGAGCAGGCCGTCCAGGCCGACGTCCGCAAGGAGGCGGCCCGCGTCAAGCAGCTCCACGCGGAGCGCGCGGCACGCGCCGAGAGCGAGGAACGCCACTGAGCCGACCGAGCGGCCGTACGCGGCCGGCCCGTCCGGGGGCACACGGCTGAGCCGGGGACCCGGGTCCCCGGCCGTACTCAGCCCTCCGCCTTCTGCTCCGTCAGACTCCACGCGTACTGCAGCCAGTCCGACAGCGCGACGGCGCTCAGGCCCGCGCTCAGCATGCGGCCGGCCCGGGGTGCGACGGCGTAGGTGCCGACCAGCCCGCCGGCCACCCAGGCCGAGGTGCAGAACGGGCAGGACACCAGGTCGCCGACGGCACGGCGCATCCCGCCGCCACGCGGGGCGTCCATCACCTCGTTGGCCTCGCTCTCGCGTTCCCGGCGGGTGAACGGCGCCCGCACGAAGCTCGTGACCTTGTCCTTGGTCAGCAGGCGGGACGCCTTGAACGTGGCGGTCCCGAGGAGGGCGACGTCCCAGGGCGGAACGGTGTCGGGCAGCCGGACCCCACGGCGCCACGCCACCGCCGCGAGCGTTCCGACAGCGGCCGCGAAGGTCGTCGCGAGCGTCGCGTAGCCCGCGAGGGGGATGTCGTCGTCGGCGCCGTAGCGCTGCTCACCGTCCGTCATGAGGGCCTTCCTTCCGGCGACGCCACCCGGGGCCGCCTCGTCGACCGGGGCCGAGTGCCCCGTTCCGGCCGCCCGCAACGCGGGGTGTGCGCCGCGGAGGGCGCCCGCGCGGTCGCCGGGTACGACCGCCGCGGCCGGTGCGGCTCATCGGCGGGTGCGCGGCGCGTCGGCGATCTCGGTCACCCGGGTCACGGCGTCGTCCCGGAACAGCGCGCGTCCGGCGGCGATCCGTTCCCCACGCGCCGGGCCCGGGGCGGTCAGCCGGCGCAGCGCCCCGAGCAGTCCGGCGTCGTCCCCGGCCATCTCCGACAGGCCCAGCGCGGCCATCCTGCGGACGCCGTCCGCGCCGTGGCCGGGGATCGGACGGTGGCCGACGACCGGCAGTCCGGCGGCGAGTGCCTGGACGGCGGTCTGACCGGCGGCGTTGTCCACGAGGGCCCGCGCGGCGTGCAGCAGACCGGGCATGTCCGTAACCCAGCCGAGGGCGACCACGCCCGGGCGGCCGGACAGCTCACGGCGCAGCCGCGTGTTGTTCCCGCAGAGCACGACCGGCAGGAAGCCGCCGTCCGACAGCAGCCGTACGGTTGCGCACAGGTGCGAGCCGACCCCCCAGGCACCCGCGGACAGCACGACGGGCGGCCGCCCCGGGCCGTGCCGGGCGAACAGCCGACGCCAATCGGCCGCCCCGGGCGCGCCGGGCACCTCGGAAGCGTCGTGCACATCGGGTACGCCGGGCGCATCGGCGAAGAACTCTGGGGCCACCACCGGGCCGCAGGCCTCGGCGGGTGTGCCGGTGCTCCGCCGGACCTCGCGCGCCGCGTCCTCGGTGAGGCACAGACAGTGGTCGTTGCCGGGATGGAGCCACTGCCGGTGGACGACGAAGTCGATCACCAGCACGACGCTGGGCACGGACAGCCGGCCGCGGGCGCGCAGATGGCCGGTCAGCTGGGCGCCGAGGTGGAAGACCGGGACCACCACGTCCGCGCCCGTGCGGTCGGCCAGCTCCCGCAGGCGGGCCCCGGCCAGCCGGGCCAGGGGCGTTCCGCCGGGCCGGCGCCCGCCGCCGGGGCGCAGGAAGAGGCGGTACAGGGCGGCGTACGCCCACGGGAAGTGCCGAACCGACCCGCGGTAGAAGAGCCGCAGGGCGGTGCCCAGGCCGAACGGCAGGAGGGCGAGAACGTCGACGACGAGTGCGTCGCCGCCGCGTTCCCGGATCCGGCGGGCCAGTTCGGCGGCGACCGTGTCGTGCCCGGCGCCCATGCTCGCGCTGATCAGCAGCACGCGTCTGGCGTCCCGCGGGGAGCGCGGGGGCGCGGTCCGGCGGGACGTGGATGAGCTGGGAGGATGCACGGCGGTTCAAGTTGCCCGCCCCGTACGTTCCAAACCGGGGCATATTTGCCCGCCCCGTACGTTCCAAACCGGGTCATAGGCGAGCGTTTCGGACCCGATGTCCGGGATACTCCGTGACCGCCCGTCCGGCCGGACGCCGGGGGTCCCGACCGGTCGGTCGCCTCCCGAGTCCGCCCCGAGCCAAGGTGGTCCCCATGGTCGATGCGTTCTCCCGCACCCGGTCCGCCCCCGGACCGCGGCTCGTCGCACCCGACGCGGACCAGGCGAGGCCCGGACCGTCCGCCGCCCGGCCCGGCACGCGGACGCGCACGGCGCTCGTGACCGGGGCCTCCTCCGGCATCGGCGCGGCCGTCGCCCGGCGGCTGGCCGACGAGGGCGGCTGGCGGATGGTGCTCAGCGGGCGCGACCCGTCCCGGCTGCACGAGGTGGCCGAGGCCACGTCGGCCACGGTCTTCGCCGCGGACCTCACCCTGCCCGGCGCCGACCGGCGGCTCGCCGACTTCGCCTCGGCCACGGTGGGTCCGGTGGACGTCCTGGTGGCCGGTGCCGGGATCGGCTGGGCCGGCGAGTTCCGCGACATGCCGCCGCACGCCATCGACGAGGTCTTCGACATCGACGTCCTGGCCACGTTGCGACTGGTTCGGCTGCTGCTGCCGGGAATGATCGAGGCCGGCTCGGGGCGGGTGGTGCTCATCGGGTCGCTGGCCGGCTGCGTGGGGGTGCGCGACGAGGCCGTGTACTCCGCCGCCAAGGCCGCGCTGGGCGCCTTCGCCGACGCCCTGCGGTACGAGGTGCGGGGCACGGGCGTCGGGGTGACCCATGTGGTGCCCGGTGTCGTCGACACGCCCTTCTTCGAACGCCGCGGTGCCCCCTACCGGCGGTCCCGGCCGCGCCCGGTGCCGGCGGAGCGGGTCGCCGAGGCGGTGTGCCGGGCGGTGGTCCGGGACCGGGACGAGGTGTACGTGCCCGGCTGGCTGCGACTGCCGTGCCGGGTCCGGGGCGCGGCGCCCGGACTGTACCGGCGGATGGCCTCCCGGTTCGGATGAGCGGGAGCACGCCGCGGTGAGTGTCCTCACCGTAGTCCTCGCCCTGTTCGCGGCGCTGTCCAACGCTGCGGCGTCGGTGCTGCAGCGCCGCGCCGCGGCGCAGGACGAGGACCGGGCCGGTGCCGTCCACACGACGGTGCGCTCGCTGCTGCGGCTGATCCGCGACCCGTACTGGGTGGGCGGCGCGGTGATGCTCGCGCTGACGACGGTGCTGCAGGCCTCCGCGCTGGCGGTGGGCAGCCTGGCCGTGGTGCAGCCGCTGATGGCGACCGAGCTGCTGTTCACCCTGGTCGTCGGCAGCGTGGTCTTCCACCGGCGTCCCGACCTGCGGACCTGGCTGGCGTTCGTGGCGCTGGCCGTGGGGCTGGCGCTGTTCCTCGGCGCCGCGTCCCCGGCGGCCGGGCACGACACCGCGACGCCCGGTCGCTGGCCCTGGGCGCTGCTGGGCCTGTTCTGCGTGGTGACGGGTTTCGCCCTGGTCGGCCGGCTGGTGCACGGGGCGCCCCGTGCCGCGTTGTTCGGGACGGCGTCCGCGGTGGCGTTCGGCGGCACGGCGGCGCTGCTGAAGGAGGTCACCGGGCGGTTCCCGCAAGGGCTGGGCGCGGTGCTGACGCAGTGGCCGCTGTACGCCACGGGGGTCGTCGGCGTGGTCAGCTTCCTGCTCCTGCAGAGCGCGTTGCGGGCCGGGACCCTCGCCGCGTCGCAGCCCGCGCTCACCCTCGGGGACGCGCTGACCAGCGTGGGGCTCGGCTGGGCCCTGTTCGGCGAGGAGATCGCCCTCGGGGTGCGGGTGCTGCCCGAGCTGATCGGGGTGGCGCTGATCGGCCTCGGCAGCGTGGGGCTGGCCAGGGCACCGTCGGTGCACGGCGCCTGGGACACCGTGCCGGCGGCGCGCGACGGGCCGGGTGGGGGGCGGCGGCGACAGGAGCAGCAGAAGTCGTGACCGCCGGGACTTCCGGCGCACCATGGCCTTGACGACCTCCGGGTGACGTTCGAGGGACCTCCTTCGGAGGGACGACGTCCGGGGGATGACGTCCGAGGGACCGTTCGGGGGGACGTCTTTCCGGGCGTGGCCTTCCGGGAGTGAGCTTCCGGGCGACGTCCGGAGGACTGGAGACCTGGAGGGAACGGATGCGGGACGAGACCGGGGCCGGGCGGGTGGCGTCCGCCGTCGCGCCGGCGCTCCTCGTACCGGTGGCCGCCGCGCTGGCCCACATCGGTCCGGCCGCCACCTGGCTGCCCGGTCCGCGCCGCCGCTGGTTCCCCGCGCTGGCCGGTCAGGGCCGGCCCGACCACGTCGCCCTCACCTTCGACGACGGCCCCGACCCGGCGTCCACCCCCCGCTTCCTCGACGCGCTGGACGTGCTCGGCGTGCGGGCCACGTTCTTCGTGCTGGGCGAGAACGTCGTACGGCACCCGGCGACCGCCCGTGAGCTGGTCCTGCGAGGCCACGAGCTCGGCGTCCACGGCTGGTCGCACGACCGGCCCTGGCTGCCGTCGCCGGCGCGGGACGTGCGCGAGCTGTTGCGGGCCGCCCGCTCGGTGGCGGAGGTCACCGGACATCCGCCGCGCTGGTACCGGCCGCCCTACGGCATCCTCACCTCGGGCCGCTGGGCGGCGGCCCGGCGAGCCGGACTGCGCCCGGTCCTGTGGACGGCGTGGGGCGAGGACTGGCGGCACGCCGCGACGCCCGCCTCCGTGCGGGCGACCGTCGCGGCGGACCTGCGTCCGGGCGGCACGATCCTCCTGCACGACACCGACCACGCCTCCGCGCCCGGCAGCTGGCGGGCCGCCCTCGGCGCGCTCCCGGACCTCGTCGCCGACTGCCGTTCGGCGGGCCTCACGGTGGGGCCGCTGGCCGCGCACGGGGTGGGCGGGACCCGGCACGGCCGACGTGCCGCGGCATCCGTGTGAGGCCCGGCACCCTCCGGCTCCGGCCTCGGTACGTCAGGCGGCGGCCCCGGACAGGTCGCGGTGGATCGGCGCCGCCCCGCCCGTCAGCGGCACCCCGGTGCCGCCGCGCCGGGCGGCGACGATCTCCGCCGCGATGGACAGGGCCGTCTCCTCGGGGGTGCGGGCGCCGAGGTCGAGGCCGATGGGCGACCGCAGCCGGGCCAGCTCGCGCTCGCCCAGGCCGGCCTCGCGCAGCCGCCGTTCCCGGTCCTCGTGGGTGCGCCGCGAGCCCATCGCGCCGATGTACGCGACCGGCAGCCGCAGGGCCTCGGTCAGCAGCGGTACGTCGAACTTGGCGTCGTGGGTGAGGACGCACAGCACCGTGCGCTCGTCGGTCGGGGTGCTCCGCAGATAGCGGTGCGGCCAGTCGACGACGACCTCGTCGGCCTCGGGGAAACGGGCCCGCGTCGCGAAGACGGGCCGCGCGTCGCACACGGTCACGTGGTGGCCGAGGAACTTGCCGGCACGCACCAGCGCCGCGGCGAAGTCGACCGCGCCGAAGACGATCATGCGGGGCGGCGGCACGCGGGACTCGACGAGCAGCGTGAGCCCGCCGGGGCAGTGCGAGCCGTCCTCGGACAGGCCGACCGTGCCGGTGCGTCCCGCGTCGAGCAGCGCCCGGGCCTCGGTCACCGCGGTGCGGTCCAGCGCGGGGTGGCCGCCGAGTCCGCCCTCGTACGAGCCGTCGGCCCGGACGAGCAGCGCCCGCCCGAGGAGACCGGCCGGCCCCCCGACGACGCGGGCGAGGGCGGCCGGCTCGTCGCGGACGGCGGCCGACAGCGCCGACCGGAACACTGCCCGCGAGGGCGATCCGGCGCCGACCGGGGTGACCAGCACGTCGATGACCCCGCCGCAGGTCAGCCCGACCGCGAAGGCGTCCTCGTCGCTGTAGCCGAACCGTTCGCGCACCGTCTCGCCGTCGCGCAGGGCCTCGGTGCACAGGTCGTACACCGCGCCCTCCACACAGCCGCCGGAGACCGAGCCGAGCGCCGTGCCCTCGCTGTCGACGGCGAGGGCGGCGCCGGGGCCGCGCGGCGCGCTGCCGCCGACGGAGACGACGGTGGCGACGGCGAACTCCCGCCCCTCCTCCATCCAGCGGTGCAGCTCGCCGGCGATGTCAAGCATCCGCCGCTCCCCCGGCCCCGGCCGCCGCGGGCCCGTCCCGGTGTGCCGCCCCTGCCAGGACGCGGTCGGGCCGGATCGGCAGGTGGCGGTGGCGGACGCCGGTCGCGTGCCACACCGCGTTGGCGACGGCCGCGGCGGCGCCCACGATGCCGATCTCGCCGACGCCCTTGATGCCGACCGGGTCGTCGGGGTCGGGGTCGTCCACCCAGTCCGCCTCGACGTCCCGCACGTCGGCGTGCGTGGCCACGTGGTACCCGGCGAGGTCGGGCCCGTAGAGGCCGCCGGTGTTCCGGTCCCGGACCGCTTCCTCGTGCAGGGCCATGGAGATGCCCCAGACCATGCCGCCGACGAGCTGGTTGCGGGCGGTGAGCGGGTTGACGATGCGGCCCGCGGCGAAGATGCCGAGCATGCGGCGCACCCGTACCTCGCCGGTGCCGGTGTCCACGGCGACCTCGGCGAACTGTGCCCCGAAGGAGTGTCGTTCCTTCTGGGCGAGGGCGCCGAGGGCGGCGGTGGTGTCGGAGCGCACGGTGATGCCCTCGGGCGGGAGGTCGGTGCCGAGGGCGAGCCGTTCGCGCAGTTCCGCCGCGGCGGCCGTGATCGCCCAGGCCCAGGAGCGGGTGCCCATGGAGCCGCCGGCGATCATCGCCGGCCCGAAGTCGCTGTCCCCGATGCGGACGCGGACCCGGTCCGGCGTGACGCCCAGGGCGTCGGCGGCGACCAGGGTCAGGGCGGTGCGGGCGCCGGTGCCGAGGTCTGCGGCGGCGATCCGCACGGTGAAGGTGCCGTCGGCCTCCGCGGTCAGCAGGGCCGTGGAGGGCCCGGCGCCGGCGGGGAAGGACGCGGCGGCCGTGCCGGTGCCCAGCAGCCAGCGTCCGTCGCGGCGCACGCCGGGGCGCGGGTCGCGGTCCGCCCAGCCGAACCGCCGGGCGCCCTCGCGGAAGCAGGCGGCGAGGTTGCGGCTGCTGAACGGGTTCCCGGAGACCGGGCCCACCTCGGGCTCGTTGCGCAGGCGCAGCTCGATCGGGTCGACGCCACAGCGCTCGGCGAGTTCGTCGAGGGCCGACTCGATCGCGAAGGACCCCGGTGCCTCGCCCGGCGCCCTCATGTAGGTGGGGGACGGCACGTCCAGGCGTGCGACGTGGTTGGCGGTGCGGTGCGCCGCGGCGTCGTACATCACCCGGGCCACGCCGGCTCCGGGCTCGACGAACTCGTACACCGTGGACGTCTGGTTCAGGGAGCGGTGCTCCAGGGCGCGGAGCCTGCCGTCGGGTCCGGCGCCGAGCCTGACGTGCTGGACGGTCGGGCTGCGGTACCCGGCCAGCGAGAACATCTGACGGCGGGTCATGACGACGCGTACCGGGCGCTGGAGCACGGTCGCGGCCATGACGGCGGACACCTGGTGGGCGCGCAGGCCCTTGCTGCCGAAGCCGCCGCCGATGTGCTCGGAGCGCACGCGCACCGCGGACTCGTCCAGGGAGAACATCTTCACGAGTTCGCTCTGGACCCAGGTGGTGCCCTGGTTGGAGTCGACGACCTCGAGCCGTCCGCCGTCCCAGAGCGCGGTCGCCGCGTGCGGCTCCATCATGCTGTGGTGCTCTTCGGGAGTGGTGTACTCGGCGTCCAGGACGACGGCGGACGCGGCGAGGGCGGCGTCCAGGTCGCCCTTGCCCGTCTCCGCAGACATGTGTCCGCCCGCTGCATGGGCGTCGGGGTGGCCGGCGTGCAGGACGGTGTCGTGCGGCTCCTCGTCGTACGTCACGGTGAGGGCCTCGGCGGCCTCCCGGGCCTGCTCGGGCGTCTCGGCGACGACGAGGGCGACCGGCCATCCGGCGTGCGGCACGCGGTCGTGCTGGAAGACGGCGGCGGTCGGGTCGGGGACGCCCAGCATGCCGACGTAGTCGGTCTGCAGGCGCGGCGCGTTGCCGTGGTGCAGGACGGCCAGCACGCCCGGCATGGCGAGGACGGGGGCCGTGTCGAGGGAGCGGATGCGGCCCCGCGTGACGGTGGACAGCACCAGCCAGCCGTGGGCCAGGCCGGCGAAGGGGATCTCGCCGGCGTAGCGGGCCGCTCCGGTGACCTTGTCGCGGCCCTCCACGCGGGTGTGCGCGGTGCCGACGGCGCCCTGCACCGGCGTACGGCCGGTCGTGGCGGTGGTCATCGGGCGGCCTCCTCGGCGAGTTCGGTCAGCACGGCGATCACGAGGTTGCGCATGAGGGTCACCTTGTACGCGTTGTCGGGCAGGGGCCTGGCCGCCGCCAGTTCGGCGTCCGCGGCGGCGGCGAAGGTGTCTCCGTCGGCGGGTGCGCCGGTCAGCAGGGCCTCCGCGGCGCGGGCCCGCCAGGGCCGGGAGGCGACGGCGCCGAGGGCCAGCCGTGCCTCGCGGACGACGCCGTCCTCGATGTCGAGGGCCGCGGCGACCGAGCCGATCGCGAAGGCGTACGAGGCGCGTTCGCGCACCTTGCGGTAGCGGGAGCGGACGGCGACGGGCGCCGGTGGCAGGGTGACGCCGGTGATCAGCGCGCCGGACGGCAGGGCTGTCTCGCGGTGCGGGGTGTCGCCGACGGGGAGGTAGAAGTCGGTGAGCGGCAACTCGCCCGGGCCCTTGGCGGTTTCGTAGGTGACGACCGCGTCGAAGGCGGTGAGGGCGACGCCCATGTCCGAGGGGTGCACGGCCACGCAGTGGCCGGAGGCGCCCAGCACGGCGTGATTGTGGTGCGCGCCGGTGATCGCGGGGCAACCGCTGCCCGGGGCACGCTTGTTGCACGGCTTGCTGACGTCGGTGAAGTAGCCGCAGCGGGTGCGCTGGAGCAGGTTGCCGCCGACGGTGGCCATGTTGCGCAGCTGCCCGGAGGCGCCGGCCAGCACGGCCTGGGTCAACGCCGGGTAGCGGCGGCGGACTTCGGGGTGGGCGGCGAGGTCGCTGTTGGTGACGGTGGCGCCGATGCGCAGGCCGCCGTCGGCGGTCTCCTCGATGCCGTCCAGGGGCAGTTCGCGGACGTCGACGAGCAGGGCGGGGCGTTCGACGCCGGTCTTCATCAGGTCGACGAGGTTGGTGCCCCCGCCGAGGAAGCGGGCGTCGGGGTCCGCGGCGAGCAGCGCCACGGCGCCGGGAACGTCGTCGGCGCGCTGGTAGCCGAATTCCTTCATGCGGCGGCCTCCTCCGCGCTCTCCCCGGCGGTCTCGCCGTGGGCCTCGGCGGCGCGTGCGACGGCCTGGACGATCGAGACGTAGGCGCCGCAGCGGCACAGGTTGCCGCTCATCCGCTCACGGATCTCGTCGGGCGTCAGGGGCGGCGGACCCGCCTCGGGCCGTACGTCGTCGGTGACGGCGCTGGGCCAGCCCGCGGCGTGCTCCTCGATGACGGCGACGGCCGAGCAGATCTGGCCGGGTGTGCAGTAGCCGCACTGGTAGCCGTCCAGGTCGAGGAAGGCCTGCTGCACCGGGTGCAGCCGGTCGCCCTCGGCCATGCCCTCGATGGTGGTGATCTCGCGGCCCTCGGCCGCGACGGCGAGGCTGAGGCAGGAGACGGCGCGACGCCCGTCGACCAGGACGGTGCAGGCGCCGCACTGCCCCTGGTCGCAGCCTTTCTTGGTACCGGTCAGATCGAGGCGCTCGCGCAGGGCGTCGAGCAGGGTGGTGCGGTGGTCGACGGTCAGCTGGTGCTTCTCGCCGTTGATGTTCAGGGTGATGGCACTGGACGTCGACGCGGGCGCTGGGGCCATGGTCAGCCTTCTCTGGTGTCTGGTGACAGTCTCTGATGACGAGGGGATCGGGCCGTGGGCGATGAGGTCGGCGGTGAGGTTCGGCAGTGGGCTTCGTCCACGGCGGAGTCCACCGGCCGGTCCCGCCGACCGGCCTCCGCCGCTAGAGTGGGCACGGGAAATGGACAACTGTCCGCTCACTGGAAACGTAACGGACAGGTGTCCGCTTAGCAAGAACGGGATTCGGCCACGGTCCCGGGAGGAGGACGGGTGTCACAGGCGAAGCGGGACAGAGCGGACTCTCCCCTGCGCTCGGACGCCCAGCGCAACCGCGAGCGGATCCTGCACGTGGCCACGGAGGAACTGACGCGCTGCGCGGACGCGCCGTTGAGCGCCATCGCCAAGAAGGCGGGCGTCGGGCAGGGCACCTTCTACCGCAACTTCCCCAACCGCGAGGCCCTCGTCCTGGAGGTCTACCGCTACGAGATGCGGCAGGTGGCCGATGCCGCGCCCGAGCTGCTGGCCACCCGCGAGCCCGAGCGTGCGCTGCGCGAGTGGATGGACCGCCTCGCCGGGTTCGCCATGACCAAGGCCGGCCTGGCGGACGCGATCCGGCTGGTCACCAGCACGCCCGGCGGCCCCGAGAAGCCGCGCCCCACCCCCCTCGCGGACGCGGCCGGAATCCTCCTGCGCGCCAACGAGGAGGCCGGCACCATCCGGCCCGGGATCACCGCGGACGACTTCTTCCTCGTCATCGGCGGCCTGTGGCTGATCGACCCCGGCGAGGACTGGCAGCCGCGGGCCACCCGCTTCCTGGACTTCGTCATGGACGGGCTGCGGGCGGGAGCGCCCGGCCGGTGACCGCGCCCCGCGAGCGGTAGCGGCGTTCGGGGCGGCCCGTCACTCCGTAGCGCAGGGAGACCTCCGCCCGGCCGACGGTGTGGAAGTACTCCAGGTAGCGGCGGGCGCTGACCCGGGAGACGCCGGTCAGAGCCGCGCACTCGCTGGCGGAGAGCGTGCCCTCGGCATCGAGGAGGGTCCTCTCGACCAGCTCCGCCGTCTCCGCGCTCATGCCCTTGGGCAGCGCAGGTACCGCGACGGCCGGTGCCGCCGCCCCGGCCAGGACGCGGTCGACGTCGGCCTGGCTGCGCACGACGGTGCCGAGCAGCCGGCCCCGCCGGCCGGCGTAGCGCTCCAGCCGCACCCGCAGGTCCTCGAAGTCGAAGGGCTTGAGCAGATAGTCGACGACGCCGTGGCGCACGGCGCCGCGCACGGTGTCCGCCTCCCGGGCCGCGCTGACGACCATGACGTCGCAGTCGTGACCGGCGGCGCGCAGCGCGGTGACGACGTCCAGGCCGAAGAGGTCGGGCAGGTACAGGTCGAGCAGGACCAGGTCGGGGCGGAGTTCGCCGACCGCCGCGAGAGCCTGCTCGCCGGTACCGGCGACGCCGACGACCCGAAAAGACTCGACGCGTTCGACGAAGGCGCGGTGGACGCGGGCGACCATGAAGTCGTCGTCGACGACGAGGACGCCGATCGCGTCGGTGGCAGGGGTGGCGTGACCGGCGTCGGCGGCGGCCCTCGTACCGGCCGTGGCCCCCGCGCCGCCCGTGCCGCTCGTCCCCTTCATGGTGCTGCTCCTTCCGCCACCGCGTCGGTGAGGTGGCTGACCGTCATGCGTGCCGTGAACACGGCCCCTTCGGAGGTGTTGGTCACCGAGATCTCGCCGCCGTGACGTTCGCAGACCAGCCGGGTCAGCGCCAGCCCGATGCCGCGTTCGCCCTGCCGGGCGGCCTTGGTGGTGAAACCGTGGGAGAAGACCTCGCGGGCCAGCGCGGGCGCCACGCCGGGCCCCGAGTCGCGGACCACGATCTCCACCCCGGTGGCGTCCTGTCTGAGCTCGACCTCGGCCCAGGCGTCGTCGTCGCCGGACGTCGCGGCGGCGTCCACCGCGTTGTCGACGAGGTTGCCGACCACGGTCGCCACGTCGGCGGCGTCCTCGGGGGCGAGCCGGCCCAGGGAGGTGCGCTCGGAGACCCGCAGGGCGACCTTCCGCTCGGCCGCCAGGGAGGACTTCGCCGTCAGCAGTGCGGCGACGGCGGTGTCGCGGACCCGGCGGCTGAGGGTGACGTCGAGGGACTGCCGGCGCCGGCTGAGCGCCCGGACGTAGCGCACGACCTCGTCCCGCTCGCCGATCTGGATGAGCCCGGAGATGGTGTGCAGCTGGTTGGCGAACTCGTGGGCCTGGGCCCGCAGCAGCTCGGAGGTGCTGCGGAAGGCGCCGATCTCCCGTTCCAGCCGGGCCAGTTCGGTGCGGTCGCGCAGGGTGGTGACCGAGCCCAGCGGGCGGCCGTCCTTGGTGACGGTCATGCGGTTCATCACCAGGACCCGGCCGCGACGGACGACGACCTCGTCACGCCGGCCGTCCGTGTCGTGGCGTCCGGCGCCCGAAGCCGTGACCGTGTCCGCCGTGGCGCCGGTCAGGACGTCGAGGAGGCGTCCGTCGATGCCGAGGCCGTCGAGGCTCTGCCCCACGCAGTCCTCGGGCAGGTCCAGCAGGCGCCGGCCCATCTCGTTGACCAGTGTGAGCCGGTGCTGCGGATCGAGGGCGACCACGCCCTCGGCGATGCCGTAGAGCATGGCCTCCCGGTGTTCGGCGAGCCCGGCGATCTCGCGGGGTTCCAGGCCGAGGGTCTGCCGTTTGACGCGCCGGGCGAGCAGCCAGGAGCCGGCCACACCGAGACCGCTGGCGATGCCGAGGTAGGCGAGGAGGTAGGAGGAGGCGCCGCCGAGCCGCTGCCACACCGTGGGATCGGCCTCGCCGACCATCACCGTGCCGAGGTGCCGGCCGAGTGTCGCCGGGGTGTCCCCGAGCACCGGCACCTGCGCGACGAGTTCCCGGCTGCCGCCCAGCGTCAGCGCCCCCGACCAGCCCCGTCCCACGACGGCGTCACCGGCGAGCGGCAGCCGGTCGCCGACCACCGTCGGGTCGGTGGAGCTGACGATGCGGCCGTCGGCGTCGGCCACCGTGACCGAGGTGACGCCGGACTGGGTCTGCGTGGAGTTGACGAGCGGGGCGAGGGCCTCCTGCGGTACGGGGGACAGCAGCCGGCTGCGGACCAGCGGCGTGGCGGCCAGCTGTTCGGCCAGGGCGGCGACGCGGCGGCCCTCGACCCGGTTGAACGTGGCCTTCGACTGGGCGAGGGAGACGCCGGCCACCGCGAGCAGCACCACCACGACGATGGCGAGCTGGAGGACCAGCATCTCGCCCGCGAGGGTGTGCCGGCGGAAGGTGGGGGCCACGGTGTACTCGATCTCGGCTGACGGGGGCGGGGGCGTCGGGTGTCGGGCGTGGGGGGTGCCGGGGTGTGCCGGGTCGCCATCATGGCGTTCACCTGCGGCGAAGGAAAGGGATGTGCCGTCTTCGCAATGAACCGGCGACGCACCGGTGATGCCGCCCGGCCGGATGCCGCGCCCCGGCGACCGCAAAGACCACAACCTCCCTTGGTTCCGCAAGGAAGACATCGCACCTGGTCACCGGCACCATGTGGCCCACATCACCCTCCCCCACAGGGCCCCGTACCGATCTACCCAACCGACAGGTGGTGGCATTCGTGCGCCTGCGCACCCCCCTTGCTCTGCTCGGGGCCGCCGTGCTCGTCCTCGCCGGCCCCCCGCTGCTCTCGACGGGCAGCGAGTCCGAGACGGGCACGCAGATTCCAGGCCTGCGCTTCATGGTCCCCAACACCCCCGGCGGCGGCTACGACATCACCGCCCGCACGGCCGCGAAGAACGCCGAGGACGCCGGACTGACCCACAACATCGAGGTGTTCAACCTGCCCGGCGCGGGCGGCACCGTGGGTCTGAGCCGGCTGGTCGGTGAGCACGGCAACGGCAAGCTCGCCATGTCCATGGGCCTCGGCGTCGTGGGCGCCGCCCGTTCCAACCACGCGCCCAGGACCCTCGCCGACACGACGCCGATCGCCCGGCTCACCGAGGAGCAGGACGTCGTCGTGGTCGCCAAGGACTCCCCGTACCGGACGATCGACGAGCTGATCACCGCCTGGAAGGAGGACCCGGGGAAGATCCCCGTCGGCGGCGGTTCCTCCCCGGGCGGGCCCGACCACCTCGCGCCGATGCTGATGGCGCAGGCCGCCGGGATCTCCCCGAAGTCGGTCAACTACATCCCCTTCGACGGCGGCGGCGAACTGCTCGCGTCGATCCTGGGCGACAAGGTCGGCTTCGGGGTCTCCGGCGTCGGCGAGTACCTGGACCAGATCAAGGCCGGCGAGCTGCGGGTGCTCGCGGTGACGGGCCCGGAGCGCGTGGACGAACTCCGGGACGCCCCGACGCTCAAGGAGTCGGGTTACGACGTGGACTTCACCAACTGGCGCGGCATCGTGGCGCCGCCCGGCCTGACCGACGCGGAGCGCGCCAAACTGACCCGCCTGTTCGAGGAGTTGCACGACTCACCCGAGTGGAAGAGGTCCCTGGAGCAGAACGGCTGGGACGACGCCTTCCTGACGGGTGAGGAGTTCGGCGCGTTTCTGGACGCCCAGGACAAGCGCGTGGTGTCGGTGCTGAAGGAGCTGGGACTGTGACGACGCGGACCGAGACGCCCGTGGAACGGGCCGCCGAGCGGCGTTCGTGGCTGCGCGACCACTCCGAACTGGGCGTGTGCGTCCTGCTGCTGGCGCTCGGCGCGCTGGTCCTGACGGATGCGCTGACCATGGACGTCGACATCACCCAGCGGGGGCCGGTGGGCCCGAAGACGGTCCCGATCGTCGTCGGCGCGGGCCTGCTGGTGATCGCCGCGCTGCTCGCCGTGGACGTCCTGCGCGGCGGCCGGGGCGAGGCGGAGGGCGGCGAGGACATCGACCTGTCCGAACCGGCCGACTGGCGCACGGTGCTGCTGCTGGCCGGGATCTTCCTGGGGGCGGCCGTGCTGATCGAGCCCGCCGGCTTCCCCGCCGCGGGCGCGCTGTTGTTCTGGGGCGCCGCCTTCGCCCTCGGCAGCCGGCGCGTCGACCGCGATCCGCTGATCGCCGCCGTGCTGTCCCTGATCACGTACGTCGTCTTCGACAAGCTGCTCGGAGTGCCGCTGCCCGGCGGCCCGCTGATGGGAGTGCTGTGACATGAACGCCCTGAACTCCCTCCTGGACGGCTTCGGCACGGCCCTCACCCCGCTCAATCTCCTGTGGGCCGCGCTCGGCGTCCTGCTGGGCACGGCCATCGGCGTGCTGCCCGGCATCGGGCCCGCGATGGCCGTGGCCCTGCTGCTGCCCGTGACGTACGGGCTGAACCCGGTGGCCGCGTTCATCATGTTCGCGGGCATCTACTACGGCGCCATGTTCGGCGGTTCGACCACCTCCATCCTGCTCAATACCCCGGGTGAGAGTGCCGCGGTGGTCGCGGCCATGGAGGGCAACCCCATGGCCAAGGCGGGGCGCGGTGCTCAGGCGCTTGCGGCCGCCGCCATCGGTCACTTCGCGGGCGGCATGATCGGCACGGTCCTGCTGGTGGTGCTGGCGCCGACGGTGGCGCACCTGGCGGTGGACATCGGCGCGCCCGACTACTTCGCCGTCATGGTGCTGGCGTTCATCGCGGTGACCTCGGTGCTGGGCTCCTCGCGCATCAGGGGCCTGGCCTCTCTGCTGATCAGCCTGACGATCGGTCTGGTGGGCCTGGACCAGATGACGGGACAGCAGCGCCTCACCTTCGGCTCCCTGCAACTCGCCGACGGCATCGACGTGGTGATCGTCGCGGTCGGTCTCTTCGCGATCGGCGAGGCGCTGTGGGTGGCGGCGCACCTGCGGCGCGGGGCGGCCGAGCCGATCCCGGTGGGACGGCCCTGGCTCGGCCGCGGCGATGTGAAGCGGACCTGGAAGTCGTGGCTGCGCGGCCCGTTCATCGGCTTCCCGTTCGGCGCGATCCCGGCGGGCGGCGCGGAGATCCCCACCTTCCTCTCCTATGTGACGGAGAAGCGGCTGTCCAAGCACAAGGACGAGTGGGGCAAGGGCGCCATCGAGGGCGTGGCCGGCCCGGAGTCGGCGGCGTCGGCCTCGGCGGCGGGCACGCTGGTGTCTATGCTGACACTGGGCCTGCCGACCACGGCCGTCGCCGCGGTCATGCTGGCCGCCTTCCAGCAGTACGGCATCCAGCCCGGCCCGCTGCTCTTCGAGCGGGAGCCCGAGCTGGTGTGGGGCCTGATCGCCTCCCTCTTCGTCGGCATGGTGCTGCTGCTCGCGCTGAACCTGCCGCTGGCACCGGTGTGGGCCAAGCTGCTGCGCATCCCGCGGCCCTACCTCTACGCCGGGATCATGTTCTTCGCGGCGGTCGGCGCGTACGCCGTCGGCGGCGAGGTCGTCGACCTGGTGATCCTGCTGATCATCGGCCTGGTCGGCTTCGGCATGCGGCGCTACGGACTGCCGATCCTGCCGGCCGTGATCGGCGTCATCCTCGGCCCCAACGCCGAGCAGCAACTGCGCCGCGCCCTGCAGATCAGCGACGGCAGCGTGTCGGGCCTGGTGAACACGCCGTTCGCGGTGACGGTGTACGGGGTGATCGTGCTGCTGCTGGCGTGGCCGCTGGCGAGGCGGGCGGTGCTGCGCAGGCGGGAGCAGACGGCGATCTGACGGCGCCCGCGGGCCCGTTGCCGGGACCGGCGCCCGCGGGCCCGTTGTCAGAGGCGGGTGCCACACTCGGCTCATGAACGCGAGCCCCTTCAACTGGCATCGTTTCCTGCGCCGTTGGCAGGACGAGTGGATACCCGACGAGGACGATCTGGAGGACATGGAGGAGGGCGGCGTCACCGTCGCCGACCTGGCCCTCGCCGCACCGCCCGCGACGCCGGAGGAGATCGCTGCCGCCGAGGAGCGCCTGGGCACCCGGCTCCCTCCGTCCTACCGGGGCTTCCTCGAGGCCAGCAACGGCTGGCGCGTCGACGGCACGGCGTCGATCTACCAACTGGGCGGAGCCCACGAGATCGGCTGGTTCGGGGATCCGTTCGACATGGCCGAGATCTACCGCCAGTCCCTGACCGAGCGTTCGACCGAGCAGGAGGTGACGCTGGCCGGGATGTGGGAGCGAGCGCTCCAGCTGGAGACCGACTCGGACATGTCGTACGCCCTCCTGGACCCGGGCGACACGGACGAGGACGGCGAGTGGGCGCTGTACGTGTACAAGGGGTGGAGCGGCGAGTTCCCGGACCGGTACCCGTCGTTCCGCGCCTATATGGAAGAGGCGTACCGGGACTTCCACGCGGCCCGCGCCGCACGTCCGGACTTCGTGAACGCCACTACACGCGCCCTGGACGCCGATGTCGAGCGCGCCCGGCAGGAAACCCTCGGCGGACGGTGGGAGAGCGCCCTCGGGCTGCTGACCGAGGCGTCGCGTTACGGGCGGCCGTCCGCGTGGGGCCTGCTGCGGCAGATCGAGACACTGTCGCGCGGGGGCTACGGCCACGGCTTCGGCACCCTGGTGGCCGATCCGCGCTACACGGACGAGCTGGTGCCGGTGATGGCCTCCGCCCACCTGGCCGAGCACCGTCACGGCACCTTCGCCGACCGGCTGGTGCTGGGTACCGAGACCGACGAGGCCGTACAGGCCGCCGCCGACGCGATCTTCGCCCGGGTGCGCGACCGCTCCTTCCGCTACGAGCCGGACGGGGACTTCGGGCGCGCGGTGACCGAGGCACGGGAGGCGGCGAGGTGGGGGGACACGGACGGGGCCTGGCGGCTGATCCGCGCCGCGCTGCCGTCGTGGTCACCGCCCGGCCCCGACCTGCTTGCGCCGCTCGGTCTGCTCGCTGACCCCGTCCTGGGACCGGTGGTGACACCGGAGCGCGGCAGGGAACTGCTGGCCACACCGCGCGCCGGCCGGACGGGCACCCCGCCGGACCCGGTGGCGGACCTGGACCCGCCCGGACTGCACTGGCTCACGGACGCCCCTCGCTGGAACGCGCCGTACGACTCCTACCGGTGCGTGTGGGTCGACGGCACGGAGCCGGAGGCGCTGCCCTCGCTGATCGGGGAGGACGGATCCACGGCCCTGACCGAGCCGCCAGGCCGCCGCGACCCGTGGCCGCACTACGGCGCCCCACGGCGGGACGACCTGCCCCCGTGGGAGGACCGGGCGGTGCTGTCGGTGGGCCGGACGCGCACCGGATGGACGTTCGGCTTCGACATGGCTCCGCGCACCTCGCCCGGCGGCACCTTCTTCGTCTCCCCCGGCGCGGCCGCCTCCCGCGACGGACGCGCGGTGGTGCTGTGGGCGGGCAGAGCCCGGCCCGGCGGCGGCCTGTCGGCGTTCCACCTGTCGGTCGCCCGGCACGGCGAAGAGCTGTACGCGTTCACGCTGCGCGGCACCGGCATCGAACGCTCGGGACCGGTCCCGACGGAGCTGGACCCCGAACGGCTCCTCGACGGCGTCCCCGAGGAGGAACACGAACGCCGCCTCCTGGCCGCCGTGGAACACGAACTGGGCCTCGCCCTCCCCCGCCTCGCCCTGTCCGAGGGCATCCTCCCCCAGCTCACCACACGCTCCTGGAACCGCGCACCACGGGAGGGCGAGTCCTACTCGTACGCCACGATCCACATCGGCCGGCGCACGGAGCCGAGGACCGACCGGTGAGCCTCCTGCGCCCCTATCCGAGGAACGACAGCCGGACCTGACGGTCGGGGTTGTCCCTGTTCGTGTCCACCAGGCACACCGACTGCCAGGTGCCCAGTTCCAGGCGGCCGGCGATCACCGGCAGGGTGGCGTGCGGGGGGACGAAGGCGGGGAGGACGTGGTCGCGGCCGTGGCCGGGGCTGCCGTGGCGGTGCTGCCAGCGGTCGTCGGCCGGGAGCAGGGTGTGCAGGGCGGCGAGCAGGTCGTCGTCGCTGCCCGCGCCCGTCTCGATGATCGCGATCCCGGCGGTGGCGTGCGGGACGAAGACGTTGAGCAGGCCGTCGCGGCCCGCCGCCACCTCGCGGAGGAAGGACTCGCAGTCACCGGTGATGTCGGCGACCCGCTCCGCTGAGCCGGTGGCGAGGGAGATGACTCGGGTGGTGAAGGCATCGGACATGCCTCCCATCCTGACGTACGCGGCGCGTGAGGGGCGGGAGCGGCGGGTCACCGGGAAGATCGGGAGCGGGTCGAGAGTTAGTAGAAACGTGAACAACATGCGCGAGGTCGAGGTCGTCGTCGTCGGAGCCGGTCAGGCGGGGCTGTCCGCGGCCTACCACCTGCGGCGGACCGGATTCGGGCCCGAGCGCGACTTCGTGGTGCTCGACCACTCCCCCGGGCCTGGCGGCGCCTGGCAGTTCCGCTGGCCGTCGCTGACCTACGGCAAGGTGCACGGCATGCACTCCCTGCCGGGGATGGAGCTGACCGGCGCCGACCCGGCGCGGCCCTCCGCCGCGGTCGTCGCCGAGTACTTCGCGGCGTACGAGCGCGCCTTCGGCCTGCGCGTGCGGCGTCCCGTCGACGTCCGCGCGGTACGTGAGGGCGGTGGCGGACGGCTGCTCGTGGAGACCTCGGACGGCACCTGGTCGACGCGGGCGCTGATCAACGCGACCGGCACCTGGGACCGCCCCTTCTGGCCGCGTTACCCGGGCCAGGAGACCTTCCGGGGCCGCCAGTTGCACACCGCCCGGTACGCCGGGCCCGAGGAGTTCGCCGGGCAGCGGGTGGTCGTGGTGGGCGGTGGCGCGTCCGGCACGCAGCATCTGCTGGAGATCGCCCCGTACGCCGCGGCCACCACATGGGTGACCAGACGGCCCCCCGTCTTCCGCGAGGGGCCCTTCGACGAGGACGCGGGCCGGGCGGCGGTGGCGCTCGTGGAGGAGCGGGTGCGTCAGGGGCTGCCGCCGAAGAGTGTGGTGTCCGTGACCGGGCTGCCTGTCTTGGGTGTCTGACAACACATCTTCCTGACCTGCGCTGATGACTGTCTGTGCACCTGAGCATGGAGAAGGGCCCTGGTCATCGGCGAACCAGGGCCCTCGGTCTGTGGTGTGGAGTGTCCCTACTCCCTCTCATCTAGCCTGTCCTGCCGGCACTCCGCTACGTCCACAGCAGCCTTGGCACTGAACAAGAGGAAGTGCAGAGCCATCACGAGCTGAGCCTTGGAAGTCTTCTCCTCAGAGTCCAGTAGCTCAGCGATGCGCTCGATGTCGCTCCTGGCCACCCGGAGAAGGTTCTCCTCTCTGGTCTCTGCCAGGGCAGCCATCACTCCCCCTGGTGTGCAGTACCCCCGCTTACCGGTGCCGTCAGCCGGCATGCGCTGTAGGCCCATACCCTCTCCCCTATGTAGCTCCATATGTACCACGCTATTCGCGCATACCGAGGATAGCGCGGGTGCGGTATCTAGCGCACTGACTGAACATGATCAGCATGGACGTAGCTCTGCCCCCGTGGCGACGGGTAGCCAAGGCACTTGAGGAGCGGATAGCCGACGGCACCTACCCCAAGGGCTCACGGCTCCCTGGTGCCGTGCCCCTCAGCCATGAGTTCGACGTGGCGCCCAGCACGGTTGCCAAGGCAGTGCAGGATCTCAAGCGCCGTGGCCTGGTCACGGCTACCGCCGGCTGGGGCACTTTCGTCCTCTGACCTCTCAGGCCTGCCGGCCTATTAGGTGTGCCATACACCCGGGGTAATGCGTGTGTATGTCATGAGAGAACCCGCCGGGAGTACTGCACTTCGATTGTGTACGGCTTATGAACCTTTCAAGATCATGAGTGACCCCGTACGTAGTCCTTGCACCCCGTCATGTACGGGTTTTCAAAATTCGAGGAATCCTTGAACCAAGAAGAGTGGGTCAAGAAGTGGGTAGAGAAAGCACCCCCGCTGTCAGATGAGGCTCTGGAAGACATCCTGGTGATGTTTGGAATCAGCATCCGGAAAACAGAACAAGGGCCCCCGCCAAAGCAGGGGCCCAACGAAAGTTAGTGATCCCAGTTTCCTCCATAGCCCTCAGCCTTGGCAATGTGATACTGAGGCTTAGGGTTGTGGTTGACTTCCTCTGTCACAGGAGGAGCAGGGTTGGGCTCAATGAGCCCCGGGACCTTTACCACCCATTCCAGGTAATCGAGTTCTTGAGAAGCCTCATAGGTAAGCCGGCCATCCTCTGTGAGTTCCCAGTACTCCAGGTGGTCACCCTGACTGTGTCCGGTCCGGGGAGGGGTATCCATATCGCCGGCCGAGACGCACCACGTGAACAGACCGGCGTGCCGCTCTAGATCAGCCTTGGCAAGCTCCATAGCCTTGTACGCCCTTTCCCAAGCGTCCCTAGCCTGCTGAGCAGCCTTAGCTTCCTTACGGCCCATAGGCACAAGGTCTTCCTTGACTCCGTCTTCATACTCGTTACGCGCCTTGGTCACCAGAGCCTCAAGAGCCGGCACCATACGCTTGTATTCGTCTACCTTGGCCAGGATAGGGCGCAGCACCTTTTCACGGTCAGGCAGCGCCTTACCGGCCGCAGCAGCCTCTATCTCCTGCTCTCGGAGATCCCTCTCAACTTCCCGCACCGCGGGCACATGGTAGACGTACTGATCCAGGGCATTGAGAGTCCTACGAGGGGCGTACCGGGCATTCTCCTGTCGGTACGTCTCCAGCTTAGTTACAGCGTCTTCATACGCCTTACGCAGTCCCTTGACCTTAGAGGAAAGTGGCAGATCCTTAGGCGGTTCAAAGTGATTAGTCATGTCGTCTCCCATTGCTTGTTATGCGGTCTGTCGGTCCTCAGAGAAGTTGTTGCCTGCCACGGTGGTAATGGCAGTGAATCGGATACGCTCGTTGGTGCCATCCTCAAAGATGCCCGCGGTAAGGGCGTGCAGATAGGCACCAATCACATTGACATCCTTGGCATTGGTGACCCGCACTCCATACTCAGGACTTGTGTTAGCCGTTCCCCCATCATCGGTGCCTACGTAGCACCCAAGGTTTGTGACAACGACAGGGGCGCTACCGCTAAGCCTGAGGCCGGCATAGCCCCCGCCACCAGGACCCCCATTACGGCCATCCCTACGGGTGTTCAGAGCGCTGATGAGGAAGGGCCCATTGCCTGAGGCGTCATGCCTCACTCCATCCCATCCATTGCGGTCAGTGGTACAACCGGTCATGGTCATAGAGCCACTTCCGGGCCAGTTGCCCCAACCACCAGTGATGTGGAAACCGTAGTTGCCGTTCCACTCAGAACGGCAATGCGTCACAATTCCGTTGGCGCAGTTGGTGAGCTTGAAACCGGTAGACCAGCACCCAATTACCTGGCAGTCTTCCAGGGTGATATCTGTATTCCGTTCAAAGACGAACCCGCTGGAATGGCAGTTATCCACCATCACGGAGTGAAGACGCCAAGAGTAAGGCCATTCATCAGTGGCATTTCCCGCAGTGATGATGCCATTGTTAGGCAGGTACCTAAGACAGACGTCCCGGAGCATTACGTTTTGAACGTTCCCCTTGGCATAGATACCATCTAGGCTTCCGGTAGGAACCTGAGAGCCATCGAGCATCAAGTTAACGATGCGCTGCTCACCATTGATGGCCGGATGATCACCATCATCTTCACCAATGATGGTGATCATTGCGCCAGTGGTGAATGTAGGCGCAGCCTTTAGATAGCAGTACGACCATTCGGTAGCTACCATCCCCGGACCAACCATAAGGTTTGAGTGCGCCCCAAGCAGGCTCACTCCCCGGGGCAAATCAAGGGGCTGAGAGACGAGATAGACCCCCTTGGGGAAGTAGACCACGCCTCCATAGCCGGCGGCGTCAATCGCTGCCTGAATGGCTGAGGTGTCATCCGCTATGCCGTCTCCCAGGGCCCCGTAAGAGGCTGCCTGGACATTGTGCCAGTCATTGCTACTCCCGCCCTCTCCAAGGGCGGCAGGGAGCTGTATAGGCAGTACCTTGCCGTCACTACCCAGGGTGGCAAAGCCGTTGGCTGCGCCCTTCTGCGCATTGATCTCTGCAAGGGCAGACCTCTTGGCACCATGAGGATCATCCGCGGTCAAGTGAGAAGCCAGCACCCCAGCCGTGTTAATAGGAGTCATGGCCACTCTGCCGGCGCCAAAGTCGGCGTAGACCAGGGTGACGCCATCCGGGCCATAGAAGGGCCCGACCATGCCTTGGGCATCTGCGGTAAGTTCCATGATGGGAGTACCCGAGGCGTCCAACAGGTCAGTAATTTGTGTTGCATCTGCCAATGGACCGTTCCACACGGTCCCTTGGGCACCAGGCTCCCGAGAGCCATCAATGTTCTCGGCCACATCAGCCGCGGTACCTCCGAACAGATATCTAGCCATACAAGTTCCCCTTTGGTCAGTCGTTTTCCAGGGCGTAGCGAATCAACGCCCTGGTGTCTTCATCAGTGATGCTCTCCAGAGCCTTGGAGAGTGGAATGCCAAGTGCCTTGGCCATGAGGATTTGGGAGCGCAGACTTGGGGTGCGCTCCCCGTAGAACCACTTACTCACCGCTTTGTAGGTCACACCGACCACATCGGCTATGTCGCCGTAGGTGATTCCGCGGGACCGGCGTACGACATCCCAACTGTGCCGGTCCCAGATGTTCAGGTCAGTCATAAGAACTCCAAGGTACGAAAACGAGGGAATGGCATGCATGAAAAAGAGCCCCCGGCCGGAAACCGGGGGCTCTTTCCAGGGGGCTCAGGACCAGGACTGAGCTATGGGGGAAACCATGCATGACCACAAGGGAGGAGAAGGATTGTGAGTCTCGTTCTTCCTTCTATCTATGATGTCGGTGTCACAGACAGGGGGTCTGTGACAGTAGATGAGGGAACTGAGACTCAGGCCACACCAGGGAGGGGTCACAGAGCCCCAAGGCTCTGTACGCCCCTTCTAAGAGCCCCCCAGGGGCTCGGATGACCAAGGACCAGGGAACCCCTCTGAGGCCGCCTCAGAGCCGTACAGGGGCTCTGAGGGGCGCGGGACAATGGTTAGTCGAGACATGAGGTCTCTCCAAGCTCAGTAACTGAGCTTGTCTCACTGCCAGACCCCTAAAGGTCTGGCTAGTTCGACTCTCCTTCACTCCGTTCAGTCGTTGGCCGGGGCTGTCTGAGATCCCCAAGATCGAAGACAGAACTTATGGCCTAAGTAAGAGCCATGGTCGGGTTGAGAGCATGGCGGCAGAACAACTACAGACATAGCCAAGGCTTCATAGGTAGCCTTGGCCTTACATTTACGAATCTAAGGACCCTGGTTCTGAGCCAGGGTCCATGGTGTTATGGACCTTCTGAGAACCAGGGCCCTTTAGGGCGCCCTGGTGACAGTGTCGCTTGCCTCACCCCGGCAAGCTCTTACTTAGGCCATAAGTTGTCGGGCCCCGGGGTGAGGGGCCCTCTACTAAGGCCATAAGTCAGGCAGCCTCCGTATCAGTGAACCAGTCCTCATCATCGATCCAGGTGAGCGCATCCACAGAGCGCTCCCCAGCAAGCAACCGAAACGTCGTCTTGGCTCCCCTCTTGGCCCCGGTTGTCTCGACTTCCAGCCAGCCGGCATCCACCAGATTTCTCACACCCCGCTCCGTGTAGCGTCGAAGGTTGCCGGCACGGTCTCTGACGCCGACTGCATCCGACAGAGAGCGCCACGGGATGGTTACCTGAGAGTCGTCTCCACAGAGCCGTGCTATCTGCCTCGCCACGGCTTGACCGCTCCGGGGCACGCACTGGATTACGTCGGTGTACCACATGCCAGCCTGCCCCGTGGGGGGCACAGTTTCCGCGGCCAAGGGAAAACCCCTTTTGCGCAGCTTCAGTATGCGCGTGTCAATCTCGTAAACGTACTCTTCAAGAATGCTCATGACTAAGCCCCTCCCGCATTCGGACATAGAAAAAGGGCCCGTAACCTATTGCTACGGGCCCTACTGGTGTTCGTGGTGCTTATTCGGTTGTTGTGTCACCCATGTCGGACCATCTGAGTGCCATTACTTCTACCCAGCACTCACAGAGAACGCTTGCAGCGACTTCCTTGGTCACCTCTGCCGCTTCAGCCCATATGGCCACTGCTGCTGTCAGTGTCAGGGAACCCTCTTTCACATGGTCCCCGAGAGACCAGACAAGTCCGTCGAGTACTTCCGTCCGCCCTTCGAACTGTCCTGCCTCCCTGTCCGACAGCTCTTCGCCATTCTCGTCTACGTACGGCATGTTAGGCTTGCCTCTCTCCTTCGCAGGAGACACGGGGCGTGATCTTGTTTGGCGACAGGCACGCCCCGTGCCCATGTAACAACGGTGTGTTAGCTGGTTATTCCCCGGCCCACAGACCGAGGCGGATACCCCGGGCCCTACGCTCCTCTGGCGTATCGGGGGCAGGGTCCGTGACCTCGAACGTTCCTTGGCCTACCTCCACCCGGAAGCCTGACCGGATGAGTTGGAGTCTCTGTCCCTCAGCATCGAGCGTCGGCCACAGTTCCCCGTACGTCTTCCCCGTGGGCACCTCAGACCAGTGCCCTTCTACTACGGGTTGCGCAGCAAGTTCGTCCCGGCGGGTCTTCAGTGCGTGCAGCCGGCTCCTGTAACCCTCCGGGTCCTCATCGTAGGCCCCCGCTTCGTAGCTGTCCCTGAGACGGACAATGCGCTTGCGCACGTCCTCAAGTTCCTTGGAGTTGTCCGTTCCAGGAACCCACACCCTCTCAGTAACCGGCTCGTGGAACCACCGTTGAAGGAAGAGCACTTCCAACCACTCCTCCAACTCATCGGCACGCACAGAGCCCTTGCAACGATCCTCCTTGGGGAAGCTCCCACACACGTAGTACCTGTATGTGTTGTCCCCGCGGGTGAACGACTTTTGCACTGCCTTGGCCCCACACACGGCACAGAACGTCACGCCGTACAGGGGGTTGGTCCTGTTGACCCTCTTAGCCTTGGACATAGTCCGTTGCTCGATGGCCGTTTGAAGAGACTGCCACTCGTCATCAGTGAAGACAGGCTCAGCCAACCGGACCGGCTCCCCGTCCGGTCCGTAGAGTAGTTCGCCCTGATACTTCTTGAGTCCCTGAGTCGACTCATTGGTAAGGACGTTCTTCACCGTGGTCTCTGACCACTGCTCCTGTACGCCCTCACCCTCACGGCTCTTGACCGGCTTCCCCTTACGGATACGGGCACGGTCCCTGGCAGTCAGAACCTTGTTCGCGTTGAGGTACTTGGAGACTCCAAGAAACGACTGTCCGTCAATGATCTGCCGGCGCATCTCATGGAGTACGGTCACCATCTCCTCATCCTGTTCGAGGTAGGTGGCAGTCTTGCCGTTCTCGTACCGACTGACCGGACGGAAGCCAAAGGGAGGGAAGCCACCGTGCCATCGTGCAGTGAAGCGGCGCCGTTCGTGGCTCTCCCTTACCCGGGTCTTGATGCGCTCCAGCTCCTTGGCCGGCCCCATGGACTTGAGGCGCAGCATGGTTCTGCCTTCAACCGTGTGCATCATTTGGTTGAAGTCAGGGTCATCGAGAACCACGATGACCTTGTTGTGGTCCAGAGCCCAGTCAATGAAGGCAGAAAAGTGCCTGTCATCCCTGCTGAGTCGGTCTTGGGTGGTTACCCAAATCTCATCCCAAGCACGCAGTCCCTCAGGAGTGAGCCGCTTACCCAGTTCGGGCCGGTCCATCGGCTTGACATCACCAGAGACAGAGACATCCTTGGCCACATCAACGATGGTGACGCCGGCTTCCTCCGCACGCCGACGCAACTTTTCGTCCTGAGCCTCAATGCTCTCTGAACGCTCTCCCTTGGCGTCAGACACCCGCTCAGCCAACAAGACACGGCGCACGCCGTTCCCCTCCCCTGAGTGCGGGGGACTGTGGCGACGTGTCCCCCTCCACTCTCAACTATCGGGCATGCATGCATAGTTGTCAATCACTCTTGAGAGGACTGCCGCTCAACGAGGCGATCCGGGCCGGTCTCGAGTCCGGCGTGCTGGACCGGCGGCCCATGTTCGAGCGGATCACGCCCGACGGAGTGCAGTGGAGCGACGGCCGGCGGGTGGACGCCGACGTCATCCTGTGGGCCACGGGGTTCCGGGCCGCCATCGAGCATCTGAGGCCGCTGCGGCTGCGGGAGGCGGGCGGCGGCATCCGTGTCGAGGGCACGCGCGCGGTCGCCGATCCGCGGGTCCACCTCGTCGGTTACGGGCCGTCGGCCAGCACCGTCGGCGCCAACCGGGCGGGACGTGCGGCCGTACGGGACATCAGGCGGCTGCTGGCCGAGGAGGAACCGGTCGCCGCGTGACGCCCCGCCGGGTCACCGGGTCGCGCCGTCGGCCGGGGGCGAGGCGCTGCGCCGGTTGCGGTCGAACTCGTCGACGTTGCGCCGGTGCTCGGCGTAGTCGGCGGTGAAGCGGGTGTCGCCGGGCTTGACGGTGACGAAGTACAGCCAGTCGCCGGGGGGCGGCTCGATCGCGGCGCGCATCGCCTCGTCGCCCGGGTTGTCGATGGGCGTGGGCGGCAGGCCCATCCGCTGGTACGAGTTGTAGGGGCTCGCGATCCGGGTGTCCTCCGCGGTCGTCGTGAGGGTGGAGCGGCCCAGGGCGTAGTTGATGGTGGAGTCCATCTGCAGCGGCATGCCCCGCTCCAGGCGGTTGAAGATCACCCGGGCCACCTTGCCCATGTCGGCCTTGGTCGCGGCCTCCGCCTGGACGATGCTCGCGATGGTGACCGCCTGGTAGACGTTGAGCGCGTTGCGCTGGGCACCGGCGGAGACCGGGGCGCCGTGGAACTTCTTCTTCGCCGTGTCGACCATGGCCGACAGCAGCTTCTCCGGGGTGGGCTGCTCGCCCAGGGGATAGGTCGCCGGGAAGAGGTAGCCCTCGGGGTTGCCCTCGGCCTCGTTCGGCAGCTTCAGATCGGCTCTGGCCAGGGACTTCTTCGTGGTGCCCGCGGGCAGGGCGAGGGCCTTGTCGACGGCCGCGTAGACCTGGGTGGCGCGCCAGCCCTCAGGGATCACCAAGGACGTGGGCCGGGACTCGCCCTCGTCGCCGGTCGTCAGCAGCGGCACCGCCACGGCGGCTCCGGCCACGAGGGCTCCGGTCGCGATCAGGGCGATACGGCCCCGGCGCGTCAGCCGGACCGTCTCCCTCGGCGGTCTCGGGAGTTTCGGGCGTCTCGGAGCGGTCGGGAATCTCGGGCTTCTCAGGCTCCTCGGACTCCTCGCGCTCCGTCGCGGAGTGTTCATGTGCATGCGGGCACGGTAACCCCCTTAACACCCCAAACCCGGCATATCTTCATCTTGTCGGCTCCAGTCGGACGTCCCGCCTCACCAGGGCCGCGTACCGCCCGTCCTGTGCCAGCAGTTCCTCGTGCGTGCCCTGCTCGGCCAGGCGGCCGGAGTCCAGGACCACGATCCGGTCGGCGCTCCGGACGGTGGACAGGCGGTGCGCGATGGTGATGGTGGTGCGGTTGGCGGACAGGGCGTCGATGGCGTCCTGCACGGCGGCCTCGGTACGGGTGTCCAGGGCGCTGGTCGCCTCGTCGAGGACGAGGACGGGCGGGTCGCGAAGGATGGTGCGGGCGATGGCCAGGCGCTGCTTCTCCCCGCCGGAGAAGCGGTGGCCGCGTTCGCCGACGACCGTGTCGTAGCCGTCGGGCAGGGCGGCGATGTGGTCGTGGATCTGCGCCGCGCGCGCCGCCGCCTCCAGTTCCTCGTCGGTGGCGTCGGGCTTGGCGAAGCGCAGGTTCTCGGCGACCGAGGCGTGGAAGAGGTACGTCTCCTGCGAGACGACGCCGACGGACCGGGCGAGGGTGTCGAAGTCCAGGTCGCGTACGTCGACCCCGTCGAGGGTGACCCTGCCGCCCGTCACGTCGTACAGGCGCGGCACCAGGTAGCCCAGCGTGGACTTGCCCGCGCCCGTCGGGCCGACGACGGCGAGGCTGCCGCCCGCGGGGACGGTGACGTCGATGGCGCGGAGGACGGGGCCGCCCTTGCCGTCGTAGCGGAACTCGACGTTCTCGAAGCGGACCTCGCCCTTGACCCGCTCGAGGCGGACGGGCTCGTCCCGCTCGGTGATGTCGATCGGCAGGTCGAGGTACTCGAAGATGCGCTGGAAGAGGGCGAGGGAGGTCTGGATCTGGACGCCGGTCGACAGCAGGCTCACCGTCGGGCGGAACAGTCCCTGCTGGAGCGAGACGAAGGCGACGATGGTGCCGAGAGAGACGTCCGGACCGCCGAACCGGAGCGCGATGCCCGCGGTCCAGTAGATGACGGCCGGCATGGCGGCCATGACGATCGTGATGACGGCCATGCGCCAGCGGCCCGCCATGTTCGACCGCACCTCGAGGTCGACCAGGCGCTCGGACTCGTCGGAGAAGGCCCGCGTCAGCGAGTCCGAGCGGCCCATGGTGCGGCCCAGCAGGATGCCGCTGACGGAGAGCGACTCGGTGACCGTGGCGGCCATCGCGGCCATCTGCTTCTGACGTCTGGTGGTGATCTTCCTGCGTTCGCGGCCGACGCGGCGGCTGATCCACACGAAGACCGGCAGGAGCAGCAGCGAGACGACGGTCAGGCGCCAGTCCAGGACGACCATCGCCACGATGGTGGCGACCACGCTGGTGAGGTTCGAGACCAGGGAGGTGGCCGTTGAGGTGACGGTGGCCTGCATGCCGCCGATGTCGTTGGCGATGCGGGACTGGACCTCGCCGGTGCGGGTGCGGGTGAAGAAGGCGAGGGACATGCGCTGGAGGCGGCCGTAGACGGCGGTGCGCAGGTCGTGCATGACGCGCTGGCCGACGGTCGTGGAGATCAGCGTCTGGAGCACGCCGAAGACGCTGGTGAGGACGGCTCCCAGGATCATGCCCAGGGCGAGGAGGCTCAGCAGGCCGGTGCGCCCCTCGGGGATCGCTACGTCGAGGATCTCCCTGAGCAGGAAGGGTGTGGCGACCGAGACCAGCGACGCGGCGCCGACGAGCAGTCCGACGACCGCGAGACGGCCGCGGTAGGGACGGAAGAGCTTGAGGATGCGTCGCACCTGCCGGGGCTGCTCCTTGGCGTCGGCGGGTGGCGTCCAGGTGGTGTCACGGTCGGGATGCATGGGCTCCTACGGGGGACGAGAGAGAAGGCCGACGGGACCGGGCGGGTCGCCGGCCCGACGGACGACGGACCATAGCTCATTGTTACCTGTACTCACAATGAACGTGGTCCTGTTATTGTTCCCGCATGACCGCCCCCGATCCCGACGGCCCGCTCGCCGAGCAGCTGCTGCGGCTCACCCGCAGGGTGCACCGCATCCAGAAGCGTCATCTCGAACGGCGCGACCTCGGCATCACACCGGCCCAGTCCCGGCTGCTGCGTACCCTGGCGCACTACGGCTCGCCGCCTCGCATGGCCGATCTGGCCGAGCGGCTGGAGGTCGTACCGCGGGCGGTCACGACACTGGTCGACGGGCTGGAGGCGGCCGGGAAGGTGCGCCGCGCCCCCGATCCGGCCAACCGCCGGGTGATTCGGATCGAACTCACGGACGACGGACGCGCCGCCCTGCGAGAGGTACGCGCCGCACGCCGGCTGGCCGCGGAGGAGATCCTCTCCCCGCTCACGGACGAACAGCGCACGGTGCTGGGCGGACTCCTGGACACACTGGTCGACGGGCCCGACACGGACGGCGGCGGACGTGGGGCCGGCACGGCGTAGGGGCGCGTGCTGGTCGGTGTCGGTTCGGCCGGTCGGCGAATCGGTCAGTTCGGCTGTTCGGCGAGTTGCTTGATCAGGAACCGGCCGGGGTCGGCGACCTCGTGCCTCAAGCCGTCGGCGTCGAGGTAGTGGTAGCGGTCGAGGTAGTGGCAGCCGGTTTCCTGGTAGCCGAGTCGGAGGTAGAGCGAGGCTGCCCGGTGGTTCTCATCGTCGACGCCCAAGCCGATCCGGGGGCAGCCCTTGTGCCGGGCCCGGGTCTCCGCCGCACGGACGAGGGCCGTCCCGATGCCCTGTGAGCGCCGCTGCGGCGGCCAGACTCCCAGGCCGTTCAGCTCGGGGCAGTCGGGGAAGCGGTCGCGGACTTCGGGCGCCTTGCAGCCGTTCCACAGAATCTGTGCCGTGCCGACGGGGGTTCCGTCGTGCCAGGCGACCAGGAAGGTGCTGAGACCGCGCTGCTGCGTCTCGAACCGCATCACATGGCGGCGCGTCCGTCCGGGTGAGGGCATGTGCCTCTCCAGGACGCCGAGATCGCCTTCCCGGCACTGTCGGATGTCCATGTGCGCTGCTCCCTTGACGGAGATGTCGACGCCGGCGGTGAGGGCGCGCACCGCGGCGGGGGTGTCGGTCAGGCCTTCAGATCCGCCCGGTCGCCCATGACCACCACCGGGTGCCGGTCCGGGTCCAGCGTGCGCAGCAGGTACTCCATCCCCTCCTCGGGGAGGCTGACGCAGGCGGACGTGCCGCTGCCGTGGTCCATGTGGAGCCAGATCGAACCGCCCTTGGACGCGCCCTCCGGGCGGGTCGGGTCGTTCGGCGGCGTGCCCTTGACGCGGTTGTAGTCGATGGCGATGACGTAGTCGAAGTCGTGCCAGTACGACCTGCCCCACGAGCGCGGCGCCGCGAAGGCGGAGGACCGGGTGTAGGGCAGCCCCGTGCCGGGGGCCGGGTCCGGATCGGGGAGCACGCCTCCCGCGTCGCTGAGCGTGAAGACGCCCACGGGGCTGCGCTTGTCGTCCTCGTGGTGGTCGGTCGTCCAGCCCTTGCGGCCGTTGTGCGCCGCCCAGCCGCGGGTCCGGTGCCACTGCGAACCCTGCTTCGTGTACAGCACGGCCGTGGACGCGGCGGAGTCCCTGCCCTCCCCGTACACCGCGACGACCTGACTCGACCCGGCGGGGATTCGCCGCTGCAGCCGGTCGCCGACACCGGGGATCCGCGTGGGGTCGGACGGGGTGCCGCTCGTGCCCGCCGCGCCGGCGGACTGGCTCGCACCGGTCCGCGCACCGTCCCCGGACGGTCCGCCGCCGCAGGCGGACAGCGCCGCCAGGAGGGAACCCAGGGCCGCCCACGCGACTGCCGTACGCCGTGCTCCACCACTTCGCATCAGTCCATCGTCGCACTCCCCTCGCCGAACGCCCCCCGCCGCCCGGGGCGTTGCACCGGACCGGCCGCCGGACCCCCGGCGCACGGTGCCCGGATTCGTGCCCCGCCGCGGAAAACCGCTTGATTTTGGGCATGCGGCGACGCGAACCTTTCACGGTTTGCAGCCTCTTGATGCCGTGTTGCGCGGCACCCCCTGACCCGAGCCTCTGGGACGTCATGCAGATCCAAGACCTTCCGTATCCCGACCCGGGCGTGCCCGACGCGCGCTCGGGCCCCCGATTTCTGTGGTGGCTGTTCCGGAACCAGCTGGGTGGCCAACTCAAGTCGCTGGCCTGGGGCCTGCTGCACTTCGCCTCCGTCTCGGCCCTGCCCTTCTGCGTGGGGCTCGCCGTCCAGGCCGTCGTCGACCGCGCCGGCGCCCGGCTCGCCGCGGCGGGCGGTCTCATGGCGCTGTGCTGTGTCGGCAACGCGCTCGGTGACACCTTCCTGCACCGGACCGCGGTCACCAACTGGATCACCGCCGCGGCCCGTGTCCAGCAACTGCTGGCCCGCAGGACCGCGACGCTGGGCTCGGTGCTGACCCGTCGTGTCGCGGCCGGCGAGGTCGTCGCCGTCTCCACCGGCGACGTCGAGAAGATCGGCTGGTTCGTGGAGGCCGTGTCCCGGTTCACCGCGGCGGCGGTGACCATCGTGCTGGTCTGCGTCGGCCTGGTCGTCTACGAGCCGTCGCTCGGGATCGTCGTCGCGGCGGGCCTGCCGGTGCTGGCGCTCGCGGTGCTGCCGCTGCTCCCCCGCGCGACCCGGCGGGCGGACGTCCAGCGCGAGAAGGCCGGACGCGCCACCGAACTGGCCTCGGACACCGTCGCGGGGCTGCGGGTGCTGCGCGGCATCGGCGGCGAGGAGCTGTTCCTCGACCGCTACCGGGGCGCATCCCAGGAGGTGCGACACGCGGCCGTCCGCAGTGCCCGCATGTGGTCCCTGATCTCGGCGGTCCAGGTGCTGCTGCCGGGACTGCTGCTGATCGCGGTGGTGTGGCACGGCGTGCACCTGGCCCGCGAGGGCCGCATCGGCGTCGGCGAACTCGTCACCGTCTACAGCTCCGTCATGATCCTCACCTATCCGCTGCGGCACTTCGAGGAGATCGCCATGGCGTACTCCTTCTCCCGGCCCTCGGCCAGACGGGCCGCACGTGTGCTGGCGCTCGAGCGGGCCACGGACACCGCGGGGTCGCGCGCCGCCGAGGTGCCCGCCGGGGACCTGTATGACCCGGCCACCGGTCTGCTCGCCCCGAAGGGCCTGCTCACCGCCGTGGTGTGCGGCGACCCCGACGCGGCCGGCCGGCTCGCCGAACGTCTCGGCGGGCACCCCTCGCAGGAGGCCGCCGCGGAGGGGGGTGCCTCGGCACTGCTCGGCGGGGTGCCCCTCGACGAACTGCCGCTGGACTGCGCGCGCACGGCCGTCCTGGTCCAGGACAAGGACCCGGTGCTGCTCTCCGGCACGCTGCGGGAGCTGCTCGACGTACCCGCGTCCGGCACCGTCACCGCCGAGGACGCCCTGGCCGCGGCCCAGTGCCCGGACGTGCTGGCGGCACTCGCGCAGGGGTCGCTGGACGCCGACGATCCGATGGACGCCCGCATCACCGAGCGGGGGCGCTCCCTCTCGGGCGGCCAGCGCCAGCGGCTCGCCCTGGCCCGGTCCCTGTTCACGGACCCGGAGGTGCTCGTCCTGGACGAACCGACCTCCGCGGTGGACTCGCACACCGAGGCGCGTATCGCGGAGGGCGTTCGCGGCCTGCGCTCGGGGCGCACGACGGTGGTGTTCACCTCGTCACCGCTGCTCCTCGACCACGCCGAACGCGTCGTGTTCCTGCACGAGGAGCGGGTCGCGGCGGTCGGCACCCACCGGGAGCTGCTGCACACCGAACCCCGGTATCGGACCGTCGTCACCCGCGAGACCGACGAGGAGACGGCCGCTCGGCGCCCCGGGCAGGAACCTGAGCGCGACGGCGGCTCGTTCGGCGGGCCGCTGGACGACGAGGCACTGGACCGGGGCGTACTGCACCGGGACGCCTTGCACCGCGACGCACCGCACCGACTGGAAGAGATCGAGGAGACGGCATGATCGGCGTGGCGCCACCGTCGTACGACCCGGCGGCCCCGACGACGGCGAGCACCCTGCCCGTCGGGGCCCCCGCGACCGTACGCGCCTACGCGGGCGGACTGCTGCGCCGGCACCGCCGCGCCTTCCTCCTGCTCGTCACCGTCAACACCGTCGCCGTGATCGCCTCCATGGCCGGCCCGTCCCTGCTGGGCGGGCTCGTGGAACGTGTCTCGGACGACACCCGCGAGCTGCACCTGGGGCTCACCGCCTCGCTGTTCCTGCTGGCTCTCGTCGTCCAGGCCGTGTTCGTCCGCGAGGTGCGGCTGCGCGGCGCGGTGCTCGGCGAGCGGATGCTGGCCGACCTGCGCGAGGACTTCCTCGTGCGGTCGGTCGGGCTGCCGCCGGGCGTACTGGAGCGGGCCGGCACCGGCGATCTGCTGTCCCGGATCACGACGGACGTCGACCGCCTCGCCAACGCCATGCGCGAGGCCGTGCCCCAGCTGTCCATCGGCGTGGTGTGGGTGGTGCTGCTGCTCGGCGGTCTCGCCGTCACCGCGCCGCCGCTCGCGCCGGTGGTGCTGCTCGCCGTGCCGCTGCTGGTGATCGGCTGCCGCTGGTACTTCCGCCGGGCGCCCTCCGCCTACCGCTCGGAGGCCGCCGGGTACGCCGCGGTGGCCGCCGCGCTCGCGGAGACCGTGGACGCCGGACGCACCGTCGAGGCGCACCGTCTGGGCGCCCGCCGCATCGAGCTGTCGGAACGCCGGATCGAGGAGTGGACGGCATGGGAGCGCTACACGCTCTGGCTGCGGTCGGTGCTCTTCCCGGTCATCAACGTCACCCATGTGACCGTGCTCGCCTCGGTGCTGCTGATCGGGGGCGTGTTCGTCCTGCAGGGGTGGATCGGGGTGGGCCAGCTGACCACCGCCGCGCTGATCGCGCAGATGCTCGTCGACCCGGTGGGGCTGATCCTGCGCTGGTACGACGAGCTCCAGGTCGCCCAGGTGTCGCTGGCCCGGCTGGTGGGCGTGCGGGACATCGAGCCGGACGCCGGTGACGCGTCGCCCGCGCCGGACGGACGGCACGTGCGCGCCGACAGGGTGCACTTCGGCTATCTGGAGGGCGTGGACGTCCTGCGCAAGGTGTCGCTGGAGGTCGCCCCGGGGACCCGGCTGGCCCTGGTGGGCCCCTCGGGTGCGGGCAAGTCGACGCTGGGCAGGCTGCTCGCCGGCATCTACGGTCCCCGTGACGGCAGCATCACCCTGGGTGGCGCCGAACTGTCCGGGATGTCCGCCGAGCGGGTCCGCTCGCACGTCGCGCTGGTCAACCAGGAGCACCACGTCTTCGTCGGCTCCCTGCGCGACAACCTCCGGCTCGCCCGCACCGGTGCCACCGACGAGGAGCTGTGGGCGGCGCTGGGCGCGGTCGACGCGGACGGCTGGGCCCGTGCGCTCGACGAGGGCCTGGACACCGAGGTCGGCTCCGGCGGGTACGCGCTCACGCCGGCGCAGGCGCAGCAGATCGCGCTGGCCCGGCTGGTGCTGGCCGATCCGCACACCCTGGTGCTGGACGAGGCGACGTCCCTGCTCGACCCGCGGGCCGCGCGCCACCTCGAACGGTCCCTGGCCCGTGTCCTGGACGGCCGCACGGTGATCGCGATCGCGCACCGCCTGCACACCGCCCACGACGCGGACGTCATCGCCGTGGTCGAGAACGGCCGGATCTGCGAGCTGGGCAGCCATGACCAGCTGGTCGCGGCGGACGGCGCCTACGCGGCACTATGGCGGTCGTGGCACGGCTGACCGTCGGAGCGGGGTGGGCCGGGATTCCGTGGGGCTCGGTCGTGGTCGGCGGCCGCCGCGGGCCGGTCGTCCTCGCGCGGTTCCCCGCGCCCCCGGGCGTGCCGCGCCGCCCGGCACCGTTCGGGACCGCGCAACGGCACGGGCCCCGGCCGGGGTCTTCGCGGGCTTCGTGCAGGGCAAGCGGATCGAGATGGTCGACTGCAAGACCGTGCCGCTCCAGG
>NZ_JBEZVJ010000013.1:0-180333 GCF_040636935.1 Streptomyces sp. NPDC032940 | reverse complement strand
AACGACCACTCGCGATTCGTCAGATCCCCCCGACCCATGACCGAACCAACGAGCGACCAGTCAGAAGGTCACATGATCCGCCGGACAGAACCTAGCCCGTGCACGCCCCGGGGACCGCCGACGCGTGCGAACGTCCCCGGCGCCGGACGGCGCGGGCGGCTTCTGCCTCGGAGGGCGCCAGACCTACCGCCTGTGCCGCCCGCCCGTCGGCGGTCAAGGCGCGCAGGGCGCTCGCCGCCTCGGCGGCTTGCCGCGCACACCCGGAGGCATCCGCGTACTCGATGTACCCGTACCGGGCGGACGGCCGTGGATCGATCAGAGCGATGATCCGATCCCGGACCGTACCGAGGTCGCAACGAGCAGCGTGCGTGAACATCTCGTTCACGTCCCACGCCTGGGAGGACTACACCAACTGGGCCGAGCGACCGCAAGATGGTCAAGCGCATCAACAAGCTCATCGACGACACCATGCGCGATCCCTTCAAGGGCATCGGCAAGCCGGAGCCCCTGCAGGGTGACCTGTCGGGCTACTGGTCTCGGAGGATCGACGACACGCACCGACTCGTGTACAAGCCGACCGGAGAGCACCCAACCGCTCGTCCCGTTCGCAGCAGTGGACCGAGCCGGCAGCGGAGTGCGGGTGCCCCGGCGTGCGGAAGAGGCAGAGCCGAGGTCCCGCTCGATGCCTTCCATCCACGGCACCGATCAGGCGATACGGCCAATCTCGGCTATGACCCTCATGTCGCCCGGCCGTGTCCCCTGCGTGTCCCCTGGCTCTTGGTCGGAACGAATAAACGGGGGTCCCCACCCTGGGGTGGGCCCCCCGCTCTCGCGTATCCGCAGGTAGAAACGGTTCCCTGGGAGAACCTTGGGGTGGGGCGGGTGGGACTCGAACCCACGGCCGACGGATTATGAGTCCGCTGCTCTAACCGGCTGAGCTACCGCCCCATAGCGGCGTGTCGCGTACATGTGTGCGCGCCGTCTGCCGCAGCATAGCCGCTCATACGATCTCCTGCCTCGGCTGGTCGGCTCACCACGGCACCTTCATGACCTTGAGACTCCGCAGCGTGCCGCGTGGTTCCCGGGTCGTGCGGAGAGTTGTGGGGCGGGGGCGGGGACGGCACCCGGGCACATGAAAAAGGACCCCGAAGGGCCCTCGTTCACCATGCTCCCCCGACTGGACTCGAACCAGTAACCTGCCGGTTAACAGCCGGCTGCTCTGCCAATTGAGCTACGGAGGACCGAGCTCCCCGGACTGGACTCGAACCAGTAACCTGCCGGTTAACAGCCGGCTGCTCTGCCAATTGAGCTACCGAGGAAGGTCTCGTATCGCATCGAACGCGTCTGCCTGGGTATTCGCCAGGGGGCGCGCGCTCGCTGCGACACATACATTAGCGCAAGCAGGGGGGTGCTCCGCCAATCGGTACTCCCCCGCACCGTCAGAGCTAGGCAAGGGAAGGTGGCCGCCATGCGTTACCGGCTCACATTCGTCGTCGGACTCGCCGTCGGTTACGTGCTCGGCACCAAGGCCGGGCGCGAGCGTTACGAGCAGTTGCGGCAGTCCGCGCGGCAGGTCGCACAGAACCCGGCCGTCCGCAACACCGCCGAGTCGGCGGCCCAGCAGGGACGGCACTTCGCGGACAAGGCGTACCACGTGATGAGCGACAAGGTCGGCGACCGGATGCCCGACTCGGTCGCCGCGCGGGTGCGGTCGCTGCGCGAGCGCAGTGCCAACGGCAGCGCCTCGGACGACTGGGGCACCAGCAACACCTGAGGCACCTGCCCCCACCCGGTACGGACACCTCCGCGCGTGCGGCAGAATTTCCGCATGGGGATAGTCGCCGGGTTGGACAGTGCGCCCGATTTCACTCGTATCGTCGTCTGTGATGCGGACACCGGTGCCGTGCTCCGGCAGGGATACGCGCCGCATCCGGTGGAGGGCCCCGAGGGCGGGGGCCGCCCCAGCGATGTCGACCCGCAGGCCTGGCTGCTGTCCCTGGGCGAGGCCGCGGGCGGCGGGCTGCTGGAGGGTGTGCAGGCCATCGGGGTCTCGGCCCAGGCCAACTCGGTGGTGCCGCTGGACTCCCAGGGCAACACCGTGCGCCCGGCCATGGTGGGCGGCGACAAGCGCTCACAGGTGGCCGCGGCCGATCTGATCGACGCGCTCGGCGGGCGCGAGGCGTGGGCGCAGTCCGTGGGCTGTGTGCCGCAGGCCGCGCAGCCGGTGACCAAGCTGCGCTGGCTGGCCCGGACCGAGCCCGAGGCCGCCGCGCGGACCGCCGTGCTCCTCCAGGCGCACGACTGGCTGGTGTGGCAGCTGCTGGGGCGGCCGGCCCGCAGGACCACCGACCGGGGCGGCGCCTCCGGGACCGGGTACTGGTCGGCGGCGACCGGCGGCTACCGGCCCGATCTGGTCGAACTGGCGCTCGGACACCAGGCGATGCTGCCGGAGGTGATCGGCCCGGCGGACGCCGCCGGCACGACGCCGGAGGGCCTGCTGATCTCCGCCGGGACCGGCGAGACGATGGCCGCGGCCTTCGGGCTCGGCATCGGGCTCGGGGACGCGGTGGTCTCCCTCGGCGCCTCCGGGTCGGTGATGGCCGTGCACCCCGAGGCGCTCGTGGACCGCACCGGCATGATCACCTCCCTGGCGGACGCCACCGGCATGCACCTGCCGGTCGTCACCACCCTGAACGCGGTGCGGACCCTGCGCGGCACCGCCGAACTGCTCGGCCTGCCGGACCTGGAGAGCCTGTCCGACCTGGCGATGAAGTCCACGCCCGGCGCGCACGGGCTGGTGCTGCTGCCGTATCTGGAGGGTGAGCGCACCCCGAACCTGCCGCACACCGCCGGGACGCTGCACGGGCTGCGGCGCGAGTCGATGAAGCCCGAGCATCTGGCGCGGGCCGCGTTCGAGGGCATGCTGTGCGGTCTCGCCGACGCCCTGGACGTGCTGCGCGGCCGGGGTGTGGACGTGCGGCGGGTGTTCCTGCTGGGCGCGGCGGCCGAGCTGCCGGCCGTGCAGGCGGCGGCGCCGGCGCTGTTCGGGGTCCAGGTCGTCGTACCGCAGCCGGCGGACTACGCGGCGATCGGCGCGGCCCGGCAGGCGGCCTGGGCGCTGGGCGTGTCGCAGGGCACGCTGGACCCGCGCACTCCCCCGGCCTGGCAGGGCGCGGTCGCGCAGGTGCTGGAGCCGGGCGAGGAGCTGGCCGTGGGGCAGGCGGTGCGGCAGCAGTTCGTGTCGGTGCGGGAGCAGACGCACCCGGGGGCGCTGCACGCGTGAGCGCTCCGCCGGTGCGGTTGGACGCGCGAAGCTGTCGGCTTAATCGGTTGAGGTAACGCGGGTGGAGTGTTCGACGATAGGGGCCAAGGGCAACCAATCGCCCCTGTCGCCGACCCCGAGAGACCCAGCGTGCTCATACGACTCCTGCGGACCTATCTCAGGCCCTACAAGAAACCCATCGCCCTGCTGGTGGTCCTGCAGTTCCTGCAGACCTGCGCCAGCCTCTACCTGCCCACCCTGAACGCGGACATCATCGACAACGGTGTCGTCAACGGCGACTCCGGCTACATCCTGGGCTACGGCGCTCTGATGATCGGCATCTCGCTGGTGCAGGTCGTGTGCAACATCGGTGCCGTCTACTACGGCGCCCGTACCGCCTCCGCGCTCGGCCGGGACGTGCGGGGCGCCGTCTTCGACCGGGTGCAGTCCTTCTCCGCGCGCGAGGTCGGCACCTTCGGCGCGCCCTCGCTGATCACTCGGACGACGAACGACGTGCAGCAGGTCCAGATGCTGGCCCTGATGACGTTCACCCTGATGGTGTCGGCGCCGATCATGTGCGTCGGCGGCATCGTGATGGCGCTCGGCCTGGACGTGCCGCTGTCCGGGGTGCTCGTCGGCGTGGTGCCGGTGCTGGCGATCTGCGTGACGCTGATCGTGCGCAGGCTGCGGCCCCTGTTCCGGTCCATGCAGGAGCGCCTGGACACGGTGAACCGGGTGCTGCGCGAGCAGATCAGCGGCAATCGCGTCATCCGCGCCTTCGTGCGGGACGAGTACGAGCAGCGGCGGTTCCGGAAGGCCAACTCCGATCTGACGGACGTGGCGCTGGGCACCGGCAATCTGCTCGCGCTGATGTTCCCGGTGGTCATGACGGTGGTGAACCTGTCGTCGATCGCCGTGGTGTGGTTCGGCGCCCACCGGATCGAGAGCGGCGGGATGCAGATCGGTGACCTGACCGCGTTCCTGGCCTATCTGATGCAGATCGTCATGTCCGTGATGATGGCCACCTTCATGTTCATGATGGTGCCGCGCGCGGAGGTGTGCGCCGAGCGGATCCAGGAGGTCCTGGGGACCGAGAGCAGCGTGGTGCCGCCCCTGGCGCCGGTCACCGAGCTGCGCCGGCACGGGCACCTGGAGATCCGGGGCGCGGGCTTCCGCTACCCGGGGGCCGAGGAGCCGGTGCTGAAGGACATCGACCTGGTGGCCCTGCCGGGCGAGACGACCGCCGTCATCGGCTCGACCGGCAGCGGCAAGTCCACGCTGCTCGGGCTGGTGCCCCGGCTGTTCGACGCCACGGACGGGGAGGTGCTGGTCGACGGGGTGGACGTGCGCACCGTCGATCCGAGGACGCTGGCCCGCCTGGTGAGCCTGGTGCCGCAGAAGCCGTACCTCTTCGCGGGCACCGTCGCGACCAATCTGCGCTACGGGAATCCCGACGCCACCGACGAGGAGCTGTGGCACGCGCTGGAGGTGGCGCAGGCCAGGGAGTTCGTGGAGCGGCTGGAGGGCGGGCTCGACGCGCCGATCTCGCAGGGCGGCACCAATGTGTCCGGCGGTCAGCGGCAGCGGCTCTCGATCGCCCGGACGCTGGTGCAGCGCCCGGAGATCTACCTCTTCGACGACTCGTTCTCGGCGCTCGACTACGCCACCGACGCCGCGCTGCGCGCCGCGCTCTCCCGGGAGACGGCCGAGGCCACCGTGGTGATCGTCGCGCAGCGCGTGGCGACGATCCGGGACGCCGACCGGATCGTCGTGCTGGACGAGGGGCGGGTGGTCGGCGTGGGCCGGCACCACGAGCTGATGGCGGACAACGAGACCTACCGGGAGATCGTGCTCTCCCAGCTGACGGAAGCGGAGGCTGCCTGATGGCGGGGCCTGGCGGTCGGATGATGGCCGGGGGCGGCCCCGACCAGCGTTCGATGGACTTCAAGGGGTCGGGCAAACGGCTGGTCGGCCGGTTCCGGCCGGAGCGGGCGACGATCGGCGCGCTGCTGGCCTGCGTGGTGTTCAGCGTCGGCCTCAGCGTGGTCGGGCCGAAGATCCTCGGCAGGGCCACCGACCTGGTCTTCGCGGGCATCGTCGGGCGGGAGATGCCGTCCGGCGCCACGAAGGAGCAGGTCCTCGAGGCCATGCGGGAGCGCGGTGACGGCGCCGTCGCCGACATGCTCCGCAGCACGGACTTCACGCCGGGCCAGGGCATCGACTTCGGTGCAGTCGGCGAGGTGCTGCTGCTGGCACTGGCGGTGTTCGGCGCGGCCGGGCTGCTGATGGCGGTGGCGACCCGGCTGGTGAACCGGGCGGTCAACCGGACCATGTTCCGGATGCGCGAGGACGTGCAGACGAAGCTGTCGCGGCTGCCGCTGTCGTACTTCGACAAGCGTCAGCGCGGCGAGGTGCTGTCCCGGGCGACGAACGACATCGACAACATCGGGCAGACGCTCCAGCAGTCGATGGGCCAGCTGATCAACTCGCTGCTGACCATCGTCGGCGTGCTGATCATGATGTTCTACGTCTCCTGGATCCTGGCGCTGGTCGCGCTGGTGACGGTGCCGCTGTCCTTCACGGTGGCCACGCGGGTCGGCAGGCGGTCGCAGCCGCACTTCGTGCAGCAGTGGCGCTCGACGGGGCAGCTGAACGCGCACATCGAGGAGATGTACACCGGGCACGCGCTGGTGAAGGTGTTCGGCCGGCAGGAGGAGTCGGCGCGGCAGTTCGCCGAGCAGAACGACGCGCTGTACGAGGCCGGGTTCAAGGCGCAGTTCAACAGCGGGATCATGCAGCCGCTGATGATGTTCGTGTCGAACCTGAACTACGTGCTCGTCGCGGTCGTCGGCGGTCTGCGGGTGGCCTCGGGCTCGCTGTCCATCGGTGACGTGCAGGCCTTCATCCAGTACTCCCGGCAGTTCTCGATGCCGCTGACGCAGGTCGCGTCGATGGCGAACCTGGTGCAGTCGGGCGTGGCGTCGGCGGAGCGGGTCTTCGAGCTGCTGGACGCCGAGGAGCAGTCGGCGGACCCGGTCCCGGGCGTGCGGCCCGCGGAGCTGCGCGGGCGGGTGGAGCTGGAGCACGTGTCCTTCCGCTACGACCCGGAGAAGCCGCTGATCGAGGACCTCTCGCTGACGGTGGAGCCGGGCCACACGGTCGCCATCGTCGGCCCGACGGGCGCCGGCAAGACCACGCTGGTCAATCTGCTGATGCGGTTCTACGAGGTGTCCGGCGGCCGGATCACCCTGGACGGCGTCGACATCGCGGGGATGTCCCGCGACGAGCTGCGGGCCGGGATCGGCATGGTGCTCCAGGACACCTGGCTGTTCGGCGGGACGATCGCGGAGAACATCGCGTACGGCGCCTCGCGGGAGGTCACCCGCGGTGAGATCGAGGAGGCCGCCCGGGCCGCGCACGCCGACCGGTTCGTGCGGACGCTGCCCGACGGCTACGACACCGTGATCGACGACGAGGGCACGGGCGTGAGCGCCGGTGAGAAGCAGCTCATCACCATCGCGCGGGCGTTCCTGTCCGACCCGGTGATCCTGGTGCTGGACGAGGCGACGTCGTCCGTGGACACCCGTACCGAGGTGCTGATCCAGAAGGCGATGGCCAAGCTGGCGCACGGGCGGACCTCGTTCGTCATCGCGCACCGGCTCTCCACCATCCGGGACGCGGACACCATCCTCGTCATGGAGAACGGGTCGATCGTCGAGCAGGGCGCGCACGCGGACCTGCTGGCGGCCGACGGTGCCTACGCGCGGCTGTACAAGGCGCAGTTCGCGCAGGCCGTGGCCGAGGTCGACGGCTGAGCCGCCGGGGCCCGGTACGCCGCCGGGCCCCCTGGTCAGTCCAGATAGCCCCGGAGCTGGTCCGCGTAGGCGTGGTCGCGGAGCTTGTTGAGGGTCTTGGACTCGATCTGGCGTATCCGCTCGCGGGTCACGCCGAAGATGCGGCCGATCTCCTCGAGGGTGCGGGGGCGGCCGTCGACCAGGCCGTAGCGGAGCTGGACGACCTTGCGCTCGCGTTCGCCGAGGGTGGAGAGCACGGCCTCGAGGTGTTCGCGCAGCAGCAGGAACGCGGCGGACTCGACGGGGCTGGTGGCGTCGCCGTCCTCGATCAGGTCGCCGAGGGCGACGTCGTCCTCCTCGCCGACGGGGGCGTGCAGGGAGACGGGCTCCTGGGCCAGGCGCAGCACCTCGCCGACGCGCTCCGGGGGCAGGTCCAGCTGGGCGGCGACCTCCTGCGGGGTCGGCTCGTAGCCGCGTTCCTGGAGCATGCGGCGCTGCACGCGCACGACGCGGTTGATCAGCTCCACGACGTGCACCGGGACGCGGATGGTGCGGGCCTGGTCGGCCAGGGCGCGGGACATGGCCTGGCGGATCCACCAGGTGGCGTACGTGGAGAACTTGTAGCCGCGGGCGTAGTCGAACTTCTCCACGGCCCGGATCAGGCCCAGGTTGCCCTCCTGGACCAGGTCGAGCATGGTCAGCCCGCGTCCGACGTACCGCTTGGCCACCGACACGACGAGCCGCAGGTTGGCCTCGATCAGGCGGCGCTTGGCGAGGCGGCCCAGGACGACGAGCCGGTCGAGGTCCAGGGCGAGGCTGCTGTCCAGGTCGGGGGTGAGGCGCAGCTTCTCCTCGGCGAACAGCCCGGCCTCCACGCGGCGCGCGAGGTCGACCTCCTCGGCCGCGGAGAGCAGCGGGATCCGGCCGATCTCGCGCAGGTACTGGCGGAACAGGTCGGCGGAGGGCCCGCCGGTCTCGGTGCGGGTGGGCCGCGACGGCTCGACGGGCTCGACCGGCTCGCCGGGGCCGTCGGCGGGGCCGGGAGGCTCCTCGGCCGCTTCGGGGGGCGCGGGCTCCGGGTCGTGCACGGCGCGGTGCCGCGCGGCCATGGCGAGGAGGGCGCCGGTGTCCGCGTCCGGCTCCGCGCCGTCGGTATGCGCGTCGGTCTGGGTGAGGGTCTGGGTCTGCACGGGGGCGACCTCCAGGATGGACGCTGCCGGCGGGGGCGGCAGCGGTACTTCGGGGGCGGAGCCGGCGCGCTCGCCGCCGTCCGTCCCGTACGTGGGGAACGCGGCCGGGGGATCCCGGGCGCCGCCGGGGAAGGACCGGCCGGATCCCGGGGCACCGCCCTCAGTGTGGGGTACGACACATCGCCGCCACGAGGGGCGTGCGGTGACTTTTTGCGTCCGGTCCGTGACCGCGTGGTGATCGGCCGGTGCTGCTACAGCGCGGCGGCGCCGTGCGCGCGCAGCGTCTGGTCGTACTGCTGGAGGACCCACAGCTCGTTCTGCACGGCGGCGTACTGGGCCGGGTCCCCGTGGCCGGAGAGGCGGGCCAGCTGGCCGTTGACGTCGCGGATGCGGCGTTCGACGGCGCGGCGCCGGACCCGGACCAGCACCTCGCCGGCGTACATCTCGTCGACGACGCGGCGCATGATCGCCTCGACGGCGAGTTCGGTGACCATGGCGCGGACGGTGTCGTCGGGGGCGGCCTCGCGGACGCGGACCAGGTAGTCCTGCGGGTCCTGGACGCCGAACTCGGCGCCGCCCGCCTCCAGGATCGCCTGGCGTACGGCCGCGTAGGGCGGGGCGGTGAACTCGTCCACGCCGTACGCGTCGAAGGCCGGGGAGACCAGCTCGGGGCGCTGGAGGGCGAGCTTCAGCAGCTCGCGTTCGGTGGCGAAGACGGGGTTGCGCAGGTTGAGGGCGGGGCCGCGGGGGGCCGCTGCGGCGGGGGGCGCCGCGTACTGCTGCGGGCCGTCGGCGCCGCCGCGCTGCGGCCGCTCGGGCGCGGGGCCCTTGCCGCCGCGGTCCCGTGCCCAGCGGGCGAGCTGGGCGACGCGCTTGACGACGAACTGGGTGTCGAGGATGCCGAGCATGCCGGCGAGCTGCACGGCGACCTCGTGCTGGGCGCCGCTGTTCTTGATGCGGGCGACGACGGGGGCGGCCTCGTCGAGGGCGGCGGCGCGGCCCGCCGGGGTGTCCAGGTCGTAGCGGGCGACGATCTGGCGCAGCGCGAACTCGAACAGCGGGGTGCGCGGCTCGACCAGGTCGGCCACCGCGTCGTCGCCCTTGGCTAGGCGCAGGTCGCAGGGGTCCATGCCGTCGGGCGCGATGGCGATGTACGTCTCGGCGGCGAACTTCTGGTCGTCCTCGAAGGCGCGCAGGGCCGCCTTCTGGCCGGCCGCGTCGCCGTCGAAGGTGAAGATCACGCGGGCGGAGCCGTTGTCCATCAGCAGGCGCCGCAGGATCTTGATGTGGTCGCCGCCGAAGGCCGTGCCGCAGGTCGCGATGGCGGTCGTCACCCCGGCGAGGTGGCAGGCCATGACGTCGGTGTAGCCCTCGACGACCACGGCGCGGGACGCCTTCGCGATGTCCTTCTTGGCGAGGTCGATGCCGTAGAGGACCTGGGACTTCTTGTAGATGGCGGTGTCGGGGGTGTTGAGGTACTTCGGCCCGTTGTCGGCCTCGTAGAGCTTGCGGGCGCCGAAACCGACGACGTCGCCGCCGATGTCGCGGATGGGCCACATCAGCCGGCCGCGGAAGCGGTCGATGGGGCCGCGGCGGCCTTCCTGGGAGAGGCCGGAGAGCAGCAGCTCCTTGTCGCTGAAGCCCTTGCCGCGCAGGAAGCGGGTGAGGTGGTCCCAGCCCTGGGGGCTGTAGCCGACGCCGAAGTGCTGGGCGGCGCCCTGGTCGAAGCCTCGCTCGGCGAGGAAGGCGCGGCCGGTGTCCGCCTCCGGGCTGGTGGCGAGCTGCTCCGCGTACCACTGGGCGGCGATCTTGTGGGCCTCGACCAGGCGGATGCGCTCCCCGCGCTGGTGGGAGGGGTTGTACCCGCCCTCCTCGTAGCGCAGGGTGATGCCGGCCTGCCCGGCCAGGCGCTCGACCGCCTCGGAGAAGGTGAGGTGGTCGATCTTCATCACGAAGGTGATGGTGTCGCCACCCTCCTGGCAGCCGAAGCAGTGGAAGAGTCCCTTGCTGGGGCTGACCTGGAAGGACGGCGACTTCTCGTCGTGGAACGGGCACAGCCCCTTCAGGTTGCCGCCGCCCGCGTTGCGCAGCTGGAGGTACTCCGAGACGACGGCGTCGATCGGGACCGCGTCCCGAACCGCCTTCACGTCCTCGTCGTTGATCCGTCCTGCCACGGGTGAATTCTACGGGGGTCCGCCGGCGCTCCCGACGGGCTCCGCCCCGGGCGGGCCTCAGCCGGCCGGAGCCGGATGCGGCGCGAGGCGATGACGGCGGTGGTAGGAGAGGGTCACGGCCGCGGTGAGCGGGCCCCAGAGGACCAGCGGCTGGTAGACGATGCCGACGAGGACGCTTCCGGTGGCGGTCATGTCCTCGTGCGGCTGCGTCCACCACAGGGGCATGACGGCCCAGAGCGCGGTGAGCACCGCCGCACCGACGGCGGCGGGGACGACGGCGGCCAGGGGGCGCACCCGGCGCCCGCCGATCAGCGGTATCCAGCGCGGTACGACCTCGCCCCAGGGCCGCACCAGGCCGAGGGTGAGGAGGGCGACCAGCTCGCCGGCCACGCTGAGCGTCAGCATCCACAGCTTGGCGCCGGCGGTCTCGAACGGTGCGAAGCCCGCGTCCGTGTAGCCGGCGGGGAGGCCGAGCACCCACAGGATGCGCCACAGCCCGCTCGGCAGGACGACCAGCACGGTCAGGTGCGCGGCAAGGACCGCCCAACGGGGCGGTGCCGGCACGGACGTCACGGGGGAGGCCGGGGGAAGGCTCATGCCACTCATCATCGAGCCGCCGCCGGCGCCCTGCCGTCAGCCTGTACGGCGGACCCGGCCGGCCCACGGGAAGGAGGGCCGCACACCGGGATCGGCCGCGGGGCGGAGCCGCCGTCGTCCTCCCGGACGATGCGCCCGGCCTCAGGGCACGAGGGTGTCCAGGGACACGTGCGGGTCGGACAGGGCCTCCGTGTCGACGGGGGCGCCGGAGCGGATGAGGTTCTGGATGTCCTCCGTGACGTCCCACACGTTGACGTTCATCCCGGCCAGGACCCTGCCCTGCTTGACCCAGAAGGCGATGAACTCGCGCTTGGCGGCGTCGCCGCGCAGGACGACCTGGTCGTACGAGCCGGCCGGGGCCCAGCCGGAGTACTCCATGCCGAGGTCGTACTGGTCGGAGAAGAAGTAGGGCACGCGGTCGTAGGTGAGCTCCTTGCCGAGCATCGCGCGGGCCGCGGCCGGGCCGCCGTTGAGGGCGTTGGCCCAGTGCTCCACGCGCAGCCGGGTGTCGAAGAGGGCGTGCGGGAAGGAGGCGACGTCGCCGGCGGCGTGGATGTCGGGGTCGGAGGTGCGCAGCCGCTCGTCGACGACGATGCCGCCGCCGTGCGCGCGGTCGGCGATCTCCAGGCCGGCCGCCTGCGCGAGGGAGGTGCGGGGGGCGGCCCCGATCGCGGCGAGCACGTCGTGCGCGGGGTGTTCCTCGCCGTCGTCGGTGCGGGCGGCGAGGACCATGCCGTCCTGGCCGACGATCTCGGTCAGCCGCACGCCGAAGCGGAAGCGGACGCCGTGCGCCTCGTGCAGCTCGGTGAAGACGGAGCCCAGCTCGGGGCCGAGGACGCCGTGCAGCGGGGTGGGGGCCGGCTCGACGACGGTGACCTCCGCGCCGTACTCGCGGGCCGCCGCCGCGACCTCCAGGCCGATCCAGCCGGCGCCGGCGATCACGAGGTGGCCGTTGTCCCGGCCGAGAGAGGCGAGGACGCCCTTGAGGCGCTCGGCGTGGGCGAGGCGGCGCAGGTGGTGGACGCCCGCGAGGCCGGTGCCGGGCACGTCGAGGCGGCGGGGCTCGGCGCCGGTGGCGAGGAGCAGCTTGTCGTACCGGACGTGGGTGCCGTCGTCGCCGTAGTGCACGGTCTTCGCGGCGCGGTCGATCGCGACGACGGTCTGGCCGAGGTGCAGCTCGATGTCGTGCTGCGCGTACCAGGCGGGCTCGTGCACGAAGACGCTGTCGCGTTCCTCCTTGCCGAGCAGATAGCCCTTGGACAGCGGCGGGCGCTCGTAGGGGTGGTCGCGCTCGTCGGAGATGAGGATCACCCGGCCGGTGAATCCCTCGGTGCGGAGTGTCTCGGCCGCCTTGGCGCCGGCCAGGCCGCCTCCGACGATGACGAATGTCTGATCCGCGTCGACCACTTGTTGCCTCCTCGTCAGGGTGCCGCCACATGCGAGCGTCCCGCACACGGCGTGGCGCGGGAAGGGGGAGTGAACCGATCAGGCCATCGTCAGTCTCCCCGATGCCCCGTCAGGCGGGCGTGAAGCGAGCGGGCCGAGGCGTCCGTGAGGGAGGCGATCTGGTCGACGATCACCCGTTTGCGCGCCCGGTCGTCGCCGGCCCGGCCGAACAGGGCGCGGAACTGGGGGTCGAGCCCTTCGGGCGCGCGGGCCGTGAGCGCCTCGGCCAGTCCGGCGACGACGACGCGCTGGTCGGCGCGGAGCCGCTCCTGCTCGGCGCGCTGCATGACGTACCGGTCGGCGACGGCCTTGAGGACGGCGCACTCCAGGCGGGTCTCGCGGGGGACGACCAGTTCGGCGGTGTACCGGGTGAGGCGCCCGCCCCCGTACGCGGCCCGGGTGGCGGCCTCGGCGGCCAGGCAGAAGCGGCCGATGAGCTGGCTGGTGGCGTCCTTCAGCCGGGCCTGGGCGACGGCCGAGCCGTCGTAGCCGTGCGGCCACCAGTCCTGGGCGAGGAGGCGGTCGAGGGCGGCGGCCAGCTCGGCGTGGTCGGTGCCGGCGGGGACGTAGCGGCCGACGGCGACCTCGAAGACCGCCTCCCGCTCGGGGTCGGCGAGCAGGCAGTTCGGATCGATGTGTCCGGCGTGCAGGCCGTCCTCGACGTCGTGCACCGAGTACGCCACGTCGTCGGACCAGTCCATGACCTGTGCCTCGAAGCAGGCGCGGCCGGCGGGGGCGCCCTCGCGCAGCCAGGTGAAGACGGGCAGGTCGTCCTCGTACACGCCGAACTTGGGCGACGCCGGGTCGGTGGGGTGGGCGCCGCGGGGCCAGGGGTACTTGGTGGCTGCGTCGAGGGCGGCGCGGGTGAGGTTGAGGCCGACGGAGCCCTCGTCGGTGAACCGCTTGGGCTCGATGCGGGTGAGGAGCCTGAGCGACTGGGCGTTGCCCTCGAAGCCGCCGCAGTCCTCCGCGAACTCGTTCAGCGCGGCCTCGCCGTTGTGGCCGAAGGGAGGGTGGCCGAGGTCGTGGGAGAGGCAGGCGGCCTCCACGAGGTCCGGGTCGCAGCCGAGGGCGGCGCCGAGCTCGCGGCCGACCTGGGCGCACTCCAGGGAGTGCGTGAGGCGGGTGCGGGGGCTGGCGTCCCACATCGGGTTGCCCTCGCCGGGCGTGACGACCTGCGTCTTGCCGGCGAGGCGGCGCAGGGCGGAGGAGTGCAGGACCCTGGCGCGGTCGCGCTGGAAGGCGGTGCGGCCGGGGCGTTTGTCGGGCTCCGGGGCGTAGCGGGCCACTGACGTGGGGTCGTACGGGGTGGGTGCGGTGCCTGTGGTGCCTTCCATGTGGTGAACAGTACGGGGGGAGGTGCGACGGTGGGCGCCCGTGCGTCTGCCTGGTGCGGTTACCGGGCGAGTGCGGGTGTCGCTGCGGCCGGTCGCGCAGGTCCGTACGCCCCTCGGGGCACGTCGTTCTCGCCGCCCCCGGCAAGCGCCTCGTCGTAGCGGTGGAGCAGGAGGCGGGCCATCGCCGGGTGGGTGCCCAAGGGGGCCGACGCGATCCACGGGGCGTGGGTGGTGGACTCCGTGGCGAAGCGGCCCGGGGCCGTGAAGTGGGCGGCGACGGCGATCCGGCGGTGGCCCCGGGCCGTCAGGGTGCGGATCGCGTCCGGGACCGTCGGGGCCGCCGCCGAGGCGTACGCGGGGAGGACCGGGACGCCGAGGCGGGCGGCGAGGAGGGCCGCCGTGCGCTCCGTGTCCGCGCGGGAGGCCGGGGCGCGGGAGCCCGCGGAGGCGAGGACGACGGCGGCGTCCCGGGGGGCGTGGAGGGGCCAGCCGGCCTCGAGGAGGTTGTCGTGCAGGGCGTCCACGAGGAGGGGGTGGGGGCCGAGCGGGGCGGCCACGCGGGTGCGGGCCGGGGAGGCGGCCGCCATGCCGGGGATGTCCCGTTCGACGTGGTGGCCGTGGCTGAGGAGGAGCGGGACGAGGACGGCCTCGCCGTCGCCGAGCGCGGCCAGCGTGTCGGGCAGCAGGGGGGCGTTGAGCTCGATGTGCCCGAGGTGCACCGGCAGGGCGGGGCGCAGGGCACGCACCCGGTCGAGGAGGGCCCGTACGGTGCTCAGTGCGCGCGGGTCGCGGCTGCCGTGGGCGACGACGACCAGGGCGGGGGTGCCGCCGGGGTGCGCCGTGCTCGTCCTGACCGTCACTGTCGTTGCCGTCATGCACCGAGCGTGGCGCCACGACGTTGCCTTCCCGTTGCGCGGAGGTCACGGGAATTTGCCGTCGGTTCACACGGCACCGGGCGTCCCGTGTGAGCGGGCGGCGAACCGGACGGCACGTCCGTACGTCCCTGTGGGCGGGAGACGATCAGGGGAGGGACCGACCGATGCGCCGCTGGAGACCTGGCAGACCGCGCCTTCCGCGCACCCGCGCGGGGCAGCGACGGCTGATCCAGGCGGTGATGGCCGGGTGCGTGCTGGCACTGCTGCCGGCCACCTGGATGTACGTGGTGACCGGCGACCGGCTGCGCACCACCGCCGACGTGCCCCGTACCGGGGTCGCCGTCGTCTTCGGCGCCGGGCTGTGGGACGGGGAGCCGTCGCCGTACCTCGCGCACCGGCTGGACGCGGCGGCCGGGCTCTACCGGGCGGGGCGGATCGAGGTGGTGCTCGTGACCGGGGACAACAGCCGCAAGGAGTACGACGAGCCGGACGCCATGCGCGCGTACCTCGTCAGGCACGGGGTGCCCGACGCGCGGATCGTCAGCGACTACGCGGGCTTCGACACCTGGGACTCCTGCGTCCGCGCGAAGAAGATCTTCGGGGTCGACCGGGCCGTGCTGATCAGCCAGGGCTTCCACATCCGGCGGGCGGTGGCGCTGTGCCAGGAGGCGGGGGTGGCGTCGTACGGCGTGGGGGTGGACGCCCGGCACGACGTGACCTGGTACTACGGGGGCGCCCGGGAGATCTTCGCGGCGGGCAAGGCGGCGCTGGACGCGGTGTTCGAGCCGGATCCGCGCTTCCTCGGGCCGAGGGAGCCGGGGGTGGCGGAGGCGCTGGCCGGCGGGCGGTGACGCCCCTCGCCGCCGCCCTCACCGCGGCCGTCGGGCGGCGGGGAGGTCACCGTCCCGGGGGCGTAACAATCGGCCGCCCGGTCGTGTAACACGGGCGGCGCAGGCTTGGCGGCATGCAGAACACCTCGACGCCCACGCACTGTCCGTACTGCGCGCTGCAGTGCGGGATGAATCTGACGCCCGCCGCCGGGGGGAGCGTCGAGGTGACCGAGCGCGCGGACTTCCCGGTGAACCGGGGTGCGCTGTGCGGCAAGGGCCGTACGGCGCCTGCGCTGCTCGCGCCGGGACTGCGCCTGACCTCGCCGCTGGTCCGCGGCGGTGACGGCGCGCTGGTGCCGGCCTCGTGGGACGAGGCGCTGGACCGGATCGCCGGGAACCTGGCGCGCACGCGCGAGGAGTACGGCGCGGACGCGCTCGGGGTGTTCGGCGGCGGCGGGCTGACCAACGAGAAGGCGTACGCGCTGGGCAAGTTCGCCCGCGTGGTGCTGGGCACCTCGCAGATCGACTACAACGGGCGGTTCTGCATGTCGTCGGCCGCCGCGGCGGGCGTCAGGGCCTTCGGGCTCGACCGGGGACTGCCGTTCCCGCTGGAGGACATCCCGAGGACCGGCTGCGTGATCCTCGTCGGGTCGAACCCGGCGGAGACGATGCCGCCGTCGCTGCGGTACTTCCACGAGCTGCGCGAGAACGGCGGCACGCTGATCGTCGTGGATCCGCGCCGCACCCGGACCGCCGAGCAGGCCGACCTCCACCTGGCGCCGCGGCCGGGCACCGACCTCGCGCTCGCGCTCGGCATGCTGCACCTGGTCGTCGCCGAGGGGCGGGTCGACGAGCGGTACGTCGGGGAGCGCACGGCGGGCTGGGAGGAGGCGCGGGCCGCGGCGATGGCGCACTGGCCGGAGTACGTGGAGCGGATCACCGGAGTGTCCGTTCCCGAACTGCGGGAGGCGGTGCGGCTGTTCTGCGCGCCGGAGGCGGCGATGGTGCTCACGGCGCGCGGGCCCGAACAGCAGGCCAAGGGCACGGACACGGTGGGCGCCTGGATCAACCTGTGCCTGGCGACCGGGCGGGCGGGGCGGCCCCTGTCGGGGTACGGCTGTCTGACCGGGCAGGGCAACGGGCAGGGCGGACGTGAACACGGGCAGAAGGCCGACCAGTTGCCGGGCTACCGCAAGCTGACCGACCCGGCGGCGCGGCGGCACGTCGCCGAGGTGTGGGGCGTGGACCCGGACTCGCTGCCGGGGCCGGGGCGCAGCGCGTACGAGCTGCTGGACGCGCTGGGCACGGACGTCAGGTCGCTGCTGGTGATGGGCTCCAACCCGGTGGTGTCGGCGCCGCGCGCGGCGCATGTCGAGGGGCGGCTGCGGTCGCTGGACTTCCTGGCCGTGTGCGACGTGGTGCTCTCGGAGACGGCGGCGCTGGCGGACGTCGTGCTGCCGGTGACGCAGTGGGCGGAGGAGACGGGTACCACCACCAGCCTGGAGGGGCGGGTGCTGCTGCGGCGGCGCGCGCTCGACCCGCCGGCCGGGGTGCGGAGCGATCTGGAGGTGCTGCACGAGCTGGCCCGGCGGCTCGGAGCGGGGAAGGGACTGGAGAAGGGCTTCCCGGCCGATCCCGAGGAGGTCTTCGAGGAGCTGCGCCGGGCCAGCGCGGGCGGGCCGGCGGACTACTCGGGGATCAGCTACCGGCGGCTCGCCGAGGAGAACGGCGTGTTCTGGCCGTGCCCGGCGCCGGACGCCGCCGGGGCGGCGCCGCACCCGGGCAGCCCCCGCCTCTTCCTGGACCGTTTCGCCACCGACGACGGCCGGGCCCGCTTCGTGCCCGTCACGCACCGGCCGAGCGCCGAGGAGCCCGACGACGAGTACCCGGTGCTGCTGACCACGGGGCGGGTCGTGTCGCAGTACCAGTCCGGTGCCCAGACCCGGCGCGTGGACGAGCTGAACGCCGCCGCGCCGGGCCCGTTCGTGGAGCTGCATCCGAGGCTGGCGGCGCGGCTGGGGGCGGCCGAGGGCGACCCGCTGGCCGTCGTCTCCCGGCGGGGCCGGGCGGTGGCACCGGCCCGCATCACGACCGGCATCCGTCCGGACACGGTGTTCATGCCGTTCCACTGGTCCGGTGAGGGCCGCGCCAACACCCTGACCAACCCGGCTCTGGACCCGGCCTCGCGGATGCCGGAGTTCAAGGTGTGCGCGGTGCGGGTGGAGACGGTGACCTTCTAGGCCCTGTCGTCACCTGACCCACCAGTCGCCGCTCCCGATCGCGGTGCCGCGCGCCCGCAGCCGGGCGGCGACCGGCGGGGCGGCGACGTACACCCAGGCGCGCACGGGCGTGCCGGCGGCGTCCGGGACGACGTGCCTGGCCACGCGGTCGTACAGGTTGCGCGGATCGCCCGGCGTGTACTCCTCCAGCCGGTCGAGAGCGGCCAGCAGGTCGTCGTACGCCTCCGGCCGGGGGGTGACGAGGTCGCCGCGCACCGTGCCGTCCGGGGCCTCGACGGCGTACGGGTAGCCGGGTCCCGCGTACAGCACGGCGCCGGTGAGGCGGGCCGGTTCCTCGGCGCGGGTGCGGCCGGTGAGGAAACGGGCGTGGTTGGGGCCGCCGGGGCGGAGCGTCCCGTAGACGAAGAACGGCAGGTGCTCGGCATCCACGAGGGTCATTCTCTCCCCTCATGATCTCCACGCGAGCGCTATGGACATGACATACGGGCGGGCTCTTGAATCCGAGTCAGCACCAGCGTCCCCACGCGCACCGCGCCTGTCCCGAGGAGATCGATGAGCCGAATACGGCACGTCAGAGGTTCCCGCCCCACCACGGTCGGCATCGCCGCCACCGCCGTCTCCCTCCTGGCCGCCGCCCTCGCCCCCACCGCGGGCGCGGCCGACGGGCCCACCCCCGCCGCCGCCCTCGACCACGCCGCGGCGGCCCTCGCGGACCACGCTCCGGCCCTGGGCCTGACCGGCGCCCAGGGCACGGAGGTCCGTGACGTCATCGTCGACCCGGACGGCACCCAGCACGTCCGTTACGACCGCACCTACCGTGAACTACCCGTACTGGGCGGCGACTTCGTCGTCCACCTCGCCCCCGACGGCGACTACCGGGGCGCCGACCGCGCGACGACGGCATCCCTCTCCCTGTCCACCGTCACCCCGAAGCTGTCGGCGCCCAAGGCCGCCGACCTGGCCGCGAACGCGCTGCGCGCCGCCAACCCGGGCGAGCTGCTGAAGCGGCTCACCGCCAAGCCCGAGCTGGTCGTCGACGCCCTGCACGGCACCCCGAAGCTGGCCTGGCGCACGAACGCGGCGGCGCTGGACTCGCTGGGCAACCCGGTCGCCCGCACGGTCCTGACCGACGCGGCCACCGGAGCCCGCATCGACGCCTGGGACACCATCGAGTCGGCCTCGGGCGACGGCAGGTCGCTGTACGGCGGCACGGTGCCGCTGGAGACGACGCCGTCCGGGTCGGCGTACCAGCTGACGGACGCGACGCGCGGCGGCACGTACACCGGCGACGCGGCGAACAAGACCGACCTGTGCATCCTGACGATCTGTCTCGGCCGGGCGCCCTCGACGGTGTTCACGGACGCCGACAACCACTGGGGCACCGGCACGGACGCCGACCGGGCCTCCGCCGCGGTGGACGCCCAGTACGGCACGGACGTGACCTGGGACTACTACCGGAACGTCCACGGGCGCAGCGGCATCGCCGGGGACGGCAAGGGCTCCTACAACCGGGTGCACTACGGCACCCGCTACAACAACGCCTTCTGGGACGACACGTGCTTCTGCATGACGTACGGCGACGGTGACGGCACGGCCTTCGGACCGCTGGTGTCGCTGGACGTCGCCGGGCACGAGATGTCCCACGGGGTGACGTCGTCGACGGCGGCGCTGACCTACTCGGGCGAGTCCGGCGGCCTGAACGAGGCCACCTCCGACATCTTCGGCACGCTGGTGGAGTGGTACGCGGGCAACTCCGCCGACGCCGGGGACTATCTGATCGGCGAGAAGGTCGTCCGCTCCGGCTTCGGCCGCGACGCCCTGCGCTACATGGACCGGCCGAGCCGGGACGGCGCCTCGGCGGACTGCTGGAGCGGTTCGGTCGGCGATCTCGACGTGCACTACTCGTCCGGCGTCGCGAACCACTTCGCGTACCTGCTGGCCGAGGGCAGCGGCGCGCGGACCGTGGGCGGGGTGCGCTACGACTCCCCCACCTGCGACGGCTCCTCGGTGACCGGCATCGGCCGGGACAAGCTGGGCGCGATCTGGTACCGGGCGCTGACGGTCCACATGACCTCGTCCACGGACTACGCGGGCGCGCGCACCGCCACCCTGAGCGCGGCCGGGGAACTGTACGGCGCCGACAGCCCGGAGCACGCCGCGGTGGCCGCGGCGTGGAAGGCGGTGAACGTGGGCTGATCCCCCACCGACCCCACCCGACGGCAGGCCGGTGCCCCTCGCGAGGGGTACCGGCCTGCCGTCGGGTGCGCCCTGCTCACGCGTCGTACGGACGCCTCTCCTTCGCCTCTCGCAACGCCTGCCCCCACCAGACCAGTTGGTCCAGCAGGGTCTTGGCGGCCGCGTCCGGGCCGGCCGGGTCCCGGAGGGTGCCCGCGTCGTCGAAGGCCGCGCCGGCGTTGTGGAAGGAGACCGTGTCGCGGACGGTGACGGCGTGCAGTTCGGCGAAGACCTGGCGCAGGTGCTCCACCGCGCGCAGGCCGCCGGAGACGCCCCCGTAGGAGACGAGGCCGACGGGCTTGGCCCGCCACTCGGCGTAGTGCCAGTCGATGAGGTTCTTCAGACCGGCCGGGAACGAGTGGTTGTACTCGGGGGTGAGGACGACGAACGCGTCGGCCCGCGCCAGTTTCGGGGTGACGTCCGCCAGTGCGGCGGCCGCCTCCGGGGTCCGGGCGAAGTCCGTGGGCAGGGCGGTTTCGGCGACGTCCACGACCTCGGGTACCAGGTCGTCGCGGTCGCGGAGACGGGCGAGGAGCCAGTCGGCGACGACGGGGCCGAAGCGGCCGTGGCGGTTGCTGCCGACGAGCAGGGTCACATGGAGGGGAGCGGTCTGTGTGGTCATGCGGGACAGCGTGGTACCTCGACTTAACTTGAGGTCAAGTCCGAGTCCCCGGCGTCCGGCCCGGTCCGGACGCCCAGGCACCGCTCACCCGTTCACCCGCCCGCCGCGCGTCCGTACGGGTCTTTCCTCCGCCGCCCTCCGCCGCCGCCCTGACCTGCGCGGACGTGATCACCGGCCGGCTCGGCGGACGCGTCGGTGACACCCGTTCATCCCATTGCCCGCACGCGCTCGACAAGCGGGGTGCGCCCGGTGCCGATTTCCTCGGTAGGGCAGGGGCCACCGAAGAGCTCGAAGGAGCACCGATGCGACGCACCGCCCGCCTGCTGACCGGTACCGCGCTCGCCGTCGCGGCCGCGGGACTCGCCACCGCGCCCGCGTACGCCGGGGACGCCGCGGCCACCGGCCGACTGGAGGTGTACCCCTCCTCGGTCGTGCCGGGCGAGGAGGCCGTCGTGACCACGTCGGCGTGCGGCGAGGACGGTGCCGCGACGGGCGACGCCGGCGCGGTGGGCGCCGGCCGGTTCCCGCTGGCGCCGGACACGCCCGGCGACGAGGTGACCGGGCGGTTCGACGTACCGCCGAGCGCGCAGCCGGGGACGTACGAGATCGTCGCCACGTGCGCCGAGAGCGGCCGGCGGGTGACCGGCGACCTGGTGGTCACGCTGACCTCCGCCGGTGCGCAGGTGTACCCCCGGGGAAGCGTCAAGACGGGGGTCGGCGGCGCACTCGGCCCCGATCCCGTGCAGACCGCGGCCGGTGTGGCGGCTCTCGCCGTCGCCGCCGCGGGCGGTACCTGGCTCCTGCATCGCCGGGCGAGAGGCGACGGGATCTGACGGGCACCCTCCGCTGCCCGTCCGCCGGTACCGCACTTCCCCACCCCCTCCGGGTCCGATGCCCCTCGCGGCCCGGAGGGGGCAGGGGATCCCCCGAGGAGAGGTGGTCGTCATGCGCAGGGTCGGCAACACCGCGATAGCGGCGGTCACCGCCGTCGCCCTGTGCGCAGGGGCGTATCTCCTCAGCGGCGGCACGGAGAGCGGGGCCCCGCCGCAGCCGTCGGCCGCGCAGGCCGGCTCCGGGCGGGCCCGGACGGCACCAGGCGCCCCGGCGCTGCCGCCCTCCCCGCCCGACCGCGTCCGCATCCCGGCGATCGGCGTGGACGCCCCGCTGACCGGCCTCGGACTGACGCCCACGGGCAGTCTGGACGTCCCTCCCGCCGACAGGAAGAACCTCGCCGGCTGGTACGAGGCGGGCACCACCCCCGGCGAGCGGGGCACCGCGATCGTCGCCGGGCACGTCGACAACGCCGAGGGACCCGCCGTGTTCTACCGGCTCGGCGCGCTGAGGAAGGGCGCCGAGATCGAGGTCGACCGGCGCGACGGCGGCGTCGCGGTGTTCACCGTGGACGCGGTGGAGGTGTACGCGGCGACGGACTTCCCCGACCGGAAGGTGTACGGCGCCGCGGACCGGCCGGAGCTGCGCGTCATCACCTGCGGCGGCGGCTACACGCGCGGGACCGGCTACCAGGGGAACGTGGTCGTCTTCGCCCATCTCACCGGGAGCCGGTGAGAGTCGGTGAGACCTGGCGGACCCGGTGGGACCTGGTGGGACCCGGTGGGACCTGGTGGGCCTCAGGCCAGCCACTGCTCGTACGCCAGGTTCGCCACCAGGGCGAAGACGACCGTCAGCAGGACGACGCGGACGAAGCCGCTGCCCTTCTTGAGGGCCGTGTGCGCGCCGAACGTGCCGCCGGCGAGGTTGAAGACGGCCATCAGGGCGGCCGGCTGCCACAGCACCGCGCCCTGCCAGGCGAAGGTGGCGAGGGCGCCGGCGTTGGTGCAGCAGTTGACGATCTTGGCGGTGGCGGAGGCCGTCACGAGGTCCAGGTGCAGGACCGCGGTGAGCGCCAGGACCAGGAAGGTGCCGGTTCCGGGGCCGATCAGGCCGTCGTAGAAGCCGATGCCGAGGCCGGCGAGGCCGATCGCGGCGAGGATCTGGCGGCGGGTGGCCGGGCCGGGGGCCGGTGCGGTGCCGAAGGCGGGGCGCAGGATCACGAAGGCGGCGACGGCCAGCAGCACCACCATGATCACCGGCTTGAGCACCTCGGTGCTCATCCCGGCGGCGAAGAAGGCCCCGCCGGAGGACCCCGCGAGGGCCGCCAGGCCGATCCGCACGGCCAGGCGCACGTCCACCGGGGCCTTGCGGGCGTAGGTCACCGCCGCGCCCGTGGTGCCGACGATGGCGACGGCCTTGTTGGTGCCCAGGGCGTGCGCGGCCGGCGTCCCGGCGGGCAGGCCGAGCAGCAGCGCCGGCAGCAGCAGGAGGCCGCCACCGCCGACCACGGCGTCGATCCACCCGGCCGCGAAGGCGGCGAGGCAGAGGAGGACGACCGTGGTCAGCGCTATGTCGGGCATGATCGCGACCCTAAGGACGAGATGGATGTGCCGTCCATCGAGATGAGGGACATCTGAGGTTCCGGGACCGGGCCCGGAGCCGCCTCCGGGGCCGGTCCGGAGCCGCCTCGGGACCGGCCCCGGAGGCACTTCCCGCCCGCCCCCGAGTCCCTCACACCCCTCCCCCGCCGCCGCTGAGGGCAGCGTTCCCCGTGGGAAACAGAGGGGATGCCGTCGGGTAACACCCGCGCAGCACGCTCGTCGTCATGACCTCGAATGCGCGTGTGGTGGTGATCGGTGCCGGGCTCGCGGGTGTGACGCTCGCCCGGCGCCTCGGTGAGCTGGGCACGCCCGCACTGGTGGTCGGCGACGAGGAGCACCGCCCGTACAACCGGGTGCTGCTCGCGGACGTGCTGGCCGGACGGCTCGGCCCCGAGGTCGTCGCCCTGCCGGAGCCCGCGGAGCTGGTCCGCGCCCGGGTCACCGGCATCGACCGGGTCGGCCGGACGGTGCGCTGCGCCGACGGCTCGGCGATCGCCTACGACACGCTGGTCCTGGCGACCGGCTCCAACGCCGTGCTCCCGCCGCTGCGCGGCCTGTTCACCGCGGACCGCCGGCTGCCCGAGGGCGTGCACGCGTTCCGCACCATGGACGACTGCCTGGGCCTGTCCAAGGCGGTACGGCCGGGGGTGCGGGCGGTCGTCGTCGGCGGGGGTCTGCTCGGCGTCTCCGCCGCCCGCGCGCTGGCCGTGCGCGGCACGCAGGTCGTCCTCGCCCAGCAGTCCGAGCGGCTGATGGAACGCCAGCTCGACCCGGCCGCCTCCGCGCTCGTCCGGCGCCATCTGGAGGGCCTCGGCGTCGAGGTGCACACCGAGTGCCGCGTGCGGGACGTGCGCTCGGTCGGCGGGGCGGTGCGGTCGGTCGAGCTGGCCGACGGTTACGCCCTCGGCGCCGACCTGGTGGTCCTCGCCTGCGGCGTCCGTCCCCGGGTCGGGCTGGCGCGGGCGGCGGGACTCGAGATCGCGGACGGCGTGGTCGTCGACGACGAACTGCGCACCTCGGACCGGCACATCCGCGCCGTGGGCGACTGTGCCCAGCACGCGGGCACGGTGTACGGGCTGGCCGCGCCCGCCCTGGAACAGGCCGGTGCGCTGGCCGGGCTGCTGGCCGACGGCCGCGCCGCCCGCTACACCGGCACCCGGTCCCTGACCCGGCTCACCCTCACCGGGCCGGACAGCCCCTTCGACCTCGCCGCGTTCGGCGAGACCGACCCCCGCCCCGGCGACGACGTCGTGCAGCTCGCCGACGCCACCCGGGGCACCTACCGCAAGGTCGTCGTCCGCGACGACCGGCTGGTCGGCGGGGTCCTGGTCGGCGAACTCGGCACCGTCGGCGCGCTGGCGCGCGCCTGGGAGGGAGCAGAGCCGCTCCCCTCCGACGGCGGCCCCCTGCTCCACCTGCTCACCAACGACGGAGGCTCCTGATGACCGCCACCCCGGGGCCCACCCCCACCATCGTGCTCGTCGGCCACGGCATGGTCGGCCAGCGCTTCCTCGAGGCGCTCGCCGAACGCGGCCTGACCGCCTCGCACCGCGTGGTCGTGCTGTGCGAGGAACCGCGGCCCGCCTACGACCGCGTCCAGCTCACCTCGTACTTCTCGGGGAAGTCCCCCGAGGACCTGTCGATGACCGACATGGCGTTCATCGAGCGGCACGGCATCGAGCTGCACGTCGGCGACCCGGCCGAGACGGTCGACCGCGAGGCCCGCCGGGTGACCGCCCGCTCGGGTCTGGCCGTCGACTACGACGTCCTGGTGCTGGCCACCGGCTCCTACCCCTTCGTCCCGCCGGTCCCCGGCAAGGACGCCGAGGGCTGCTTCGTCTACCGCACGATCGAGGACCTCCTCGCCATCGAGGAGTACGCGAAGAGGGCGACGACCGGCGCGGTGGTCGGCGGCGGGCTGCTCGGTCTGGAGGCGGCGGGCGCCCTCAAGGGGCTCGGACTGACCTCGCACATCGTGGAGTTCGCGCCGCGCCTGATGCCGGTGCAGGTCGACGAGGGCGGCGGGGCGGCGCTGCTGCGCACCATCGAGGAGATGGGCCTGTCCGTCCACACGGGCGTCGGCACGCAGGAGATCGTGACCGGCGAGGACGGCGCCGTCACCGGCATGAAGCTGTCCGACGGCTCCGAACTCGCCACCGACCTGGTGGTGTTCAGCGCCGGTGTCCGCCCCCGCGACCAGCTGGCCCGCGACTGCGGCCTCGCGGTCGGCGAGCGCGGCGGCATCAGCGTCGACGAGCAGTGCCGCACGGTCACCGACCCGCACGTGTTCGCGATCGGCGAGTGCGCGCTGGCCGCGGACGGCCGGGTGTACGGCCTGGTGGCCCCCGGCTACGAGCAGGCCGAGACGGCCGCCGCGACGATCGCCGCCGACGAGGCGTCCTTCACCGGCGCCGACCTGTCGACCAAGCTGAAGCTGCTCGGCGTGGACGTGGCCTCCTTCGGCGACGCGCACGGCACCGCCGAGGACTGCCTGGACGTCGTCTACTCCGACTCCCGCGCCGGGCTGTACAAGAAGCTGGTCATCGCCCGCGACGGCACCCTGCTCGGCGGCATCCTGGTCGGTGACGCGGAGGCCTACGGCACGCTGCGCGCCTTCACCGGCTCGGTCCCGCCGGTCTCGCCCGAGTCGCTGGTGCTGCCCGCCGGTTCCGGCGCCCCGGTCCAGCTCGGCCCCTCCGCGCTGCCCGACGACGCGGTGATCTGCTCGTGCCACAACGTCTCCAAGGGCACGATCCGCGGTGCGGTGACGGAGCACTCCTGCACGACCGTGCCCGAGGTGAAGAAGTGCACCAAGGCCGGCACCGGCTGCGGCTCGTGCCTCAAGGTGCTCGACCAGCTGGTCACCGCCGAGCTGGAGGCGAGCGGCGTCGAGGTCGACAAGGGCCTGTGCGGCTGTTTCGCGCAGACCCGCGAGGAGCTGTACGAGATCGTCCTCGCCCTGCGGATCACCTCCTACCAGGAGCTTCTCGACCGGCACGGCCGCGAGGACGCCCGGGGCGGTGACGGCTGCGAGGTCTGCAAGCCTGCAGTCGGCTCGATCATCGCCTCCCTCGCCCCGGCGATCGGCGCGAGCGGCTACGTCCTGGAGGGCGAACAGGCCGCGCTCCAGGACACCAACGACCACTTCCTGGCGAACCTCCAGCGCAACGGCTCGTACTCCGTCGTCCCGCGCATCCCCGGCGGCGAGATCGCCCCGGAGAAGCTCATCGTCATCGGCGAGATCGCCCGCGACTTCGGGCTCTACACGAAGATCACCGGTGGTCAGCGGATCGACATGTTCGGTGCCCGCGTCGAGCAACTGCCCGTGATCTGGGCGCGACTGGTGGACGCCGGCTTCGAGTCGGGGCACGCGTACGGGAAGTCGCTGCGCACGGTGAAGTCCTGCGTGGGGCAGACCTGGTGCCGCTACGGCGTCCAGGACTCGGTGCGCATGGCGATCGACCTGGAGCTGCGCTACCGGGGGCTCAGGTCCCCGCACAAGCTCAAGTCGGCGGTGTCGGGCTGTGCCCGCGAGTGCGCGGAGGCCCAGTCGAAGGACTTCGGCGTGATCGCCACGTCCAACGGCTGGAACCTGTACGTCGGCGGCAACGGCGGCGCCACCCCGCGCCACGCGGACCTGCTCGCGCAGGACCTCTCCGACGCCGAACTGGTCCGTCTGATCGACCGGTTCCTGATGTTCTACATCCGTACCGCCGACAAGCTGGAGCGCACCTCCACCTGGCTGGAGCGCATCCCCGGCGGCCTGGACCACGTCCGGGACGTGGTGGTGCACGACTCGCTCGGCATCTGCGACGAGCTGGAGTCCCTGATGCGGGCGCACGTGTCCCACTACCGCGACGAGTGGGCCGAGACGATCGACGACCCCGAGAAGCTGGCCCGGTTCGTGTCCTTCGTCAACGCGCCGGACACCCCCGACCCGGTCGTCGGCTTCGTGCCCGAACGCGACCAGATGAAGCCCGACCTGCCGCTGCTCAGCATCGGCGTGCGGCGCCCCTCGGAAGACGACCTCCTGGAAGGAAGCACCCGGCGATGACCCTGGCACCCGAGACCACCAGCCTGAAGGTCCGACTGCGGCTGACGGACGACTGGTTCACGGCCTGCGACCTCGGCGCCCTGCTCCCGGGCCGCGGCGTGGCGGCCCTGCTGCCGGACGGCGGCCAGGTGGCCCTGTTCCGCGACCGCTGCGGGGAGCTGTACGCCATCGACAACCGCGACCCGTTCACCGGCGCGGCGGTCCTCTCCCGCGGTCTGACCGGCAGCCACCGCGGCCGGCCCTTCGTCGCCTCCCCGCTCCTGAAGCAGCGCTTCGACCTCGCGACCGGGCAGTGCCTGGACGACGAGACGGTACGCGTGGCCACGTACGAGGTGACGGCCGCCTGACCCGGCTTCTTGACCGGTCGTTCCAATAAGGCCTAGGCTCCACGGCGTGGCCAGGACCAAGGAGTTCGATCCGGACGCCGCGCTGCGGGCAGCCCTGGAGCTGTTCTGGCGGCGCGGCTACGAGGCGACGTCGATGTCCGACCTCGTGGAGCACCTCGGCGTCGGACGCGCCAGCCTCTACGCGACCTTCGGCAACAAGCGCGAGCTGTACCTGAAGGCGCTGGAGCGCTACGAGGAGGGACTGCTCCCGGACCTGCTGGCCGATCTGGCCCGGCCCGGCCCCGCCCTGCCGGGCGTGCGGTCCCTGGTGCGGCGCTACGCCGCCGAGGCGACCGCCGAGGAACTGCGGGGGCGCGGCTGCTTCGTCACGAACACGGCCGCCGAGCTGGCCCCGCACGACCCGGTCGCCGCGCGGCGGGTCGAGCGCAACTGGGACCGGCTCGAGACGGTGCTGCACGCGTCGCTGGACCGGGCCCGCGCCCAGGGCGAACTGCCCGCCGGCCGCGACCCCCTGACCCTGGCGCGCACGCTGCTGGTGCTGCTCCAGGGGCTGCGGGTGGTCGGCAAGGCGTCGGCGGACCCGGCGCGGGTGCGGGACGCGGCGGAACAGGCACTGGCACTGCTCGACTGAGACACCACCCTCCGCGGAGGGTGTCTTTCCGGCCCTCATAATGAACCGATCGGTCAAGAAAAAGGGGAGCTTCATGACCGCCCAGCGTTTCACCGGCAAGACCGCCCTCGTCACCGGCGCCGGCTCCGGCATCGGACGTGCCGTCGCCCTCGCCTTCGCCCGGGAGGGCGCGCACGTCGTGGTCGCCGGGCGCGGACGGGGGCCGCTCGACGAGACGGTGGCCCTGATCGAGGAGGCGGGCGGCAAGGCGCTGGCCGTCACCGCCGACGTGTCCCGGGCCGCCGACGTCCGGGCCGCGGTGGAGGCCGCCGTCGCCTTCCCCCACTCTCGGCTTCGCTCGAGCGGGGGGACCCCCATCGGCTCGCTCGACGTGGCGGTCAACAACGCGGGCGTCTTCCGCGGCGGAACCCCCGTGGCCGACCTCTCCGACGAGGACTGGCGCACACAGCTCGACATCAACGTCACCGGCGTCTTCCACGCCCTGCGGGCGGAGGTCCGCCAGATGCGCACCCAGCCGGCCGGCGGGGCGATCGTGAACATCGCCTCGACCTTCGGCCTGCACAAGCGCAGCCCGGGCGCCACCGCCTACGCCGCCACCAAGGCGGCGGTCTCGGTGCTCACCCGGGGCGCCGCCCTGGACCACATCGCCGACGGCGTCCGCATCAACGCCGTCAGCCCGGGCGCCACGGCGACCGCCATGTCCCTGCGGCCCGGTGAGACGGAGGAGGGCCGGGCCGAGCGCATGCGGGGCGAGACGCCGCTCGGCCGGGTCTCGTCGGTGGAGGAGGTCACCGCGGCCGTGCTGTATCTGGCCTCGGACGACGCGTCGTCGGTGGTGGGCACCGACCTGGTCGTGGACGGCGGTCAGACCGCCTGACCTCCCGGGTCGCTACCCCGTCAGGGCGTCGTACGTCACGCCCGTGAGCCGTTCGGAGGCCGCCCACAGGCGCTCGCCCATCGCGTCGTCCAGGGTCCGGGGTGCCCGCCAGGACGGTGCGGGCGCCCCGCGCCACATGGCGAAGGACGGGCCGGTGAAGGAGTCGGGGGCGACTGCCGGGGCCGTGGCCGCGTACAGGACCGGCAGCGCGCCCGCCTCGGCGGACTGGGCGACGACACGGTTGGCGAGCTGCATCAGGTGCTCGGCGAGCCGCCGTCCCTCGGCGCGCGGGCCGGCGGTCTGGAGGTTGGTCTCCGCGTACCCCGGGTGCGCGGCGGCCGCCGTCACGTGCGGGCCGCCGTCACGTGCCGCCAGCCGGCGGGCCAGCTCGTGCGTGAAGAGCAGGTTGGCGGACTTGGAGCGGGCGTAGGCGGTCCACCGCCCGTAGCGCCGCACGTTGTTGAGGTCGCGCGGGTCGATGCCGGCCAGCGCGTGGGCGAGGCTGGAGACGGTGACGATCCGGGCGTCCGGCGATGCGAGCAGCGCGGGCAGCAGCAGCCCGGTCAGCGCGAAGTGCCCCAGGTGGTTGACGCCGAAGTGCGTCTCGAAGCCGTCCGCGGTCGTGCCGTAGGGCAGGGCCATCACCCCGGCGTTGTTGACCAGCAGGTCGACCCGTGCGTACGGCAGCGCGCTCGCGAACTTCCGTACGGAGGCGAGGTCCCCCAGGTCGAGCCGTGCCAGTTCCACGTCGGCGTCCGGGACGTCGTCGGCCAGCCGCTCCAGGGCCTGTTCGCCCCGCGTCTCGCTGCGGCACGCGAGCACGACCCGCGCCCCCTTGCGCGCCAGCTCCCGTGCGACCACGTAGCCGAGTCCGCTGTTGGCCCCGGTGACGACGGCGGTCCGCCCGCCCTGGTCGGGGATGTCGCGCACACTCCAGCCGGCCATCGACGGCTCCTTCCCGATCTCCCGGACCCCACCTCACCGTACGCGCCGTTGGGCCCGGAGCGGAGAGTTACCGTCCGGTCACGTCACGTTCCCGTCACGTCTCCTCCATATCGGCTCCACGTTCCCGTCACATCACTAGCTTCGTCACCTCCGAAGCATCCGCTCCACACCACTTCCGGGACACTCGATGAACCTGCTCCGCAAGCCGGCCGCCGTGGCCGTCGCCGCGCTGGCCCTCGCCGCCCTGCCGGCCGCCGCCGAGGCGCACGACGGCGCCCACCCCTTCGAGAACTGCTCCGAGGCGTACGCCGCCGGGTACTCCGACATCAAGGAGGGCAGCGAGCACTACGGCGCGCACCTCGACCGGGACAAGGACGGCGTCGGCTGCGACAAGCCGCCCGCGGGCTTCGTGCCGGCCGGCGACAAGGACGCGGACGCCGGTGAGGACACGGGCTCGGGCACCGGCAAGGCCGGCGGCGAGCGGACCGGCGGCGGCCAGGCCGCCGGGGAGTCGGGCACCGACCTGGCCGAGACCGGCGGCGACGACACCACCCCGTACATCGCCGCGGGCGGCGGGGCCGTCGTGCTCGCCGGCGGCGGGCTGCTGCTGGCGGTGCGCAGGCGCAAGGACGCCGCCGGCGTCCGCTGACGCGCCCCGCCCGCTCAGCGGCGCGGCTTCGGCGGCTGCAGACTGAACTCGGCACTGCTCAGCAGCCGCCGCATGGCCACCGCGATCGGGCGCTCCACGAACCGCTGCACGAGGTACGACAGCAGGACCAGGCCGGCCACGGTCACCCCGACCAGAAGCCAGGGGTCGACCCGGTCGCCGAAGTGGTGGGCGACGGTCATGCCGATGACGTCGTGCAGCAGGTAGAGCGGGAAGGTCAGCGTCCCCGCGACCGTCAGCCCCCGCCAGCGGATCCTGCGGGTCCAGCCGAGCGCGATCACCGCGATCAGCACGAAGAACACCGTGGTCACCAGGACCAGCCAGCCACGCCACGGCGCCCAGGTCTCCCAGTTGTTGCGGCCCCCGCGCGGCGCCAGCAGGAAGTGCAGCGCCAGCAGCCACGACATGGCGACGATGCCCCACAGCAGCGGGGTGGGCCGGTAGCGGTACATGAGGTAGAAGGCCATGCCCGCGATGAAGTACGGCGCGGAGGACGGGTTCACCAGCAGCGAGAGCAGCGGGATGTGGGCGCTGGGCGCCAGCACCGCGGCGACCGTCCACAGCCCGCAGAAGATGACCACGCGCTGGTAGGTGAGGCCCTTCCACACCACCACGACGAAGGTGAGGTAGAAGCAGAGCTCCGGCCAGAGCGTCCAGTAGACCGAGTCGAGGTTGTCCACGCCGAGCGGGGTCTGCAGCATCGTCAGGTTGGCGAAGAGCAGCCGCGGGTTGGGGTGCCCGAAGGGCGTGTCGAAGAGGTAGATGACGCTCGCCGACACCGCGATGGCCACCCAGTACATGGGGTACAGCCGGGTGACGCGGGAGATGAAGAAGTCGCGCGGTGTGCGCCCCCAGGCGCTCATACAGATGACGAAGCCGCTGATCAGGAAGAACAGGTCGACGCCGAGCCGCCCGAAGGCGAAGTAGCGGTGCGCCTCGGGGAAGGTCGCCTGGTAGGGGCGGCCCCAGACCTCGAACATGCCCCAGGGGGTCTGGCCGACGAAGTGGAAGAGCACCACCGCGAGGGCCGCCAGGAAGCGCAGCCCGTCCAGTGCGGCGAGCCGGTTGCCTCTGACGACCGGTCCGGCCGGGACGGCCACGCGCGCACCGGCGGCGGGCGGCACTTCCGGCGCCACCACCCCGCCCCCGTCCTGCCCGGGGGCCTTGTCCACCGGCCTTGCCTGCTCCGTCTGGGACATCCGTCCACCATTCCCGCCATCGTTGTCACTGCTGTCAGGTGCGTAGGACCATCGTGCAGATGACCAACAGGTGAACAGGGTGGTTGTGGTACGGCCTGAAAGAAGAGTCACACCTCGGGCACAGCAACCACACAACAGGCGGTGGACGCGGGGAGAACGCGAGAGGCGGCACCCCCGCACAGGGTGCCGCCTCTTCTCGTGGACCGGAGCCGCCGCCGATCGGTGAGGGTGGTCGGGTGACAGACGGCGGCTCCGGGGCCTGGTGTGCCCCGCGCGGGGTCAGCGGTGGTCGCTGCCCTGTGCGGTGACGGCCGCCCGGCCGGCCTCCAGACGGGCGACCGGGATGCGGAACGGGGAGCAGGAGACGTAGTCCAGACCCACCTCGTGGAAGAAGTGGACCGACTCCGGGTCGCCGCCGTGCTCACCGCAGACGCCGAGCTTCAGGTCGGGGCGGGTGGCGCGGCCGGCCTTCGCGGCGGCGGCGACGAGCGAGCCGACGCCGTCCTTGTCGATCGTCTCGAACGGGGAGACGCCGAAGATGCCCTTCTCCAGGTAGGCCGTGAAGAAGCTGGCCTCCACGTCGTCGCGGGAGAAGCCCCACACGGTCTGGGTCAGGTCGTTGGTGCCGAAGGAGAAGAACTGCGCGGCCTCGGCGATCTGACCGGCGGTCAGCGCGGCCCGCGGCAGCTCGATCATCGTGCCGATCGACAGCTTCAGCTTGGTGCCCGTGGCCGCCTCGACCTCGGCGATGACCTGGTCTGCCTCGTCGCGGACCAGCTCCAGCTCCTGGACGGTGCCGACCAGCGGGATCATGATCTCGGCGCGCGGGTCGCCCTTGGCCGCCCTGCGCTCGGCCGCGGCCTCGGCGATCGCCCTGACCTGCATGGTGAACAGGCCGGGGATGACCAGTCCGAGGCGGACGCCGCGCAGACCCAGCATCGGGTTCTGCTCGTGCAGGCGGTGCACGGCCTGGAGCAGGCGCAGCTCGTTCTCGTGCGGCTCCTGCCGGGACTCGGCGAGGGCGACACGCACCGACAGCTCGGTGATGTCGGGCAGGAACTCGTGCAGCGGCGGGTCGAGCAGGCGGACGGTGACCGGGAGGCCGTCCATCGACTCGAAGAGCTGGACGAAGTCCTTCTTCTGGAGCGGCAGGAGTTCCTTGAGGGACTCCTCGCGCTCGGCCTCCGTGTCGGCCAGGATCAGCCGCTCGACCAGCTCGCGCCGGTCGCCGAGGAACATGTGCTCGGTGCGGCACAGGCCGATGCCCTGGGCGCCGAAGCGACGGGCGCGCAGCGCGTCCTCGGCGTTGTCGGCGTTGGCGCGCACCCGCAGCCGGCGCTTGCGGTCGGCGAAGGCCATCATGCGGTGCACGGCCTCGACCAGCTCGTCGGCGTCGTCGGCGCCCGGGTGCATGCGGCCCTCGAAGTACTCGACCACGGGGGACGGGACGACCGGTACCTCGCCGAGGTACACCTTGCCGGAGGAGCCGTCGATGGAGATGACGTCGCCCTCCTCGACCACATGGCCGCCCGGCACCGTCATGCGGCGGCGCTTGGTGTCGACCTCCAGCTCCTCGGCGCCGCAGACACAGGTCTTGCCCATGCCGCGCGCGACGACGGCCGCGTGGGAGGTCTTGCCGCCGCGCGAGGTGAGGATGCCCTCGGCGGCGATCATGCCGTCCAGGTCGTCGGGGTTGGTCTCGCGGCGGACGAGGATGACCTTCTCACCGGAGCGGGACCACTTCACGGCGGTGTAGGAGTCGAAGACCGCCTTGCCGACCGCCGCGCCCGGCGAGGCCGCGATGCCCCGGCCGACCTTCTCGACCTTGGCGCTCTCGTCGAAGCGGGGGAACATCAGCTGGGCGAGCTGGGCGCCGTTGACGCGGGTGAGCGCCTCGGCCTCGTCGATCAGACCCTGGTCCACCAGCTGGGTGGCGATACGGAAGGCGGCGCCCGCGGTGCGCTTGCCGACGCGGGTCTGGAGCATCCACAGCTGGCCGCGCTCGATGGTGAACTCGATGTCGCACAGGTCCAGGTAGTGGTTCTCCAGCGTCTCCATGATCTGCATCAGCTGGTCGTACGACTTCTTGTCGATCTGCTCCAGCTCCGCGAGCGGCACGGTGTTGCGGATGCCCGCGACCACGTCCTCCCCCTGGGCGTTCTGGAGGTAGTCGCCGTAGACGCCCTGGTGGCCGGAGGCGGGGTCGCGGGTGAACGCGACGCCGGTGCCGGAGTCCGGGCCGAGGTTGCCGAAGACCATGGAGCAGACGTTGACGGCGGTGCCGAGGTCGTGCGGGATGCGCTCCTGGCGGCGGTAGAGCTTCGCGCGGTCGCCGTTCCACGAGTCGAAGACCGCCTTGATGGCGAGGTCCATCTGCTCGCGCGGGTCCTGCGGGAAGTCCCGGCCGGCCTCCTTCTTCACGATCTTCTTGAAGGCGGTGACCAGCTTCTTCAGGTCGGCGGCCTCCAGGTCGGTGTCGACCGTGACCTTCTTGGCCTCCTTGGCCTTCTCCAGCGCCTCCTCGAAGAGGTCGCCGTCGACGCCGAGGACGGTCTTGCCGAACATCTGGATCAGGCGGCGGTAGGAGTCCCACGCGAAGCGGTCGTCGCCGGCCTGCTTGGCCAGGCCCTGCACCGACTTGTCGGAGAGACCGATGTTGAGGACGGTGTCCATCATGCCCGGCATGGAGAACTTGGCTCCGGAGCGGACCGACACGAGGAGGGGGTTGTCGGCCTGGCCGAGCTTCTTGCCCATCTTCGCCTCGAGGGCGTCGAGGTGCGCACTCACCTCGTCACGCAGTGCCGCCGGCTCCTCGCCACTGTCGAGGTAGGTCTTGCAGGCCTCGGTGGTGATGGTGAAGCCGGGAGGGACCGGAAGGCCCAGGTTGGTCATCTCGGCGAGGTTGGCACCCTTGCCGCCGAGGAGGTCCTTGAGGTCCTTGTTGCCCTCGGTGAAGTCGTAGACGAACTTCGTTACGTGGGGATCTTTGTTTTCCGACACGGGTCTCGACTCCTCGAAGACGCGGTGGCTGCCCTGACGGCGAGGAATCTACCCAGATCGAAGGCACCTGGGTACGTCCACTTGCGCGTCATGCGCCTGTAACCACTCGTCCGCCAGCGGATTGAAAGTCAAGGCTGGGCAAGGGAGCGGCCGGTCATGTTTTCATTTCTTGAACGAATCACCCCCCGTTGGCGCCCCAGGATGCTCACCTGAGCGGCAATCTCCACGTTTGAGTTCGATCGATGAACGATCAAGCCATGGCACTCAGTGCCACGATTTGGAGAAGTGGAACAGCCCAAGATCCGCTCATCTGAGCGCCGCCTCTATCAGAGGTGGCGAGAATCACGCTGTCGTCCGCCGCCGGATTTCATCATGCGGACGTCCGCCGAACCGGATCACCACCAGGCTGAACGCACCCCGCGCACGGGACGTACGACAGTGCGGCGGACCCGGGCCCCCACACCGGGTCCGCCGTCCACCGGGTTCCACAGGGAAGGACCTTCGGGTGCCTGTCTTCACGCACTTCCGCCGGCCACCGCACGCGGCCCCCGACACCGACACGGGACCCACGGAAACGGCGACGGACCCCACGGAAGCGCGTCCGCACCCCTTCAGGGCCCGCCTCGCCCACTGGCGGGCATGGCGCACCCGTCACCCCGTCCCGGCGCTCGTCCTGCGCCGGACCACCACGGCCCTGGCCGCCGTCCTCGTCCTCGCCGCACTGCTCCTGCCGAACACCTACGTCGCGCTGGAGCCGAACCGCTTCACGCAGATTCCGGCGGAGGCCGTCGTCGGCGCCGCCGTCCTGCTGGGCCTGCCGCGCCGGCCCCGCCGGATCGCGGCCGTGCTCTACGGCGCCGGCCTGGGCGTGCTGACGCTGCTGAACCTGCTGGACATGGGCTTCGGCGAGTACCTGGGCCGGGGCTTCAACGTCGTCCTCGACTGGGGGCTGCTGGAGGACGCCCGCTCCTACGTCGAGGACTCGCTCGGCGGGACGGTCGCGACGCTGGCCGCCCTCGGCGCCGTCGCCCTCGCCCTGCTGCTGCTGGTGTGCATGGTGCTGGCGACGGTCCGGCTGGGCGACCTCCTGGCCGCGCACCGGGAGCGGTCGACGCGCGGGGTGCTGATCGCCGGCACCGCGTGGATCACCTGCTCGATCCTCGGACTGCACGCCTTCGGCATGCCGCTCGCCTCGGGCCGGGCCGCGTACGCCCTGCGGGCGCAGACCGAGCGCGTGGTGGACACGGTGCGGGACGAGGCGGCCTTCGCCGAGGAGGCGAAGGCGGACTCCTTCGGTGCCACGCCCGGCGCGCAGCTGGTGCCGGACCTGCGCGGCAAGGACGTGATCTTCACCTTCATCGAGAGCTACGGCCGCAGCGCCGTCGAGGACCCGATCATGGCCCCGGGCGTGGACCGGACGCTCGACGCGAGCACGAAGGCGCTGGCCGCGGCGGGCTACCGGGCGAAGAGCGGCTGGCTGACCTCGCCGACGTACGGCGCCGGGAGCTGGCTCGGCCACTCCACCTTCCTGTCCGGCCTGTGGGTCGACAACCAGCAGCGCTACCGCACCGTGACGTCGGGCGACCACCGCACGCTGACCGCGATGTTCGGCGACACGGGGGCCTGGGACACGGTCGGCATCATGCCCGGGGTGCAGAAGGCCTGGCCGGAGGCGAGGTTCCACGGGCTGGACAAGGTCTACAACGCCCGCGGGCTCGGGTACGAGGGGCCGAAGTTCAGCTGGTCGACCATGCCGGACCAGTTCGCGCTGGAGGCCTTCCAGCGCCTGGAGCACGGCAGGAAGCGCGACAAGCCGCTGATGGCCGAGATCATCCTGACCTCCAGCCACCAGCCGTGGGCGCCGATCCCGAGGATGGTCGGCTGGGACGAGCTCGGCGACGGTTCGGTGTTCGACGGCATCGAGGCGGCGGGCGAGAAGTCGAAGGACGTGATCGCCGACTCCAAGAAGTCCCGCGAGGAGTACGGCAAGTCGGTGCAGTACTCGGTCACCTGCCTCACCCAGTGGCTGGAGCGCTACGGCACCGACGACACCGTGCTGGTCTTCCTCGGCGACCACCAGCCGATCGCCCGGGTCAGCGGCGAGGGGGCGAGCCGGGACGTGCCCGTCTCGATCGTCGCGAAGGACCCGAAGGTGCTCGACGCGATCGACGACTGGAACTGGTCCGAGGGCCTCCGGCCCGCCCACGACGCCCCGGTGTGGCGGATGAGCTCCTTCCGCGACCGCTTCCTGACGGCGTACGGCTCGACCCCGCGTCCGTCCAAGGGGTGAACGCGGCCGGCCGGGAGGGGGTCAGCCGCCGGAGGTGTCCAGTTCGGCGTCCTCGCCGACGCCCGCGCAGTCGTACGGGTCCTTCAGCCAGCCGTCCGGCAGGACCACCCGGTTGTTGCCGGACGTGCGCCCGCGGGGGCCGTCGGCGCCCGTGGGCCAGGGCTGGTCGAGGTCCAGCTCGTCGAGACCGGCGCGCAGCTCCTCCAAGGAGGAGGTGATCGCGAGCCGCTTGCGCATCTCGGAGCCGACCGCGAAGCCCTTGAGGTACCAGGCGACGTGCTTGCGGAAGTCGATGACACCCCGTGCCTCGTCGCCGATCCACTCCCCCAGCAGCGTGGCGTGCCGGACCATCACGTCGGCGACCTCGCGCAGGGTGGGCCGCACATAGGCGTCCGTACGCCCCTCGAAGGCGGCGACCAGGTCGGCGAACAGCCACGGGCGTCCGAGGCAGCCGCGGCCGACCACCACGCCGTCGCAGCCGGTCTCCCGGACCATCCTGAGCGCGTCCTCGGCGCACCAGATGTCGCCGTTGCCGAGCACCGGGATCTCCGGGACGTGCTCCTTGAGGCGGGCGATGGCCTCCCAGTCGGCGGTGCCGCCGTAGTGCTGGGCGGTGGTGCGGCCGTGCAGGGCCACGGCGGTCACACCCTCCTCGACGGCGATGCGGCCGGCGTCGAGGTAGGTGAGGTGGTCGTCGTCGATGCCCTTGCGCATCTTGATGGTGACGGGCAGGTCACCGGCGCCGGAGACGGCCTCGCGCAGGATCGCCCGGAGCAGGTTGCGCTTGTACGGGAGCGCCGAGCCGCCGCCCTTGCGGGTCACCTTGGGCACCGGGCAGCCGAAGTTCAGGTCGATGTGGTCGGCGAGGTCCTCCTCCGCGATCATGCGGACGGCCTTGCCGACGGTCACCGGGTCCACGCCGTACAGCTGGATCGAACGCGGCGTCTCGGTCGCGTCGAAGTGGATCAGCTGCATGGTCTTCTCGTTGCGCTCGACCAGCGCCCGGGTCGTGATCATCTCGCTCACGAACAGGCCCTTGCCGCCGCTGAACTCCCGGCACAGCGTGCGGAAGGGCGCGTTGGTGATGCCGGCCATCGGCGCCAGCACCACGGGCGGTGCGGCGGTGTGCGGGCCGATCTGCAACGACGGTTTCGCGGTGGCGGGGGCGGGCGCGGTGGGCGTGGACATTCCCCCATTGTCCCGCACGCGGGGCGGTGCTCCGGCGGGCGCGGCTCACCCTCGTGTATCGGTCATTAGTTAGCCGCACTATTGAAATGGGCGTACGATGGAGCCCATGCCCGAGCTCACCCGCCGCCGACGTCTGCTCGTGCTCGCCATCTGCTGTATGAGCCTGCTGATCGTGAGCATCGACAACACGATCCTGAACGTCGCCCTGCCCTCGATGCAGCGTGATCTGCACACGAGCACCTCGGGGCTCCAGTGGGCGGTCGACGCGTACACGCTGGTGCTGGCCGCGCTGCTGATGCTGGCCGGCTCCACGGCCGACCGGATCGGCCGCAGACGGGTCTTCATGACCGGCCTGGTGATCTTCACCATCGGCTCACTGCTGTGCTCGCTGGCGCCGGACCTGTCCTCACTGGTCGTCTTCCGGATGATCCAGGCGGTGGGCGGCTCCATGCTCAACCCGGTCGCGATGTCGATCATCACCAACACTTTCACCGACCCGCGCGAGCGCGCCCGCGCGATCGGCGTCTGGGGCGCGGTGGTCGGCATCTCCATGGCCGCCGGACCGCTGGTGGGCGGCGTGCTGGTGGAGTCGGTCGGCTGGCGCTCGATCTTCTGGGTCAACCTCCCGGTGGGCCTGGCCGCCCTCCTCCTCACCCTCCGCTTCGTGCCCGAGTCCCGCGCCCCGAAGGCCCGCCGCCCCGATCCGCTGGGCCAGCTGATGGTGATCGTGCTGTTCGGCTCGCTGACGTACGCGATCATCGAGGCGCCGAGCGCCGGGTTCGCCCCCGTGCTCCCCTACGCCGTCCTGGCGCTCGCCGCGCTGATCGGCCTGCTCGTCCACGAGCCGCGCCGCGCCGACCCCCTGATCGAGCTGCGCTTCTTCCGGTCGGCGCCGTTCAGCGGGGCCACCGTCATCGCGATCAGCGCCTTCGCCGCGCTGGGCGGCTTCCTGTTCCTGTCCACGCTGTACCTGCAGAACGTGCGCGGACTGAGCGCCCTGGAGGCCGGTCTGTGGATGCTGCCGATGGCCGTGCCGACCTTCCTGTGCGCCCCGCTGTCCGGGCGGCTGGTCGGCAGCCGGGGGCCGCGCCTGCCACTGCTGATCGCGGGCGGCGCGCTGACCGTGAGCGGGGTGCTGTTCGCCGCCTTCGAGGCCGAGACGTCCGACCTCACCCTCTTCCTCGGCTACGTCCTGTTCGGCATCGGCTTCGGCTTCGTCAACGCGCCCATCACCAACACCGCGGTCTCCGGCATGCCCCGCGCCCAGGCCGGGGTGGCCGCGGCCGTCGCCTCCACCAGCCGCCAGCTGGGCCAGACCCTGGGCGTCGCGGTGATCGGCGCGGTGCTGGCGGCGGGCGTGGGCGCGTCGTCGTACCGCGACACCTTCGTCTCCGCCGCCCGCCCCGGCTGGTGGATCCTGGCCGCCTGCGGTCTCGCGGTCCTCGTCCTCGGCGCCGTCACGAGCGGCCGCTGGGCCCGCCGCACGGCGGAACGAACGGCGGAACGCCTCCGGTCCCCGCAGGTGCGGGAGGCGGCCGGCGCGGGGGTGTGACGGCACGCTGTACGGGGAGCCGCGCCTCGTACGCGGGCCCACCGCATGCCACAGGGGCGCGGGGAACTGCGCGACCAGCCCCCGCCGACCCGCACACGCCACACCACCCGACGCGGCCACCCCCTGGGGCGCATCACCCGAGCGCCGCAGGCGCAGGCACCCCCGGCCAGAACTTCGCCACCGCGTCCTCCACCACCGGCAGCGCCCGCTGCCCGGCCAGCGCCAGCGCGATCGCCGCGGCCACGCCCGTCCACGCGACCGGGCCCAGCGGGGTGCAGCCGAAGAGGCGGCTGGCGCCCGGCGTCTGCACGAGGGCGACCAGCGCGGCGGCGGAACCGAGCGAGGTGACCTGGACCAGACGGCTGTCGCGCCGGTCGGCGAGGGTCTGGGCGAGCTGCGTGCCGACGACCGCGCACAGGGCCATGGTCGTCGAGCGGCGCCGCGTGCCCGGGGTGAAGCGGCCGAAGAGCCAGGCCGCGGTCGCCCCGAGCGCCGTGGTCATCGCCCGGTGCCGGATCTGCCGGAGCAGGGGCTCGCCCAGCACCGCCGTACCGAGGGGGGCGCCCGCGTCGTCCTTCTCCTGCTCGGCGTCCCCGGTCTCCGTCACCGCCACGGCCATCGCCGGGAACAGGTCGGTGAAGAGGTTGACCAGCAGCATCTGACGGGTGGACAGCGGGGCGGAACCGCCGAGGACCGTGCCGAGGATGCCGAAGCCGACCTCGCCCGCGTTGCCGCCGATCAGGATGGCGATGGCGTCGGCGACGCTGTGCCACAGCGCCCGGCCCTCACGCACCGCCTCCACCAGCACCAGCAGGTCGTCGCCCGTGAGGACCAGGTCGGCGGCGTTGCGGGCGGCGGCCGAACCGCGGGCGCTGATGCCGACGCCGATGTCGGCGGCGCGGATCGCCGCGGCGTCGTTGGCGCCGTCGCCGACCATGCCGACGACCCGCCCGGCGTCCCGCAGCGACTCCACGACCTGGAGCTTCTGCTCCGGCGCCACCCGGGCCACCACGTCCGCGTCCCGCAGCATCCGGGACCGTGCCCTGCGGTCGGCCGCGGCCAGCTCGTCGCCGGTGACCACGACCGCGTCCTCGGGCCAGCCCAGGTCGACGGCGATGGCGCGGGCGGTACCCGGATGGTCGCCGGTCAGCACCACGGGTCGTACGCCCGCCGCGCGCAGCCCGCGCACCAGTGCCGGGGACTCCTCGCGCGCCACGTCGGCCAGTGCGAGCAGACCGGTGAACTCCAGCCCCGACAGCGGCTGTTCCAGCACGTCGGCCGCCCGTTCGCCCCGGCCGAGCGGGCGCTGCGCCACCGCGATGATGCGCAGCCCGGCGCGGGCCAGGTCGTGCGCCGCCCCGGAGGCGGGCGACGAGGAGCCGGCGCAGGCGGGCAGCACGGTCTCGGGGGCGCCCTTGACCACCAGGACGGGGGCGCCGTCCGCGTCCCGGCCGACGGCGGCGGCGTAGCCGCGGGAGGTCTCGAAGGGCAGGCCCTCGTCCTGCGTCCACCCGGGGTCGGGCCCGGCGGCGTCCAGGACGGCCTCGTCGGTGGCGTGGGTCGGGCGGGCGTCGTCGCCGTTCAGGCGCGGGCAGGCGCGGGCGGCGACCCGCACGATGCCGGCGGCGTCCGGGTCGCCCGCCCTGCGGACGGTGCCGTCGGCGCCCGCGACCCGGGACAGCCGCAGCTTGTTCTCGGTGAGCGTGCCGGTCTTGTCGAAGCACACGGTGTCCATGCGGCCCAGGGCCTCCAGCGTGCGCGGGGTGCGCACCAGGACGCCGTGCCGGCTGAGCCGGCGGGCCGCCGCCAGCTGGGCCACCGTCGCCACCAGCGGCAGCCCCTCGGGCACGGCGGCCACCGCCACCGACACCCCGCCGGAGACGGCCTGCCGGATCGGCGTGCCCCGCAGCAGGGCGAGACCGGTCACCGCGGCGCCGCCCGCCAGCGTCAACGGCAGTGCCTTGCGGGTGAGTTCCTGGAGCCGGGCCTGGACGCCCGCGGCCGCCGGCGTGCGGGCGGCCAGCGCCACCGCCCGCGCGGCCTCGGTGTGCTCGCCGGTGTCCACGACGACGGCCCGCGCCCGGCCCGCCACGACGGTCGTGCCCTCGAAGACCATGCAGTACCGCTCGGCCACGGGGGCCTTCGGCGCCGGGTCCACGCACTTGTCCACCGGCAGCGACTCCCCGGTCAGCGCGGACTCGTCCACCTCCAGGCCGTCCTCCCACAGCAGCCGGGCGTCGGCGGGCACGACGTCGTCCGCCTTCAGCTCGATCACCTGCCCCGGGTGCAGCTTGGCGGCGTCCACGATGCGCGGCTCGCCGTCCGCGGGGGCCTCCGTACCCGCCTCGGGGGTCTCCGCGTCGTCGTCGGCCGGGAATTCCTCGCTCACCCGCGCCTTCTGCTTCTGCTCGGCGAGCAGCCCGGACAGCGCCCGTTCGGCGCGCAGCCGCTGGAACCCGCCGACCAGCGCGTTCAGGTCCAGCGCGCCGACCACCAGCGCCGCGTCCACGACCGAACCGAGGATCGCGGAGGCCGCCGAGCCGACCGCCAGCACGGGCGTGAGCGGATCGTCCAGCTCGCCGCGCACGGCCCGGGCCAGCTGCCACGACCACCGCACCGGCGCCAGCGCCCGCACCCGGCCCGCCCGTTCGGCCGCCTCGCGCATCCGGAGCCGGGCCAGCTCGACGACGGTCGGCTCGGGCTCGCTCTCGCGCTCCAGCCGGTCGCGTACGTCCGCCACGTCCAGCGCGTGCCAGGCCACCCGCGGCCGGGGGTGCGGGGCGCGCGCCGCCGCCACGCCGAGGGCGGCCCGCGCCCCGGACAGCAGGGCCGCGGCCGCGCTCGCGTCGACCGGCGCGTGCCGCAGGCCCGGCATCGGCGAACCGGTGCCCCGGCTGCGCGCCTCGCCGACCGCGACCAGCAGCCCGGACAGCGCTGCGCCGGCCCGGGCCAGCGTCGTCGAGCGGCTCCCGACGGCGCGTGACGCCGGCACCGCCCGCAGCACCCGCCACACATCGGCCAGACCGCCCAGGGCCAGCACGTCCGCGCCCCACGCCACCGGCGCGTCCGCGTCGGCCAGCGCCACGGCCACGTCCCCGGCGAACAGCCCGTCCAGCAGCGTCCCGTCGTCGCCGGGCAGGGGCCGTACGACCGTGATGACGCCGCCTCCCTCGGCGCGCAGCCCCTCGACCACGTCCCGGAGCGGGCGGCGGGCGCTGACGACGTGGTCGGCGAGGCCGGTGAAGTCGGCCAGCGCCGGATCCTCCACCATCACCACGCGCAGCCCCGCGCGCCGCGCCGCGTCCAGGACGTCCTCGGTCCACGGGTCCGCCCCCGCGTGCGGGGTGCGCAGCGCACTGGGGTGCAGGACGACCGTGCCGGTCATCTCCAGCTGCCGCAGCCGCTCCGGGTCGCGCACCAGCACGCCGGTCCGGGCCAGCGCGGCGCTCAGTACGGCGTGGAAGGCGGCGGGCCCGTAGCGGGCGGCCTTGGGCGAGCCGGCCAGCACCGCCTCCGCGGCCTCGGCCAGATCGTGCTTGACCAGCAGGGTCGCCGCCGCGCCCGCGACGCTGCCGGTCGAGGCGTGGGCGGCGTACTCCTGGGCCGGGGAGGTGCGCAGCGGCGGGCGCTGGGTGAGGTCGGCGGGCAGGCTGCCGCGCTCCGGGGCGCACAACCGGTCGTGCACGGCCTCGAAGGCCGCCGACCGGGCCACCGCCTCGCCCAGCTGGCAGGCGCGCAGCGCCCCGTCGAGCACGAGCGAGGTCGGACTCTGGCCCGCGCCGTGCACGGCCGCGTTGGCGGTGGCCAGCGCCACGTCCATGCGGTGTGCGCCGAGCCGCTCGCGCAGCCAGGCACGGAACCTGGGGTTCTCGCGCAGCAGCGTCGCCACCGCGGTCACCAGGCGGGGCGAGGGCGGCAGCCGCAGGGAGGACGCGGTCACGGCGACGGCCACGCCGAGCACGTCGGCGCCGAGGGCGGTCGCCGCGACGCGCACCGGGGCGGGGTCCCCGGGGTGGGACAGCTCCTCGGCCTCGCCGTCGGCGCGGATCAGCCCGTGCTGTGCGGCGAGGTCGGTCGCGTGGTCCACGACCCGGTCGGTGAGTTCCTCCTCGGTGGCGGTCACCACCAGGCGGGCCAGCCCGTGGTCCCAGTAGGCGAGCGCCACGTCGGGGTGCTCGGCGACGGCCGCCGCGACGCGGCGCGCGACGCGTTCCGTGCCGCCCGCGCGGCGCACCTTGTCGGTCGCGGCCGGCCGCAGCGCGAGGTGCGCCCGGGTGCCGGCCCGCCAGTGGCGGGTGCCGCCCGGCAGCGCGGCACGGGCGACCCGGGCCGCCCGCGCCGCGAAGTCCGCGCCGCGCACACCGGCCCGTGCGGTGCCCGCGACCGCGCCGGCCGCGACGCCCACGGCGGGGGCGGTGCCGCGTGCGACCAGCCGGGGCCCGGCCAGCACGATCCCGGCGACGGCACTCTGGGAACGCGTCAGAAGTCCACCGGCCATCGCTGCGCCTCAGCCCGCCTTTCCGGTACGGGTGCCTGCGGCGCCTTTCGCGGCGCCTGTCTTGGCGGCGCTCGTCCTGGCGGCGCTCGTCCTGGCGGCGCCCGTCTTGGCGGCGGTGGACTTCCGCGCGGCGGCACCGGTCGCGGTGGCCTTCGTCGCGGCGGATTTCCGCGCGGCGGCACCGGTCGCGGCGGACTTCGTCGCGGTGGTCTTCCCGGCGGCGGACTTCCGCGCGGCGGTACCGCTCGCGGTGGCCTTCCGGGCGGCGGTGCCGGACGGGGCGGCCTTCGCCGTGGCCTTCCCGGCGGCGGACTTCCCGACGGCGGACTTCCGTGCGGCGCTCCCGCCCGAGGTGGCCTTCTGTGCGGCGGCCTTGGTGGCGGTGCTCTTCTGCGTGGCCGTCTTCCGCGCGGCCGCCTTCTGCGCGGCCGGCCGGGTCGCGGCGCTCTTCCGCGCGGCGGCGCCGCCCGAGGTGGCCTTCGCGGTGACGGCCCGAGCGGCGGCGGACTTCCGCCCGCCGGCGCCGGCGTCGGCCTTCTCGGCCGCGGCCCCCGTCCCGGCGGTCCCGGCGCTCTTCCCCGCGGCCGGCTTCGTCGGGGCCGACTTGACCCCCGCCGCACCGCCCGCCGCCGTCGCGGCCCGGGCCGGCGCGGTGGCGGACGGCGCGGTCGAGGCCGGCCCGCGCGCCGTGGGCTTCCCGGTGGACGACGCCGTCCCGGCCGGCCCGCGCGCCGCGGACTTCCCCGCGGCCGTCTTCGCCGCGACCGTCCTGGCCGCCGCCGACTTGCTCGCGACCCGCCTCGCCGCCGCGCCCTTCCGGGCGACGCCGGTCTCCGCCGACGCGCTCCGCGTCGTGGTCCTCGTCGCGGCGTTCCGCTTCGCCGCGACACTCCCCGCGGACGCCTTCCCGCCGGAGGCGGCCGGCACCGCGTCGGCCGCCGAAGCCTCCGCCTCCTCGGACTCCTCCCGCCGTGGCCGCGTCAGCCACGCCACCGCCGCTCCGGTGAGGGCCACCGGCCACTCCACCAGACCGGCGACGCCCAGCACCCCGGCCCCGGTGTAGACGACGATCCGCCGCCCGCGCGGCGACACCGCGCCGAGCCTGTCCAGCGCCCCCTCGGCCGCCCGGCCGACCGTCCCGGCGCCCGGCACCTTCCGCAGCACCGACGCGGCCGCGTGCAACGGCCGCGGGAGCGTCTGCGCCGACTTCTGCTCAGCCATGACTGTCCTCGCCCTGTGCGAACTGACGAAACCCTGGGAACATCACCTTCCGCACATCCCCGGGTTCCCGCACCTCGGGCGGTCATCCCGGCGAGATCGCTCCGCGCTCCAGGGCGATCGCGTGCAGCCGCTCCAGCCGCTCCCGGGACGTCTCGTCGGCCGGCGCGTACGTCACCATGCGGGGCCCGGCCTCCGGTCCCAGCCACAGGTCGGTGTGGTCGACGCGGACCCGGCCCACGTACCGGTTGTGGAACTCCTTGCGCTTGCCGCGGTGGGCGACCACCTCGTACCGCTCCCAGGCCTCCCGGAACTCGGCGGACTCCGCCCGCAGCCGCGTCAGCAGCACCTTCCAGGCGGGCTCGGTGAGATGGCCGGCCATCGTGGCGCGGAACCGGGCGGCCATCAGCCGCTGGGTCTCCTCCAGATGGACGATGGAGGACTGCCACTCGGCGTGGGTGAAGGACAGGACCATGCAGTTGCGGTCCTCGGGCGGCACCGCGTCGAGGTCGCACAGCAGCAGCCCGTAGGTGCGGTTGTGGGCGAGGATGTCGTACCGGCTGTTCTGCACGCACGCCGGGTACGGCTCGAACTGCTCCAGCAGGGCGCGCAGCGCCGGGGTGACCGACGGGCAGTCGGTCGCGGGCGCCGGGTCGACGGCGCCGGCCAGCTGGAAGAGGTGGGCGCGCTCGGTCGGGTCGAGCAGCAGCGCGCGGGCGAGGGCGTCGAGGACCTGCACGGAGACCTGGATGTCCCGGGCCTGCTCGAGCCAGGTGTACCAGGTGACGCCGACGGCCGAGAGCTGGGCGACCTCCTCGCGGCGCAGCCCCGGGGTGCGGCGCCGGCGTCCGCGGGGCAGCCCGACCTGTTCGGGGGCGATGCGTTCGCGGCGGCTGCGCAGGAACGCGGCGAGTTCGTGCCGCCGGACCCGCGACGCCGTCTCCGGGGGCCGCGGTTCCCGGTCCGTCCGGCGTACGGCCGCCGGGCCCGCCGTCATGGTGCTCTCCTGGGCCGTCGTCGTCATGCCTACCAGGGTGCCGCCCGCCGGATCCTGTTGCCAGGTACTCCTTCTACCAGGACAAGGAGACTCTGGTACCGGTCACGGGGCCGCCGCAGTCTCGGTCACGTGACCGAAACCATCACTGCACGTCCTGCCCGTCCGGCGGCCTCGGCGCCTCCCGCGCTCAGCGGTCCCGGACTGTTCACGGTGCTGCTCGCCGCGGCACTCCCCCTCGTCGACTTCTTCATCGTCAACGTCGCCCTGCCCACCATCGGCACCGACCTCTCCGCGGGCGAGTCGGTCCTCGAACTCGTCGTCGCCGGCTACGGGGTGGCGTACGCCGTGCTGCTGGTCCTCGGCGGCCGGCTCGGTGACCTGTTCGGCCGGCGCCGGCTGTTCCTGGGCGGCATGGCCGCCTTCGGCCTGACCTCGCTGGCGTGCGGTCTGGCGCCGGACGCCTGGACGCTGGTGGCGGCCCGGGTGGCGCAGGGCGCCTCAGCCGCCGCGATGCTCCCGCAGGTGCTGGCCACCATCCAGGCGACCACCTCGGGCCCCCGGCGCGCGAAGGCCATGAGCCTCTACGGGGCCACGGCCGGGCTCGCGATGGTGGCCGGCCAGATCCTCGGCGGCGTGCTGGTGGCCGCCGACGTCGCGGGCACCGGCTGGCGTTCCGTCTTCCTGGTGAACGTGCCGGTCGTCCTGGTGGGCCTGCTGCTGGCGGTCCGCTCGGTCCCGGAGACCCGTTCGGCGCGCCCCGAGCCGGTGGACGTCCCCGGCACGGTGCTGCTGGCCGCCTCGCTGCTGACCCTGCTGGTCCCGCTCACCGAGGGCCGGGCGGCGGGCTGGCCGCTGTGGACGTGGCTGTCGCTGGCGGCGTTCCCGCTCGTGGCGGCGGCGTTCTACGCGGTGGAGCGCCGGGCGGACCGCACGGGCCGTACGCCGCTGGTGCCGCCGAGCCTGTTCGCGCTCACCTCGCTGCGCCGCGGGCTGCTGCTGATCGTGCCGTTCTCGGTGGGCTTCAGCGGTTTCATGTTCGTCATCGCGGTCGCGCTCCAGCAGGGTGCGGGTCTCGGTCCGGTGGCGGCGGGCACGGCGCTGGCGCCGCTGGCGGGGGTGTTCTTCCTCTTCTCCCTCGCCGGTCCCCGGCTCGTCGCCCGGTACGGCACCCGGGTGGTGCCGGCGGGTGCCGTGCTCCAGGGCGCGGGCCTGGCCCTGATGACGCTGGCCGCCTGGCGTTCCTGGCCGGATCTCGGCCTGGTCGAGCTGCTGCCGGGCGCGGCGCTCGCCGGGGCCGGACAGGCGCTCCAGCTCCCGGTGGTCTTCCGGGTCGTCCTGTCGGAGGTGCCGGCTGCCCGCGCGGGCGTCGGCAGCGGCGTCATGATGACCACGCAGCAGTCGTCGCTGGCGCTCGGGGTGGCCGCCCTGGGCACGCTGTTCCTGTCCCTGGTGCCGGACCTGGGCATGCGGGACGCGCTGGTGATGACGCTGCTGGTCCAGTTGGGTGCCGTGGCGCTGACGGGACTGCTGAGCCTGCGGCTGCCTCGGACGATCGGCTCCGGCCCCTCTTGACGAATGGTCTGGACCAAGGGATTGTCATGGCTGCGCCACCTCACCCCACACAGGAGGCCCCCCATGCTCCGTCGCCGACTGCGGCTGTTCACCGCCGCGCTCGCGGCCGCCGTCCTCACCCCCCTGACCGCCGCCGCCTCGTCCGCCGCCCCCGCCCCGGCGCCCGCCGCCGACACCTGCGCCGTGAAGTCGAAGCCGGCCGGCAAGGTCCTCCAGGGCTACTGGGAGAACTGGGACGGCGCCGCCAACGGGGTCCACCCGCCCTTCGGCTGGACCCCGATCACCGACGCCCGCATCGCCCAGCACGGCTACAACGTGCTCAACGCGGCCTTCCCGGTCATCCGCTCCGACGGAACGGCACTGTGGGAGGACGGCATGGACGCGGGCGTGAAGGTGGCCACGCCCGCGGAGATGTGCGCGGCCAAGGCGGCCGGGCAGACGATCCTGCTCTCCATCGGCGGCGCGACGGCCGGCATCGACCTCAACTCGAGCGCCGTCGCGGACCGCTTCGTCGACACGATCGTGCCGATCCTCCAGAAGTACAACTTCGACGGCATCGACATCGACATCGAGACCGGCCTGACCGGCAGCGGCGACATCAACCGGCTGTCCACGTCCCAGGCCAACCTGATCCGCATCATCGACGGCGTCCTGGCCCGCATGCCGTCCAACTTCGGCCTCACGATGGCCCCGGAGACGGCGTACGTCACCGGCGGCAGCGTGGTCTACGGCTCGATCTGGGGCGCGTACCTGCCGATCATCAAGAAGTACGCCGACAACGGCCGCCTGTGGTGGCTGAACATGCAGTACTACAACGGCAGCATGTACGGCTGCTCCGGTGATTCCTACGCGGCCGGCACGGTGCAGGGCTTCGCCGCCCAGACCGACTGCCTGGACAGGGGCCTGGTGATCCAGGGCACCACGATCCGCGTCCCGTACGACAAGCAGGCCCCGGGGCTGCCCGCCCAACCGGGCGCGGGCGGCGGTCACATGACCCCGTCCCAGGTCGCCCAGGCCTGGACCCGCTACAACGGCGCCCTCAAGGGCCTGATGACGTGGTCCCTCAACTGGGACGGCTCGAAGAACTGGACCTTCGGCGACAACGTGAGGTCGCTGCAGGGCCGCTGACGCGAAACAAGGCCGCCGACCCTCGAAGCAGAGCCCCCTGAAACGCCGAACGCCCACCCTCCGTCCGACCGAGTCGGGTGGTGGGTGGGCAGAGGCCGGGGGTCCAGGGGGCGGAGCCCCCTGGTACTCACCGCAAACGAACGGTCAGCAGCCGACCAGCCGGGACGCGAGGTACCCCTCGATCTGGTCCAGCGACACGCGCTCCTGCTTCATCGTGTCCCGCTCCCGCACGGTCACCGCGTTGTCGTCCAGCGTGTCGAAGTCGACGGTGACGCAGAACGGCGTACCGATCTCGTCCTGACGCCGGTAACGCCGCCCGATCGCGCCCGCGTCGTCGAACTCGATGTTCCAGTTCTGCCGCAGCGCCTGCGCCAGCCCCTTCGCCTTCGGCGACAGCTCCGGGTTGCGGGACAGCGGCAGCACCGCGACCTTCACCGGCGCGAGCCGCGGGTCGAGCCGCAGCACGGTCCGCTTCTCCAGCTTGCCCTTGGCGTTCGGCGCCTCGTCCTCGACGTACGCGTCCAGCAGGAAGGCGAGCATCGCGCGCCCGACACCGGCCGCCGGCTCGATGACGTACGGCGTCCAGCGCTCGCCGGCCTCCTGGTCGAAGTAGGAGAGGTCCTGGCCGGAGGCCTTGGAGTGCGCGCCGAGGTCGTAGTCGGTGCGGTTGGCGACACCCTCCAGCTCGCCCCACTCGCTGCCGCCGAAGGAGAACCGGTACTCGATGTCGGCGGTGCGCTTGGAGTAGTGGGAGAGCTTCTCCTTCGGGTGCTCGTACCAGCGCATGTTCTCCTCACGCAGGCCGAGGCCGGTGTACCAGTTCCAGCGCTGCTCCATCCAGTACTCCTGCCACTGCTCGTCCTCGCCCGGCTTGACGAAGAACTCCATCTCCATCTGCTCGAACTCGCGGGTGCGGAAGATGAAGTTGCCGGGCGTGATCTCGTTGCGGAAGGACTTGCCCATCTGCGCGATGCCGAACGGCGGCTTGCGGCGCGACGTGGTCTGCACCTGGGCGAAGTTGGTGAAGATGCCCTGCGCGGTCTCGGGCCGCAGGTAGGCGACGGAGCCGCTGTCCTGGGTCGGGCCGAGGTGGGTGGAGAGCAGGCCGGAGAACTGCTTGGGCTCGGTGAAGGTGCCCTTGTTGCCGCAGTTGGGGCAGTTGAGGTCGGCGAGGCCGTTCTCGGGGGCGTGGCCCTTCTTCTCCTCGTACGCCTCCTCCAGGTGGTCCGCGCGGAACCGCTTGTGACAGGAGGTGCACTCGGTCAGCGGGTCCGTGAAGGTGGCGACGTGACCGGAGGCGACCCAGACCTCGGGAGCCAGGATCACGGACGAGTCGATACCGACGACGTCCTCGCGCGAGGTGACCATGTAGCGCCACCACTGGCGCTTGAGGTTCTCCTTGAGCTCGACACCCAGCGGACCGTAGTCCCAGGCGGCGCGCTGGCCGCCGTAGATCTCACTGCACGGGAATACGAAGCCACGGCGCTTGCTCAGGCTGACGATGGTGTCGATCTTGTCGGCGGCCACGGTGCTCTCTTCATTACGACGACGGGCGACGAAGCGAGATGCTTCCAGAGAATTGCCTCAGGTTACCGGCGCGGGACGCCCCCCGGCCAAATCGGGGGCCGTACGGGGGCTTGTTGACAACGGTTTCCAGAATCGTTGAAAATGAGTGTCATGAACGTACGACGACGCCGCATATCCGGCATAGCAGTCACCGCGGCCACCGCACTGGGCCTCGGCACCCTTTCCGCCTGCTCCGGCGACAGCGCGGCGGCGGGCAACACGGACAAGTTCGACGTCGTCGCGTCCTTCTACCCGATGCAGTACCTCGCCGAGCAGATCGGCGGGGACCATGTGAACGTCACCACCCTCACCGAGCCCGGCCAGGAGCCGCACGACCTGGAGCTCAGCACGAAGCAGACCGCCGAGATGGGCGAGGCGGACGCGGTGCTCTACCTGAAGTCCCTCCAGCCCGCCGTGGACGAGGCCGTCGCGCAGTCCGACGTGAAGACCAAGATCGACGCGGCCGCGCTGACGAAGCTCGAGGACCACGGGAGCGTGGAGCACGACCACGGGGGCGAGGAGCACGCCGAGGAGGAGCACTCCGAGGACGGGCACGCCCTCGACCCGCACCTCTGGCTGGACCCGGTGAGGTACGCCGAGGTCGCCGAGGGCGTCGCCAAGGCCTTCGAGAAGGCCGACCCGGACCACGCCGCCGACTACCGCAAGAACGCCGAGGCGCTGGCGGGGAAGCTGGCCGGCCTGGACACCGCGTTCAGGAACGGCCTGGCGAAGACCGACACCAAGGTCTTCTTCACCAACCACGCCGCCTTCGGCTACCTCGCCGAGCGCTACGGACTCACCCAGGAGGCCATCAACGGCCTCGACCCGGAGAGCGAGCCCAGCCCCGCCCGGATCAAGGAACTCCAGGAGGAGGCCGAGGCCGACGGCGTCACCACCGTCTTCTACGAGACACTGGTGTCCGACAAGACCGCGAAGACCCTCGCCAAGGACGCCGGCCTGAAGACCGACGTGCTGGACCCGCTGGAGGGCATCACCGAGAAGTCCAAGGGTGACGACTACCTCGCGGTCATGGAGTCCAATCTCAAGGCGCTCGAGACCGCTCTCGGCGCCAAGTGAGCGTTTCGACCGTTACGGAGGACCTCGTGAGCGACGAGACCGTCATATCCCTGCGCGGCGTCCACGCCGAGCTGGGCTCACGCCCCGTCCTGCGCGGCATCGACCTCACCGTGCGCCGCGGCGAGGTCGTGGCCCTGCTCGGCGCCAACGGCTCGGGCAAGTCCACGGCTGTGCGCACGATCATCGGCCAGGTGACGGCCGGCGCCGGGGAGATCGAGCTGTTCGGCACCCCGCGCCGCCGGTTCCGCGACTGGGCGCGCGTGGGCTATGTCCCGCAGCGCACCACGGCCGCGGGCGGCGTGCCCGCGACGGTGACCGAGGTCGTCTCCTCCGGCCGCCTCTCCCGGGCCCGCTTCGGCGTGCTGCGCAAGGCCGACCACGAGGCCGTGCGCCGGGCGCTGGAGATGGTCGGCATGGCCGACCGGGCCAAGGACTCCGTGGACGCCCTCTCCGGCGGCCAGCACCAGCGCGTGCTGATCGCCCGCGCGCTCGCCTCCGCACCCGAGCTGCTGATCATGGACGAGCCGATGGCGGGCGTCGACCTGGCCAGCCAGGAGGTGCTGGCCGCCACGCTGCGCGAGCAGGTGGCGGCCGGCACCACCGTGCTGCTCGTCCTGCACGAGCTGGGCCCCCTGGAGCCGCTGATCGACCGGGCCGTCGTGCTGCGCGACGGCTGCGTCCTGCACGACGGCCCGCCCCCGAAGGCCGTCGGCCAGCACGCCCTGCCAGGCCACGACCACGTGCACCCGCACGCACCCGCGGGCGCCGAACCGATCCGCACGGGACTGCTGAGCTGATGGAATTCCTGAACTACGCCTTCATGCAGCGGGCGCTGCTCGCGGCCGTCCTGGTCGGCATCACCGCCCCCGCCATCGGCGTCTACCTGGTCCAGCGCCGCCAGGCCCTGATGGGCGACGGCATCGGCCACGTCGCGATGACCGGCGTCGGCCTCGGCTTCCTGCTCTCCTGGTCCCCGGTGTGGATGGCGACGCTGGTCTCCGTCCTCGGCGCGGTCCTCATGGAGCTGATCCGCTGGTACGGCAAGACCCGCGGCGACATCGCCCTCGCCATGCTCTTCTACGGCGGCATGGCCGGCGGCGTCATGTTCATCAACCTCGCGCCGGGCGGCTCCAACGCCAACCTCACCTCGTACCTCTTCGGCTCCCTGTCGACGGTCTCCGAGTCCGACGTCACCGCGATCTGCGTGCTGGCCGCCTTCGTGGTCCTCGTCACCCTGGGTCTGCGCCGTCAGCTGTTCGCGGTCAGCCAGGACGAGGAGTTCGCCCGGGTCACCGGGCTGCCGGTGCGCGCCCTGAATCTGCTGACCGCCGTCACGGCCGCGGTCACGGTGACGGTCGCGATGCGCGTCGTCGGGCTGCTGCTCGTCTCCGCGCTGATGGTGGTCCCGGTGGCCGCCGCCCAGCAGCTCAGCCGCAGCTTCGCCGCGACCTTCGCCGTCGCCGTCGCGATCGGCGTCTTTGTGACCATCGGCGGCACGGTGACCTCGTACTACCAGGACGTCCCGCCCGGCGCGACGATCGTGCTGCTCACCATCGCCGCGTTCATCGCGCTGACCGCGCTGGCCACACCGCTGGCCCGGCGACGCGCGCGGGCCGCCGCCCTCGCCCGGTCCGACGGGGATCCCGCGGAGTGCAGGATTCCGGCCACCCGGGGGTCCGGCGACGAAGTCGGCGTCTGACCGCTGACAGCCCGGGCTGGCACAATGGCCCCGGCAGTGCAGACGTGAGGAGGCACCCCGTGACGACCGCTGGACCGCCCGTGAAGGGCCGCGCCACCCGGCAGCGGGCCGCCGTGGCGGCGGCCCTCCAGGAGGTCGAGGAGTTCCGCAGCGCGCAGGAGCTCCACGACATGCTCAAGCACAAGGGCGACTCGGTGGGACTCACCACGGTCTACCGCACGTTGCAGTCCCTCGCCGACGCCGGCGAGGTCGACGTCCTGCGGACCGCAGAGGGCGAGTCGGTCTACCGCCGCTGCTCCACCGACGACCACCACCATCACCTCGTCTGCCGTGTCTGCGGCAAGGCGGTCGAGGTCGAGGGCCCCGCGGTGGAGAAGTGGGCGGAGGCCATCGCCGCCGAGCACGGCTATGTGAACGTGGCGCACACCGTGGAGATCTTCGGCACCTGCGCGGACTGCGCGGCCGCCGCGGAGAGCTGAGCCGCGGAGAGCTGGGCCGCGGAGCACGAGACGCGGGGCCGGGGCCGACGCTCCGGCCCCGCGCCCGTACCCGCACCTACGCCTGGCGGCCCTCCATCGCGAGCAGTTCCTCGTTCGGGATCGCCCCGCCGAAGCGGCGGTCCCGGGACGCGAACTCCAGGCACGCCCGCCACAGGTCGCGCCGGTCGAAGTCCGGCCACAGCACGTCCTGGAACACCATCTCGGCGTACGCGCTCTGCCACAGCAGGTAGTTCGACGTCCGCTGCTCCCCGCTCGGCCGCAGGAACAGGTCGACGTCCGGCATGTCCGGGTAGTACAGGTACTTCGCGAGGGTCTTCTCGTTGACCTTCGCCGGGTCGAGCCGCCCGTCCCGCACGTCCTGCGCGAGCGCCTGCGCCGCGTCGGCGATCTCGGCCCGGCCGCCGTAGTTCATGCAGAAGTACAGCGTGAGCCGGTCGTTGTCCTTGGTCTGCTCCTGGGCGATCTGGAGCTCCTTGGCGACCGACCGCCACAGCTTGGGCATCCGCCCCGCCCAGCGCACCCGCACCCCGAGCTCGTCGAGGGTGTCGCGGGACTTGCGGATGAAGTCGCGGTTGAAGTTCATCAGGAAGCGCACCTCCTCCGGCGAGCGCTTCCAGTTCTCCGTGGAGAAGGCGTACAGCGAGATGCTGCCGATGCCGATCTCGATCGCCCCCTGGAGGACGTCCATGACCTGCTCGGCGCCGACCTTGTGCCCTTCGGTGCGCGGCAGCCCGCGCTCCTTGGCCCAGCGCCCGTTGCCGTCCATGACGATCGCCACATGCTCCGGCACCAGCTCACCGAGCCTCGGCGGCCGCGCGCCGGACGGGTGCGGCTCCGGCGTCTTGTACTCCCGGCGCTGAAGCCCCAGGAATGCGCGTACGGCCATGTGTCTTTCGTCTCCTCGTGCTCTGCCTGTCTAGGGCTCTTGGCCTGTCCAGGACTTCTCGACGTACCGCAGGGAGCGCAGGCCGCGCTCCAGGTGCCAGTGCAGGTACGCGGACACCAGCCCGCTCCCCTCCCGGACGTACCGCGCCTCGCACGCGTCCGCGGTCTCCCAGTCTCCCGTGAGCAGTGCTCCGAGGAGCCCGAGGGCCTGCGGCGAGGGTACGACGCTGCCGGGCACCCGGCAGTCGGCGCAGACGGAACCGCCCGATCCGACCGAGAAGAACCGGTTCGGACCGGGCATGCCGCACTTCGCGCAGTCCCCGAAGGTCGGGGCGTAGCCGTTCACCGCCAGCGAGCGCAGCAGGAACGCGTCGAGCACGAGGTTCGGCGCGTGCTCGCCCCGGGCGAGGGTCCGCAGCGCGCCGACCAGCAGCAGGTACTGCTGCACGGCCGGCTCGCCCTCGTGGTCCGTGAACCGCTCGGCGGTCTCCAGCATGGCCGTCCCGGCGGTGTACCGGCCGTAGTCCGTGACGATCCCGCCGCCGTACGGCGCGATGGTCTCGCTCTGCGTGCACAGCGGCAGGCCGCGCCCGACCAGCTCGCTGCCCTTCGAGAAGAACTGCACGTCCACGTGCGAGAACGGCTCCAGCCGCGCCCCGAACTTCGACTTCGTGCGGCGCACCCCGCGCGCCACGGCGCGTACGCGTCCGTGACCGCGCGTGAGCAGGGTGATGATCCGGTCCGCCTCACCCAGCTTCTGGGTGCGCAGCACGATGCCGTCGTCGCGGAACAGACTCATGGAGCCCATTCTCCAGCATGTCTCAAGGCACCTCGCCGCGACTTCGCGCGTTGGTGTAGGCCGTGGCCGCACTGAGCCGCTCGGCGGGGGTGGCGTGACGTACGTCACCCGGCTCGGCGTCCCACTCCCGCCCGCCTCCGTACGGCCGCAGCTGCACGTACGGTCCCTCGTGTCCCATGACGATGCCGACGCGTCCGGTGCGGGTGTCGACGGCGTGGGACCCGATCGCCGGCCTCATCGCAGCGCCGCCGCGAGACGCCGCGCGGTCTCCACGGAACATCGTCCCAATTCGATGAGCGGACAAGGTGCCTCCCGCGCGAGACTCACCGGGTCGATCCCGAGTGACGGCAGTGTGATTCCGGCCGTCCCGAGTGCCGCGCGCAATTCTTCCACCGTGTCCTCCGCTTCTTCGGCACAGTGCGCCGAGTGTGTTGCCTCCACCGTGTTCCCCTGCCCTTTCCGGTTTCACTCTTCGTGCCTCCAGGATGCCTCTGCGCAACTACACTCGGCGGGAGCCTGTGCACTACAAGTGCAGGTCAGCGCGGGGGGTTTGGTTATGGCCAATGGTTCGCGGCAGGAGGCGTGGGAGTTCTTCGGCGCGGAACTCGAGCGGCGCAGGGAGGATGCCGGGATCACCCAAGTGGACCTGGGCGCAAGGGTATTTGTGTCCGGCGGCTACATCGGCCAGTTCGAACAGGCGATTCGCAAACCGCAGTTGGACGTGGCCCAGCGTATTGACTCGGCGCTGCAAACCGACGGTATTTTCGAGCGGTTGTGCAGGAAGCCGATCGATGATCCTCGGTATGCGGATTACTTCGCGGGGGTGGTGGAGCTGGAGCGCCTGGCGACGCGGATCTGCGAGTTCGCGCCGACGGTCGTTCCGGGCCTGCTCCAGACCCGGGAGTACGCGCGCGCGGTCACGGTCGCCGCGAACCCGTTCAAGCCCGACTCCCACGTGGACGAGATCGTCGCGGCCCGCTTGGAACGTCGCTGATCCTCGGCGACGCCACAAGGCCCGAGTTCTGGGTCACTCTGCACGAGAACGTGCTGCGCGTCCCGGTGGGCCGCCCGCTGGCGATGGCGGCGCAGCTGAAGGACATCGCGCGGCTGATGCGGGAGCGCACGGCGTGGGTGACGGCGCTGCCGTACAGCGCCGGGTGCGGCAGCGGCCGGTCCCACGGCCCCGCGTGCCGGTCGCGTCCGAACGGGCCGCTCCCCCGACCGGCTCGTGCGGACCGAGCCCGTCGCGGCCGTCCTCGGCGCGCCTTGGCCTGCTGAACACCACGCCCCGCCGGGGTTCAGGCCCGGTCGACCATCCAGTTGCCGTCCTCCTCGGCGTCGACCCGCACCTCCAGCTCGCGCAGGCTCATGCTCGCCTCCCACAGCTCCTTGAAGCGCTTCATCCGGTCCCGCACATGGTCCTGGCGGGCGATGAGCCGGGTCCGGACGTTGACGTCGCGCAGATCCTGCTCGATCTCGAAGGAGACCTCCTCGTCGAAGACGATGAAGTCGTTGGTGGTGCCGCGCTGGAGGTGCGGGGGCAGTTCGGGCAGGACCGCGGCACGGACCTCGATGTGCCGCAGCTCCTGCTCCTCGCACAGCCGCAGCAGCCGGTCGTCCAGCTCGCGGGCGCTCTCCAGCAGGAACAGCCGGCGCACCGTGACGCCCTGTTCGTCGACCGCGTCCTGCTGTGCCTCCAGATAGCGGCTGGCGGGCTCGCTGTTCCAGAACTCCCGGTCGACGGAGGTGCTGGTGGCGCAGATGGACTCCGTGGCGGAGCGGGTGAGGGCGAGCATCCAGTCGTGGTTCTCGCCGGGGCACTCCGCGGTCAGGTTGGTGAGGTCGGCCATGTAGCCGACGACCCGCGTCATCTCCAGGCGGACGAAGGTGTAGAGGATCGAGGGCCCCGGCGCGAGGACCTCGGCGAAGCTCTTGGCCAGTTCGGGCACGCCCTCGATGCGGGCCCGGTCGAGCGGAGGGTAGGGCGGCTCGGTGACGTGGCCCGCGTGGACGAGATGGGTCTCGACGAGCTGCTTGACGTCCTCGGTGTGCCGGACCAGGCCGGTGCGCAGCTCGTCGTCGTACTGGTTCAGACCGTCGCGCACGGCGGCGGCGTGCTCGGCCAGCGCGCTCTCCACCCTGCGGGTGTGTTCCTCCACCCGACGGGTGTGCTCCTCCACCCGCAGGTCATGGGCGTGCCGCTCCGCCGTGCGCAGATCGTCGGCCCGCCGGTCCAGGCCGTGGACGTACTGGACGAGGACCGCGGCGACCGTGCACAGCGCGGCGGTGACGAACTGTCGCGGGGCGCCGCTGTCCGGGCTCAGCAGTGCGGTGACGCTCCAGGCCAGGGCGCCGAGGACCAGGCCGGTCAGCAGGCGGCGCGGCCATGGGGAGGCCCCGGTCAGTACCGCGAGGCCGGGGATCGCCGGGCCGTTCGTGCGGCCCGGCGAAGCGGCCGTCTCGTCGGGCTGGGGTGACTGTGCCGTGCTCATCTCGCTTCTCCCCCCGTTGGGATACGCGTCGGATCGGGGTGCTGCGGGGATGTGCGTGGGAGGTCGTGCCGTCGCTCAGGACGCCGGCTCCACCTCCCGGTGGGCCGAGGGGATCGCGTGCAGCGTCAGCTGGTCCCGGATGCGCTGCACCAGCGTCCGCCACTGGCGGGTGAAGCCGGGCCGCTCCTCCAGGGGGTCCCACAGCGCGGCCAGTTCCTGCGGCACGCGGGCCCGGGGCATCCACAGGTGCAGCAGGTGGTGGACGGCGGGGCGCAGGGCCTCGACGACGGCGAGGCCGTGTTCCGGGCCGCCGCCCAGGCGGATGCCGTCGAGCATGCGGACCAGGGTGGTGAGCAGCCAGTCGTGCAGGGCGAGGTCGTCGCACAGGGCGGCGAGGTCGCCGCCTGCGGTGTCCTCGGGAACGCGGAGCAGGACGGTGCGCAGTTCGTCCTCGGCGAGTGTGAACCGTTCGAGCGACGGGCCCTCGCCCGTCGCCGCGGGCAGGGCGGCCCAGCGCAGCCGGGTGGGGCGGGACCTCAGGGGCGGCCGGTGGTCGAGGAGGGGGTGGCGCAGCAGCCGGGTGAGCAGTCCGTCGGCGATCAGCCCGACGTCGAGGTCGCCGTGCCGTCCGCCGCCGAGCACGCCCTGGGCGACCGCCTCGCGGGGCAGCCTGCCGAGCGGCTCGACCAGCCCCGGCCGCACCAGGTACTGGCCCCAGGGCCGGCGCTGGTCGGGTCCGGCGGCGGGGACGCGGAAGTGGGCGGAGGTCTGCAGGACGCGGCCCTCGGTGAGCGCGGCCCGGGCGACGACCGTGCCGACCGCGCGGATCCGGGCGCCGTTGGCGCTGGGCAGGGGGCAGTCGACGCCGGTGAGGGTGTTGGGGGAACGCGCGTAGAGGTTGGGGCGCTCGGAGAGCAGGACGCGTTCGTCGGCGCGCAGGCCCAGGAGCTGGGCTGCGGCCCGGATGTCGAGGGCCTGCCGGGTGGGCAGCAGGCAGGTGCGGACCTCTCCGCAGGCGAGTACGGAGTCCGGCGCGTTCTCCCGCGGCGCCATGTCAGAGCCCCGCGTAGTAGACGTAGGAGATGCGGTCGGCGACCGAGTCGGGGACGGCCGTCCGCTCGCCCGCGGACCGCTTGGCGACCTGGTCCAGGGCGTGCGGGTCGACCTCGATCTGGTCGAGGATGACGCGGACGGCGTGCTCGACGGGCAGGAAGCGGGTCGGCAGCACCGAGCAGGTCCGGTAGGCGGCGAACGGGTCCGCCCGGGGGTTGAGCCGCAGCAGCGAGGGCAGTTCGTCCCAGTCGTCGGGGAAGCCGGAGGCGGTGTGCGCCTGGGGCACGAGGACGGCCTCGCCCTGGTTGCGCAGCAGGCCGAGCCGGGCGAGCTGCCACACCGCGGCGAGGAACGGGCAGGACCAGGTGCGCTGCCCGTCCGCGTCGTCGCTCCACAGCTCGACGTCCACGAAGACGGAGTGCCGGCGGGCGGCGGTCTCCCGGGGCGGCTGCCAGGCGGCGGCGCGTTTCATCGCCTGCGGGGCGCGGGCGACGGGGCTGCGTTCGCCGTTGGCCAGCCAGCCGGTCTGTGCGGCGGGCGGCCGCATGCCGTAGCTGCCGGGCGGCGGCGATTCGACGATGCGGCCGGCCACCGCCTCGGCGACGGGCACCTTGCCGGTGACGGCGCAGCCGGACTCGCGGGCGAGGTAGTCGACGGTCAGCCCGGCCCGCTCGGCCTCCGCCAGGAGCATCGGGACGACCTCGGCGGGGGTGGAGAAGCGTGTGAAGTAGTCGTCGATGAGGAAGCAGGTGCTGATCCGGGCGCGCTTGCCGCCGATGCGGGCGCCGGCGGCGGCTCGGGCGGCGTCCACCCAGGGGCGGACCTGGGTGAAGTGTTCGCGCAGCCGCTCGGGACCGGCCTCGAAGTCCTCCATGTAGAGGTGGCCCAGTTCCAGGGAGAGATGGGCCAGCGGCACCGCTTCGGTGCGCGGCTCGGCGGCGGTCTCACGGAACCCGGTCTCCGTCACGGCCGCCCCCAGTAGGTGTCGTCGGTCAGCCGCCGCGCGATCTCCTCCAGCGCCTCCAGGGTCTCCTTGTTGGCGATCTGGGTGGAGAGCACGTCCTCCTCGGTGATCAGCTGCTCGCGCCACTGGAGTATGGGCTCCAGCGGCACGATGCCGAGGACGACGCTGTCGCCGATGCGGTGCTCGGCGGCGAGCCGGCGCAGCGCCTCGTCGCAGGCCTGCATCCAGGCGGCCTGCGCGGGTGAGCCCTGGGACCACAGCGGTGACTCGGGGTCGGGCACGGCGGCCCGCACGAAGCGGATGGCGGCGCGCAGCGCCTCCTCGTCGTGACCGCGTTCGACGCCGCCGCGGATGATGCCGTGCTCGGCGTGGACCAGTCCGGAGGCGGCGATCACGTGCTGGCGGGTCCAGCGGTGGAAGACGAGCCAGCGGAAGGGCACGAACTGCATCCGGGGGTGGGCGGTCGCCGCGAGGACCATGTCGACGGCGTAGCTGCGGCCGGCGCTGAGGTCCACGACGGTCAGGTCGAACTCGGCGTTGAGGCGCAGCAGCAGGTCGACGCAGCGGTCGAGGGCGTCCTCGCCGGTGGCGAACTCGCCGCCGCCCGCGTCGCCGGGGAACAGGACGAGCCGCCCGGACTGGTTGGGGCGGGAGCGCAGCAGGGGGTGCTCGGTCTGCCGCCAGACGTCGATCCGGGCCGGTTCGGCGGTCTCGCCCTCCAGGTAGGAGTGAAGGCCGCGTTCCTCGGTGCCGCGCATGGCTCCGGGCACGTCGAAGACGGCCGCGGCCGTGGGCGAGCCGAAGTCGAAGTCCACGTAGGCGACGTGGTCGCCGGTGAGGGCGCGCTGGTAGGCCAGGTTGGCGCTGGTCACCGAGCGGCCGGTGCCTCCCTTGTCGGAGGCGGCGAAGACGAGCACGCTCACACCTCCTGTGCGGCGGCGCCCCTGGCCTGGGCCAGGGTGTCGAGTTCCTGGAGGACGGGGAGGGCGAGGGCGAACGCGGTGGCGGGCCGGTCGTCGACCAGGCTGCGGGCGTGGTCGAGGCGGCTCTCGATGCTCCGCATCGCCCTGGCTCTGGCTCCGTCGCTCGCGGCGGACGCCTCCAGCTGTTCCTTGCCGAACAGGTGGGTGGCCTCGCTGAGCAGTTCCCGGGCCAGTTCGGCCAGTTCGGGGCTGCGGATGGGCTGCTGCTCGTAGAGGTTGCGGGCGGCGACGAGGCATTCGGTGACGCGCTCGGTGATGCTCCAGGACATGCGCAGTTCGGCGTCGTGCGCGTCGGGGTAGACGGCCCGGACGTTGTCCCAGAGTCCGGCACCGTCGTCGTCCTCTATCCGCCGGTTCCACAGGTGTTCGAAGGTCTGCTCGGCGAGGCGGAGCAGCCGGTCCTGGGCGCCGATGTTCCGGGAGAGCTCGGCGAGCTGGACGATCCGCTTGAGGAGCTGGGCGGAGAAGTCGGTCATGCGCCACAGCAGGAGGCTGCCGGAGCGCTCGGATCCGGCGAGCGGCATGGTGACGCCGGGGTTGTGCAGCCGGATGGTGGGGTCGTCCCGGGTCATCCGGCTGGAGACGCGGCCGCGGTCGGCGAGGCGCTCCATGATGGCGACGGTGCGGGTGAGGTCGTCGTCGGTGGCCTTCCGGCGGACCAGGTCGTGCACGAGGATGGCGGCCACGGTGAGGGAGAAGTACTCGGACTCCAGCCTGAGGCCGGTGGTCTGCCAGGGCAGGTCCTCCAGCGGCCAGCGTTCGGAGCCGAAGCGGGCGATGGCGGACCAGTACTGCTGGCTGAGTTCCCAGCGCAGGCGCAGGGCCTCGGCGAGTTTCTGCTGGTCGGCGTCGAGCAGACCCAGGGTGAGGGTGCGCTCGGAGAAGAGGTCCTGGATGCCGTCGAGGGCGACGACGGTGAAGTACACGTAGGGCAGCCGGTCGGCGATGCCGTCGGGCTGGCCGGGCACCTGGACGTCCAGGTCGGTGACCTTGGGTGCGTCCTGGACGATGCCCCAGGCCCAGCCGCACTCGAAGAGCTGGCTCTCGTCCCGGATGCCCTCGTCGAACTGGATGCCGCGGGTGAGGCTCTCGATGATGGTGGCGCGCAGCGGGCGTAACCTCCGCGAGAACTGCTGGAGGGCGATCCGGTCGGACTGCTTGCCCTGGCCGATGACCTGGATCAGCCGGCGGCCCTGTTCGGACTCGGCGTCGAAGACGTTGACCGTGAAGGAGCGCAGCAGGCTGATCATGGCGGAGGTCAGCCGGGCGTTGGTGGCCTCGCGCAGTTCGGCGATCGCCCTGAGGACCTCGGGGCGGGTGGTGGTGGTCTCGTAGACCTTGAGGTAGCCGAGGGTGGCGAGGCAGAGCGTGACGGACATGGAGTAGGAGTCCACCACGCCCAGTTGGCTCTGCTCGTGGGTGATCTGGCCCTGCGGGTCGGCCGGTCTGAAGTAGTGCCCGCCGGCGAAGGTGGGGCTGTCGTCCGGGCCGGTGTGGGTGCGCATGAACTGGGCGAGGGCCGTGATCAGGTTGGCGGGGATCTCCAGCCGGGTGCCGAGCCGCTCCAGGGCGCGCAGCACGTCCCGTTCGGTGGTGTCGGGGCGGTCCAGGCGGAAGGCGGGGACCTCGGTCGCCGGATACAGCAGGCAGAGCAGCCGCTCGGCGTCCGCGACGCTGCTGAGCCCGTCGGTGGGCCCCTGGACCAGCTTCCCGTCGTCGAACGAGTGGCGGGCCATGGCCTGCCAGATGTCCAGCAGGTGCTGGCGTGGCTTGATCTGCATCCCCGTACCCCTCGTACAGATCTCGTTGCCCTGGGTCTGAGCGCCCGTTCTGACAGGCGCTCAGACATGGTCCCCGTTCTCAGGGGGCGGCAATCTCCGCGTTCCGCTGCCCCAGGGCGAGGAGAATTCCCTCGTGTCCCGGCCGCACCACGTGGTGCAGGTCGTGGATCTCCAGTTCCTTGCAGAAGGGGGTCAGGCTCTCCCTGGCCCGCTCCTCGTTCACCCGGTAGGCCGGGTACTGGTGTTCCCCCACCCGGTAGCCGACCGACTCCTTCATGAACGCGGCGGCGAAGGGGGCTCCCTCGTTCAGCGCGTTCATGAAGCACCGCACGCCCCGCTGGAACTCCTCGGGGCACTCGGACATGGAGTCGGCGACGAAGAACATCGTGCCGAGCTCCCAACGGCGTTGCCCGTCGAGGTCGAAGAGGTTGCCGCGCTCCACCCGGACGATCTCGCTGAACCGGGCCCTGGGCTCCAGGTCACGGTAGGCCGGGGCCTGCCGGAGCTCCTCCCAGAAGGCGTCCCAGGCGGTGTCGTACCCCTGGTCGGAGGCCTGGCGCTCCAGGTACTCGACGTTCGGGCCGGCGTACTCGAGCAGGAGGACCTTCTCGCACCAGGGCAGCATGGACAGGGCGGGGTAGAGGTTCGCACCGGCGCCGACGTCGACACCCCGGACCGAGTCCGGTACGGCCCCGGCGAAGCAGCGGCTGAAGTGGTCGCGCATCAGGCGCACGATCAGCCGGTCGACGTCGAGCGGGGTCCGGTAATTGTTGTCGACGTACACCTCGGGATCGAACTTCGACCAAGGCGCGTCGGCATTGCGATCCATAGTCACCCTGCCGCGTTCCGTTCGCTTGTGGACAGGACCGCGCACGCGCGCGGGTCCCGTGGACGCCGACCGGTGAAGAGGCGTCTCCTTGTTCGCAAGATAGGACGTCACGGCACATCCGGACAGCCGGGAACCCGCCAGTCCGCAACCCCCGGGCGCACGTCGGGCGCACCGTTGCACACCCTAACTCTCCCTTGCACAGCGGGAGTTGAGCGCTCACTGTAGCCAGAAGGAGCACCGGCCGCCAGCGGGAGACCTCATTCCATCGAGTGTGGCACCGGTGCCCCTCGAGTTGACGTCCGCACATCCTGACTGGGGGTGGCATGACCGCCGAACCGCTGGAGCGCGCCCTGGACCACGAGCACCTCACGCAGCCGAGGCCGTTCCCGGACGCCCTGCCCCCAGTTCTGCGGACGGCGCGGGAGTCCGACCTGCCCGAACTGCGGCGGCTCGACGAGGAGGTCTTCCAGGAGGTCGCCTATCCGGGCTTCCTGCTGCGCCAGCTCTTCGACATGTACGCGGAGCACTTCCTGGTCCTGGACGAGGGCGGGGGCCGGCTGCGCGGCTATGTGCTGGCCGCCACGACGACGCCCGCGCTCGGCCGGGACAGCTGGATCCTCGGCCTGTGCGTGACCCGGGACCGCCGGCGGCACGGGTTCGGCCGGGAACTGATGACGGAGGTGCTGGCGCGGCTGCGCCGGGACGGCATCGAGCGGGTCCGGCTGACGGTGGAGCCCGCCAACGACGCCGCGATCCTGCTCTACCACTCCCTCGGCTTCGTCCCCGAGGGACCCGAGGCGGGGCTGCGCCGGGACTACTTCGGGCCCGGCATGGACCGCCAGGTGCTGTGCCTGGACCTCACCGGGGGCCGCTGAGCGGCGTCAGGAGGGGGTGCCCGCCGACTCCAGCAGCCGGGTCACGTCGTCGGAGCGGATGGTCAGCGCCGCTCCGGCGGTCGCCAGGGCGTCGCGCTCGGCGGGGGTGTAGGGGCCGTCGGCGAGGGCGATGCGGGCGCCCTGGAGCAGGATCGCCTCGCGGCCGACGGCGGCGAGGTGCGGGGCCAGCGGGTCCAGCGCCTCGTGCAGCTCTATGGCCAGCCCCGGCACGCACGGCTCGTCGCGCACCCGGCCGGTGTCGGCCTCGAGCGCCTCGACCAGCGCGGCGAGCTGCTCCTCGGTGCAGTCCTCGAAGCCGGCCGCGCGCACCGCGACGACCGCCGCCTCCAGGGCCGTACGGGAGCCGGTGCCGCCCGCGACGAGCACCGCGAGGGCGACGGTGTGGACGGCGTCGCGGAGCATCGCGGAGAAGCGGGTGGTGGTCGGGTGGTCGAGGACGTCGGTGCCGTAGTGGCGGCGGCAGGCGGCGCACTCCACGGTCGGCGCGGACTCGCCGCGCGGCAGCACGGGGACGCCGAGCAGGGTGAAGCGGCGGCGGCCGGTGAGGCGCTGGTAGTTGCGGTCGCCCCCGCAGCCGGGGCAGAAGAACTCGCCGTCTCCGACGGGCGTCCAGGCGGTGCGCGTGCCCACGATGCGCGGCAGCCGGGCAGCTCGGTCGTCTCGTCCCCGTCCAGGCAGCACGTCGCACCTCCGTAACCGCGCGGCAGCATCGCCGCGCTGGCGTGATGTTAGCCACATCACCGACGCGGAGTCAGTACCCGGGACGAGACCTTTCCGTGACCTCGGGGTGGAGATGGCCGGTATACGACGGGGCCCCGCCCGCCGATTTCCGGCGAGCGGGGCCTCGAACCACCGATTCGGCTGGTCAGCGAGCCGCCCGGTTGACGGCGGAGACGACCGCCTTCAGCGAGGCGCGCGTCGTGTTCGCGTCGATTCCGATGCCCCACAGCACCTTGTCGCCGATGGCGCACTCGATGTACGAGGCGGCCTGCGCGGAGGCGCCCTCGCTCATCGTGTGCTCCTGGTAGTCCAGCAGCCGTACGTCGATGCCGACGCCCTGCAGCGCGTGGAAGAACGCCGAGATCGGGCCGTTGCCGGTGCCGACCAGGGTGGTCTCCCGGCCGTCGACCGTCGCCTCGACGGTGAGGGTGTCGACGCCGTCGCGGTCGGTCGTGGTCTGGCCGTTCCTGACCTGGATGCGGCCCCAGGGGTTGTCCGGGTTGGGCAGGTACTCGTCCTGGAAGACGTCCCAGATCGCGGTCGGCGTGATCTCGCCGCCCTCGGCGTCCGTCTTGGCCTGGATGAGCTTCGAGAACTCGATCTGCATCCGGCGCGGCAGGTCCAGGCTGTGGTCGTTCTTCAGGACGTAGGCGATGCCGCCCTTGCCGGACTGCGAGTTGACGCGGATGACGGCCTCGTAGGAGCGGCCGACGTCCTTGGGGTCGATCGGCAGGTACGGGACCGCCCACTCGATGTCGTCGACGGTGACGCCCTTGGCGGCCGCGTCGGCCTCCATGGCGTCGAAGCCCTTCTTGATGGCGTCCTGGTGGGAGCCGGAGAAGGACGTGTAGACCAGGTCGCCCACGTACGGGTGGCGCGGGTGGACCTCCATCTGGTTGCAGTACTCCCACGTGCGACGGATCTCGTCGATGCCGGAGAAGTCGATCTGCGGGTCGACGCCCTGGGAGAACAGGTTCATGCCCAGGGTCACCAGGTCGACGTTGCCGGTGCGCTCGCCCTGGCCGAACAGGCAGCCCTCGACGCGGTCGGCGCCGGCCATGACCGCCAGCTCGGCCGCCGCGACCGCCGTGCCGCGGTCGTTGTGCGGGTGGGCGGACAGGCAGACGTACTCGCGGCGGGACAGGTTGCGGTGCATCCACTCGAAGCGGTCCGCGTGCGTGGACGGCGTCGAACGCTCCACCGTGGCGGGCAGGTTGAGGATGATCTCGCGGCCGGGGCCGGGCTGGTAGGTGTCCATCACCGCCTCGCAGACCTCCAGGGCGAAGTCCAGCTCGGTGTCGGTGAAGATCTCGGGGCTGTACTGGTAGCCGAACTCGGTCTCGGGGCCCAGCAGCTTCTCGGCGTACTCCATGACCAGGCGGGTGCCGTCGACCGCGATCTGCTTGATGTCGTCCCTGGAGCCGCGGAAGACGACCCGGCGGAAGACCGGGGCGGTCGCGTTGTACAGGTGGACGGTGGCGCGCCTGGCGCCCTTCAGGGACTCCACCGTGCGCTCGATCAGGTCCTCACGGGCCTGGGTCAGTACGGAGATGGTGACGTCGTCCGGGATGGCGTCCGGGTCCTCGATGATCGACCGTACGAAGTCGTAGTCGGTCTGGCCGGAGGCCGGGAAGCCGACCTCGATCTCCTTGTAGCCCATCTTGACCAGCAGATCGAACATCGCGCGCTTGCGGGCGGGCGACATGGGGTCGATCAGTGCCTGGTTGCCGTCGCGCAGGTCGGTGGAGAGCCAGCGGGGGGCGGCGGTGATCCGCCGGTTCGGCCAGGTGCGGTCGGAGATGTCGACCTGCTCGTAGCCTCGGTACTTGGCGGTCGGCATGGGGCTGGGCTGCTGGCGGTTGGCCATGATCGCGTGGGCTCCTCGTGATGTCCGCGGTGTCCGCGTGTCCGGAAGGACGGCCGACGCGCAACACCAAGCACCGCGGGGAGGGAGTCGGCCTCTACAGGCCCTCGCCGCGGCAGCTAAGGAGAAGCAGCCCGAAACGCATGATGCCCAGCACCCTAGCCGAGCCACGCCGGTCACGCGGGCCCGTATCAGTATGCGGGACCACGGAGGGAACCGGGACAAAAAGTGCCGTATACCACTTCCGGCTGGTCGGCGGGGCCTGTTGACGTCGCTTTCCACCGATCATGGTTGCGGGTGGTGACAGGACGGTCACACAGTGCGAGGGTTCCGTGCATGACGACCAACGGGGGCTTCGAGCCCGTCTTCTGCACCATCGTGCCGCCCCACGTCCTCGACAAGCTGGCCCGCAACGCGGACCCCGTGCTGGCCGGGCCCGCCCGCCGGACCATCCAGCGCGACGCCGCCGAGCGCACCCGCCGCGGTCTGACCACCGTCCTCGGCGCCCCCGCCGTGGCCCCGCGCGCCGGCGCCGAGGCCGGCAAGCCCCACCGCACGATCTACGACGCCCGGCACGGCACCGACCTGCCCGGCCGGAAGGTGCGCGGCGAGGGCGACGAGCCCGGCCAGGACGCCACCGTCAACCGCGCCTACGCGGGGCTCGGCGCCACCTTCGAGCTGTTCCTGAAGGCGTACCGGCGGGACTCGATCGACGGCGCCGGGCTGCCGCTGGACGCGACCGTGCACTACGACCGCGAGTACAACAACGCGTTCTGGGACGGCGAGCAGATGGTCTTCGGCGACGGTGACGGTGAGATCTTCCTCGACTTCACCATCCCCGTGGACGTGATCGGCCACGAGCTGGCCCACGGCGTCACCCAGCACACCGCCAACCTGACGTACTACGGCCAGCCCGGCGCGCTGAACGAGTCGGTGTCGGACGTCTTCGGCTCCCTCATCAAGCAGTACTCGCTCGGCCAGAGCGCCGCCGAGGCCGACTGGCTGATCGGCGCCGGGCTGCTCGCCCCGCGCGTGACGGGCGAGGCGCTGCGCTCGATGAAGGCGCCGGGCACGGCGTACGACGACGACGTCCTCGGCAAGGACCCGCAGCCCGCCACGATGGACGACTACGTGCGCACCGGCCGCGACAACGGCGGCGTGCACATCAACTCCGGCATCCCCAACCACGCCTTCTACCTCGTCGCCACGGAGCTGGGCGGCAACGCCTGGGAGCGGGCCGGTCAGGTCTGGTACGACGTGCTGACCGGGGGCGAGCTGGCCGAGGACGCGTCGTTCGCGGACTTCGCGACGCTGACGGTGGCGGCGGCCCGGGAGCGCTACGGCGACGGGGACGAGCTGGAGGCGGTGCGCAAGGGCTGGGAACAGGTCGGGGTGCGCACGCTGTAGTTCCGTACTAGACACGGTCCCATGCGGATTCAGGTGAGGCGCACAGGAGGCTTCGCGGGCATCGAACGCCACGCGGAGATCGAGACCACGGGACGGCCCGACGCGGACGAGTGGCACGCCCTGGCCGAGCGGGCGGTCGCCGACGGCCGGGGCACACCGCCCGTCGGGGTGCCGGACGGCTTCAGCTACCAGATCACCGTGGACGGGAAGACCGTCTACGCGACCGATCCCCGGCTGACGGACGAGCAGCGCAGGCTGATCTCGCGGGTGCTGAAGGAGGGCGCGTAACACCGCCCGTGCGCAAGGGCGTTGACTTCCGTTACCGGGGGTACGGATGATCCGCGCATGGCGACTGACGCGATGCCGCGGTTCCCGGACGGTTTCCTGTGGGGCGTGTCCACGTCCGCGCACCAGATCGAGGGCGCGGCCGGGCTGCGGGAGCCGTCCGTGTGGGACGTCTTCACGGCCGGGCCCGGGCGGATCGGGGACGGCTCGACGGCGGCGGTGGCCTGCGACCACTACCACCGCTACCGCGAGGACGTGGCGCTCCTCGCCGGCCTGGGCGTGGACGCGTACCGGTTCTCGGTCTCCTGGCCCCGGGTGAACTCCCCCGGCGGCCTGGACTTCTACGACCGTCTGGTCGACGAGGTGTGCGCGGCGGGCGTCCGCCCGGTGCCGACCCTCTTCCACTGGGACCTCCCGGCGGACCTGGACTGGCTGGAACGGGACACGGCGTCCCGGTTCGCGGAGTACGTCTCGGCCGTCGCGGAGCGGCTGGGTGACCGCGTCGGCACCTGGCTGACGCTGAACGAGCCCGCCGAGCACACTCTGCTGGGCCATGCCCTGGGCGTCCACGCCCCCGGCCGGAAGCTGCTGTTCGACGCCCTGCCGGTGGCCCACCACCAGCTCCTCGCGCACGGGCTCGCGGTCCGTGCGCTGCGCGCGGCCGGCGCCCGGGACGTCGGCATCGCCAACTCGCACGGGCCGGTGTGGCCCGCCTCGGACGAGCCGGCCGACCGGGAGGCGGCGGACTTCTACGACGTCCTGCTGAACCGCCTGTTCGCCGACCCGCTGCTGCTCGGCCGGTATCCGGGGGGCATCGGCGAGCTGATGCCGGGCTCCGCCGGACGGCTCGACGCCGACCTGGAGGTGATCGCCGAGCCGCTGGACCGGTACGGCGTGAACTACTACGCGCCGGCCCGGGTGGGCGCCCCGCAGGACGCCGAGAGCGGGACCGGCGGGGTGCGCGTCCCGGCCGGGCTGCCCTTCTCGCTGCGCGAGATCGAGGGCCGGCCGCTGACGGACTTCGGCTGGCCCGTGGTGCCCGAGGGGCTGACGGAGCTGCTCACGGGCCTGCGCGAGCGCTACGGCGACCGGCTGCCGCCCGTGACGATCACGGAGAACGGCTGCTCCTACGAGGGCCTCGACGACCAGGACCGCATCGCCTTCCTCGACGCCCACGTCCGCGCCCTGCACCGGGCGCTGGAGGCGGGCGTGGACGTGCGCGGCTACTTCGTGTGGTCGCTGCTGGACAACTTCGAGTGGGCGCAGGGGTACGCGCGCCGCTTCGGGCTGGTGCACGTCGACTTCACCACGCAGGCGCGGACGCCCAAGGCCTCCTACCGCTGGTACCGGGAGCTGCTGCGCGTCCAGCGGTGAACGTCCCCGGTACGCCGGGCACCGGTCGGATAAAAGCTCTGGGTGCTGTCGGCGGGGAGTCGTACGCTGGAGACAGCAGACACACCCGTCACGCGGCGCACGCCGCAGAGGAGGACGTGCAGGCCTCGAGCGCCGGCCCATGACTCAGACACCCTCAGCTCACACCCCCGCGCAGGGGCAGGCGAGAGCACAGTTCACCGTCCCCGCCCAGCACCCCATGGTGACCGTTCTGGGTTCCGGCGACTCCCTCCTGCGCGTGATCGAGACGGCCTTCCCGGCGGCCGACATCCACGTCCGGGGAAACGAGATCAGCGCGGTCGGCGACGCCCATGAGGTCGCCCTGATCCAGCGCGTGTTCGACGAGATGATGCTGGTGCTGCGCACGGGGCAGCCGATGACGGAGGACGCAGTGGAACGCTCGATCGCCATGCTCAAGGCGAGCGAGAACGGGGAGAGCGACGGCCAGGAGACCCCGGCCGAGGTGCTCACGCAGAACATCCTGTCCTCGCGCGGCCGTACGATCCGCCCCAAGACGCTGAACCAGAAGCGGTACGTGGACGCGATCGACAAGCACACGATCGTCTTCGGCATCGGCCCCGCGGGCACCGGCAAGACGTATCTGGCGATGGCGAAGGCGGTGCAGGCCCTGCAGTCCAAGCAGGTCAACCGCATCATCCTGACCCGTCCCGCGGTCGAGGCCGGCGAGCGGCTCGGCTTCCTGCCGGGCACGCTCTACGAGAAGATCGACCCGTATCTGCGCCCGCTGTACGACGCGCTGCACGACATGCTCGACCCGGATTCCATTCCGCGGTTGATGGCGGCGGGGACCATCGAGGTGGCACCGCTGGCGTATATGCGCGGCCGGACCCTGAACGACGCCTTCATCATCCTGGACGAGGCCCAGAACACCAGCCCCGAGCAGATGAAGATGTTCCTCACCCGCCTCGGCTTCGACTCGAAGATCGTGATCACGGGTGACGTGACGCAGGTCGACCTGCCCGGCGGCACCAAGTCGGGTCTGCGGCAGGTGCAGGAGATCCTGGAGGGCGTCGAGGACGTCCACTTCTCCCGGCTGACGTCCCACGACGTCGTCCGGCACAAGCTGGTGGGCCGTATCGTCGACGCGTACGAGCAGTACGACAGCAGGAACGGCACCGAGAACGGCGGCCACAACGGCGGCCGGACACCGAGACACGGTGCCAAGGCCAAGGGGAAGTAGACCAGCACGACCATGTCGATCGACGTCAACAACGAGTCCGGAACCGAGGTCGACGAGCAGGCGATCCTCGACATCGCCCGCTACGCGCTCGCGCGGATGCGCATCCACCCGCTCTCCGAGCTCTCGGTGATCGTCGTGGACGCCGACGCCATGGAGCAGCTGCACATCCAGTGGATGGACCTGCCCGGTCCGACGGACGTCATGTCCTTCCCGATGGACGAGCTGCGTCCGCCGTCGAAGGACGAGGACGAGCCGCCGCAGGGCCTGCTCGGCGACATCGTGCTCTGCCCTGAGGTCGCCGAGAAGCAGGGCGCCGAGGCCGAGACGCGGCACTCCATGGACGAGGAGCTCCAGCTGCTCACCGTCCACGGGGTGCTGCACCTGCTCGGCTACGACCACGAGGAGCCCGACGAGAAGGCCGAGATGTTCGGTCTGCAGGCCGCCATCGTGGACGGCTGGCGTGCGGAGAAGGGCCTGACCGGCCCGTCCCCGGCCCCGACCGTCTCATGAGCCTCCCGCTCGTCGCCGGTGCCGTCGCCCTGGTCGTCGTCGCCTGGCTCGCCGCGTGCGCGGAGGCGGGCCTGGCGCGGGTGTCCAGCTTCCGCGCCGAGGAGGCGGTGCGCTCGGGGCGGCGCGGCAGCGCCCGGCTGGCCAAGGTCGCCGCCGACCCGACGCGCTATCTCAACGTGGCGCTGCTGGTCCGCGTCGCCTGCGAGATGGCCGCGGCCGCGCTGGTCACGTACGCCTGCCTGAGGCAGTTCGACGGCACCGGCGAGGCGCTGGTGGTCGCCATCGCGGTGATGGTGCTGGTGTCGTATGTGGCCGTCGGGGTGTCCCCGCGCACCATCGGGCGTCAGCATCCGGTGAACACGGCGACGGCGGCGGCGTACGTGCTGGTGCCGCTGGACCGGGTCATGGGCCCGATCCCGTCGCTGCTCATCCTCCTCGGCAACGCGCTCACCCCTGGCAAGGGCTTCCGCCGGGGCCCCTTCGCCTCCGAGGCGGAGCTGCGGGCGCTGGTGGACCTCGCCGAGAAGGAGTCGCTGATCGAGGCCGAGGAGCGCCGCATGGTGCACTCGGTGTTCGAGCTGGGCGACACGCTGGTGCGGGAGGTCATGGTGCCGCGCACCGACCTCGTCGTCATCGAGCGGTACAAGACCATCCGCCAGGCCCTCACCCTCGCGCTGCGCTCCGGTTTCTCCCGGATACCGGTGACCGGGGACAGCGAGGACGACATCGTCGGGATCGTGTACCTGAAGGACCTGGTGCGCAAGACGCACATCAGCCGGGACGCGGAGAGCGACCTGGTGTCGACGGCGATGCGTCCGGCGTTCTTCGTGCCCGACACCAAGAACGCCGGTGACCTGCTGCGCGAGATGCAGAAGGAGCACAATCACGTCGCCGTCGTCATCGACGAGTACGGCGGCACGGCCGGCATCGTCACCATCGAGGACGTCCTCGAGGAGATCGTCGGCGAGATCACCGACGAGTACGACCGTGAGCTGCCGCCGGTGGAGGAGCTGGGCGAGGACCGCTTCCGGGTCACCTCGCGCCTGGACATCGGGGACCTCGGCGAGCTGTACGGGCTGGAGGAGTTCGACGACGAGGACGTGGAGACCGTCGGCGGGCTGCTGGCGAAGGCGCTCGGCCGGGTGCCGATCGCCGGGGCCACGTCGATCGTCGAACTGCCCGACGGCCGCGAGCTGCGGCTGACGGCGGAGGCCGCCGCGGGCCGCCGGAACAAGATCGTGACGGTGCTGGTGGAGCCGGTGGCCCCGGCGAGATCCGGTGCCGGGGAGGCGGCGGAGTGACCCCTCAGGAGCTGCGCGCGCTGTGCCTGTCCTTCGACGCGGCCGTGGAGGACTTCCCGTTCAACCCGGAGACCTCGGTCTTCAAGGTGCTGGGCAAGATGTTCGCGCTCAGCTCGCTGGACGCGCGCCCGCTCACGGTCAACCTCAAGTGCGACCCGGAGGACGCGATCCGGCTGCGCGCCGGGCACGAGGGCCTGATCGTGCCCGGCTGGCACATGAACAAGCGGCACTGGAACACGGTGACGGTGGCCGGCGGACCGCACGGCGGACTCCCGGACCGCGTGGTCCGGGAGCTGGTCGAGGACTCGTACGACCTGGTCGTCGCAGGTCTACCGCGCGCCGACCGGCTCCGCCTCGACCGTCCCTGAGCGGCGGGTCCGCAGTCCGGCCGCGATCAGGGCGGCCGCCGCGAGCACGATCACCGCGTCCAGGATCAGCACCGTGTGCACGCCGGAGCGCAGGTCGGAGGCGGTGGTGGCCAGCACGCCGAGCAGCGGGATGCCGACGGTGAGGCCGACCTGCTGCGTGGAGGTGACCAGGCCGGTCGCCAGACCCTGCTCCTCGTCGGGGACGCCGGAGGTCACGGTCAGGCCGTAGGAGATGATCGCGCCCAGGTGGCACATGCTGGCCAGCGAGACGGCGGCCGTGGCCAGGAACACCGACCCGTCGCCCTCTCCCAGCCCCAGCAGGGCCAGCCCGAGGACGCCCTGCCCGGCGAGCGCGCCGACCAGGGTGCGGCGGGCGCCGAAGCGGCCGATGACGCGGGGCGCGTAGGTCCCGGCGGCCACCGACAGCACGCCCTGCACGCCGAAGACCAGGCCCGTCCGGAAGGCGGAGAGGTGCAGGACCTCCTGGAGGTACAGGGTGAGCACGAAGACCACCGTGGTCATCATCGAGAAGGTCACCAGACCGCCCAGGTTGCCCCAGGCCACCGTGCGGCGGCGCAGCATCGGCAGGGAGACCAGCGGCGCGGCGGAGCGGGACTCGATGACCGCGAAGGCGGTCAGGAGCAGCAGGCCCGCGACGAGGGCGACGAGGACGTCGGTGCGGCCGAAGCCGTGTTCGGCGGCCGTCGTCAGGGCGTAGATCAGGGCGAGCAGGCCGCCGGTGACGGTGACCGCGCCGGGCACGTCGAGACGCGGGCGCTCGGGGGTGCGGGACTCGGGCAGCAGGCGGGGCGCGAGGGGCAGCACGATCAGGGCGAACAGGGCCAGCAGGCCCATGGTGGAGCGCCAGCTCAGCAGGTCGGTCAGGACGCCGCCGGCCACCATGCCGACGGTGAAGCCGAGCGAGAGCAGGGTGCCGGAGATACCGAGGGCGCGGTCCCGGGCCGGGCCCTCCGGGAAGGTCGTCGTCAGCAGGGACATGCCGGTCGGCACGATGGCGGCCGCGCCGAGGCCCTGGAGGGCGCGTCCGGCGAGGAAGGAGGCCGGGTCCCAGGCGAGGGTGGCCAGCAGGGAGGCGGCGCCGAAGAGGGCGAGGCCGGCGAGGAAGAGCCGGCGGCGGCCGTAGAGGTCGCCCATGCGGCCGAAGAGCAGCAGGAAACCGCCCGACGGCAGCGCGAAGGCCGTGACCGCCCACTGGAGGGCGGACTGGCTCATGCCGAGGTCCGCGCCGAGGACGGGAAGGGCGACGTTCAGGACGGAGAAGTCGAGCGCGACCATGAACTGGGCGGCGCAGAGCACGAACAGGACGAGCCGGTCGCGGGCCGAGAGCCGGGGAGCGGCCGGCGTGCCGGCGGGCGCCGGCGGGGCGGAGGTGGAGGTGGAGGTGTCGATCGCCATGGACATGAGCCTGCGGGCGCCGGAATGATCGTGGGGAGCGGGCAGTTGTCCTGGTGGTGGCACCACCAGCCGGAGATCAGGGGGATCGGCACGTGACGGACACCGGACTGAAGTCCCACCGGCGGCGCGAACTGCGGGAGTTCCTGATGAGCCGCCGCGCCCGGGTGACGCCGGCCGAGGCGGGGCTGCCGGGCGGCGGAGGGCGGCGCCGCACACCGGGGCTGCGCCGTGAGGAGGTCGCCGTGCTCGCCGGGGTGGGCGCCTCCTGGTACCAGTGGCTGGAGCAGGGCCGGGACATCTCCGTCTCCCCGCAGGTGCTGGACGCGGTCGCCCGGGTGCTGCGGCTGAGCGACGCCGAGCGTCGGCATCTGTACCTGCTGGCCGGGCTCAACCCGCCCGCGCCCGAGCTGGAGCCCGCCGAGCGCGACATGTGCGACGGGCTGCGGCGGCTGATCGACACGTGGATGCCGTATCCGGCACACATCATGGACCGGTACTACAACTGCGTGATGTACAACGACGCGGCGGCGCTCGTGCTGGGCATGCGGCCGGACATCACGCAGAACTGTCTGATCGACTTCTTCACCGACCCGCTGTACCGGAGCCGTTCGCGCAGCTGGGAGCGGAACGCCCGGACGGTGGTCGCCCAGTTCCGCGCGGCGTGCTCGGCCGACCCCGACGACGAGGGCTTCCAGGCGGTGCTGGCGCAGGCGCGGGAGGGGAGCACGGACTTCGTCCGGCTGTGGGAGGAACGGGACATCGAGGACGCCGGGCAGATCCGCAAGGAGCTGGAGCATCCTCTGGTCGGGCTGCTGTGCGTGGAGTCGACGGCGTTGAAGGTGCCCGCACGCCCGGACCTGACGATCGTGCTGCACACGCCGCTGGACGAGGCGAACACCGCCGCGAAGCTGGAGTGGCTGGCCTCGCCGCAGGGGCGGCGCGGGGCGATGTACCCGGTGGCGGGATGACCGGCGCGGTGGCTCCGTATGCTCTGACCATGACCGACACCACCGACCTCGGCCCCGAGGACCGCAAGATCGTCACCCTGGCCCGCTCCGCCCGCGCCCGCAACGGCGTCCCCGAGGGCGCGGCCGTGCGCGACGAGACCGGCCGTACGTATGTCGCCGGGACCGTCGCCCTGGACTCCCTGAAGCTCAGCGCCCTGCGGACGGCGGTGGCGATGGCGGTGGCGTCCGGTGCGACGTCGCTGGAGGCGGCGGCCGTGGTGACCGAGGCGGGATCGGCGTCGGCGGAGGACCTGGCGGCGGTCCGCGACCTGGGCGGGGCGGGGACGCCGGTGCTGGTCGCGGCGCCCGACGGGACGGTCCGGGAGACGGTGCAGGCGGGCTGAGTCCGTCCGCCCCGCCGGCCCCTGTCCGGTGGTGGTGCGGCGGGGCTCCGGCGATCAGGGACAATGGGCGCCATGAGCGTTCGTACCCAGTCATCCGAAAAGCCGGCCGGGGCTGTCCACCGGGCCGGCTTCGCCTGCTTCGTGGGCCGCCCCAACGCGGGCAAGTCCACCCTCACGAACGCTCTGGTCGGGCAGAAGGTGGCGATCACCTCGAACCGGCCGCAGACCACCCGGCACACGGTGCGGGGCATCGTGCACCGTCCGGAGGCGCAGCTGATCCTGGTGGACACCCCGGGTCTGCACAAGCCGCGCACGCTGCTGGGCGAGCGGCTGAACGACGTGGTGCGCACGACGTGGGCCGAGGTGGACGTCATCGGCTTCTGCCTGCCGGCGAACGAGAAGCTCGGTCCGGGCGACCGCTTCATCGCCAAGGAGCTGGCGGGGATCAAGAAGACCCCGAAGGTCGCGATCGTCACGAAGACGGACCTGGTCGACGGCAAGACGCTGGCCGAGCAGCTCATCGCGGTCGACCGGCTGGGCGAGGAGCTGGGCATCACCTGGGCGGAGATCGTCCCGGTGTCGGCCACCGCGAACCAGCAGGTGGACCTCCTCGGCGATCTGCTGATCCCGCTGCTGCCGGAGGGCCCCGCGCTCTATCCGGAGGGCGACCTCACGGACGAGCCGGAGCAGGTCATGGTGGCCGAGCTGATCCGCGAGGCCGCGCTGGAGGGCGTGCGCGACGAGCTGCCGCACTCCATCGCCGTGGTGGTGGAGGAGATGCTCCCGCGCGAGGACCGCCCCGCCGACAAGCCGCTGCTGGACATCCACGCCAACGTCTTCATCGAACGCCCCAGCCAGAAGGGCATCATCATCGGCCCCAAGGGCAAGCGCCTGAAGGACGTCGGCATCAAGTCCCGCAAGCAGATCGAGGCCCTGCTGGGGACTCCTGTCTTCCTGGACCTGCACGTGAAGGTCGCCAAGGACTGGCAGCGCGACCCGAAGCAGCTGCGGCGGCTCGGGTTCTGAGCATGCCCTGGGGCCGGGTCAGGTCGGGCGGCGGAAGCCGATGGTGGGGACCGCTCGGCGCAGGGGCCAGGGTCTGACCGGCTCGTCCGGGACCAGGTCCGCCAGGAACGCGTACCGTCGCAGGGCCGCGGGGTCCTGCTCCTCGACCGACTGGACCTTGCGCCACCAGGTCGCGATCTCGGACCAGCCCGGCGCCGACAGGGAGCCGCCGAACTCCTGGACGGAGAGGGCGGCGGTCAGGCCGGCGAAGGCGAGGCGGTCGGCGAGCGGCCAGCCGGCCAGGGTGCCGGTGACGAACCCGGCGACGAAGACGTCCCCGGCGCCGGTCGGGTCCAGGGCCTCCACGGCGATGGCCGGGACCTCGGCGCTCTCCCCCGTGCGCCGGTCCACCGCGTAGGCGCCCTCCGCGCCGAGGGTGACCACCGCGAGCGGTACGTGCTCGGTCAGGGCGTGTGCGGCGGCGCGCGGGCAGCCGGCGCCCGTGTAGCGCATGGCCTCCTCCGCGTTCGGCAGGAACGCCTCGCAGTGCGCGAGGTCGGCCAGCCCGGCCAGGTCCCACGCGCCGGTGTCGTCCCAGCCGACGTCGGCGAAGATGCGGGTGCCCCGCGCGGCGGCCTGCGCGATCCACGGGGCGCGGACGCCGGGCGTGAGGGAGGCGACGGCGGCCCGGGCGCGCGGCGGGCAGTCGGGCGAGGGCTCCTCCGGCGGCGGCTCGTGGCCGTGGGAGACCATGGTGCGCTCCCCCTCGTACGCCATGGAGACCGTGACCGGCGAGTGCCAGCCGGGGACGGTGCGCGAGGGGGTCAGGTCGATGCCCTCGCCCCGGGCGAGCGCGTCCCAGCAGTAGTCGCCGTAGTGGTCGTCGCCGAAGGCCGCCGCCAGCGAGGTGCGCAGGCCCAGGCGGGCCAGCGCGGTCGCCATGTTGGCCACGCCGCCCGGGCTCGACCCCATTCCGCGTGCCCAGGACTCGGTCCCGCGCACCGGGGCGGAGTCGAGCCCGGTGAAGATGACGTCGAGGAAGACGGTGCCGGTGAGATACACGTCCCAGGGCGGGTCCTGCGGGGTGCGCAGGGCGGCCAGGGGGTCGACCTGGGGGTGCCGGTACGATCCCTCGTCCTGCTGCGGGTGGCGGTGTGTTCTCTCGTCGGCGGACACGGCGGTCATGACGGTCCCGTCGGACGCCGCGGACACGGTGGACGCTGTCACGGTGCGCTCCCTGGCATGGTGCGGATCAGGCCAGTGTGCACCACGCCGCCGGCCTGCCGGTGGCGTTCGCGCCCCTGGGTGTCAGGCCGCCGCGGGTCCCGGGCGGGCGCTGCGGGCGGCGCCGGGGGCCGTCTCGGGTGACGTGGCGGCCGGCGTCCTCGCGGTCCTGCCGCGGACCCGGTCGTTGCGTCCGCCGCCCCGCACCAGCAGCACACTGAGCGCGGCCAGGAAGCCGACGACGGTGAGCCCGACCAGGCCGCCCTTGGTGGAACCGGTCGTGTCCTCGATGATCCCGAAGGCGGTGGGGGCGACGAATCCGCCGAGGTTGCCGATGGAGTTGATCAGCGCGATGCCGGGGGCGGCGGCCCGGGCGTCGAGATAGCTCTGCGGGATGGTCCAGAAGACCGGGGAGGCCGGTTTGAAGCCCATCGCGGCCACGCACAGCGCGCCCAGCCCGGCCCAGGGCGAGACGAACACGGCCAGCAGGGTGCCGCAGCCGCCGAGGAGGAGCAGCGTGACCAGGACGGGCCGGCGCTTGCCGATGCGGTCGGAGATCCGCCCGCTGACGTACAGGGCGCCGATCGCGCACAGCCACGGCACGGACGTCAGCAGCCCCACCTGGAAGTCGCTCAGCCCGCCGATGTCGTCCACGATCGACGGCAGCCAGAACGTCACCGCGTACAGGGCGACGTTGACGGCGAAGTAGATCCACAGGAAGAGCAGCATCTGCGGGTCGGCGAGGAGTTTCCAGCGGGAGACCTTCGCCGACTTCGCGCCGCGCCGCGCGTCCCGCTCGTCCTGTTCGGCGTCGATGACCGCGATCAGGCCGGTCTTCTCGTCGTCGGTCAGCCAGGTCGCCTGTTCGACCCCGGAGTCCAGGAAGCGGTAGACGACGAAGCCGAGGACGACGGAGAAGACGCCCTCCACGAAGAACATCCACTGCCAGCCGGAGTGGCCCCAGATGCCGTGCATCTCCAGGAGCGCGCCGGAGACGGGGCCGACGACGACCGTCGCCGTGCCGGAACCCATCAGGAAGACCGAGGTGGCGCGGCCCCGGTGGGAGTCGGGCAGCCAGCGGCTGAAGTAGTAGATGACGGCCGGGAAGAACCCGGCCTCGGCGACGCCGAGCAGGAAGCGCAGGGCGTAGAACATCTCCACGCTGTCGACGAAGGCCATCGCGGTGGCGACGACACCCCAGCTGATCATGATGCGGGTGAGCCAGACCTTCGGGCCGAACCGCTCCATGAGGATGTTGGAGGGGACCTCGAAGAGGGCGTACGCGATGAAGAAGATGCCGGCGCCGAGGCCGAACGCGGCGCCCGACAGGCCCACGTCGGCCCGCAGTTCGTCCTGGGCGAAGCCCAGGTTGACGCGGTCCATGTAGTTCGCCACGAACATGACGAAGAAGAGGGGGACCACGCGGCGGAAGATCTTGTGGACGGCGGACTGTACGGCGGGGGGATGCACCTCTGGTGTTGCTGCGGACACGAGCGGCTCCGGTCGTGGCAGGGAAGGGGGGAAGGGAGCGGATCACCAGCGGGGGACGGACGGGGTGACCCACTGCGGGTCGGCGACCCGCATCGCCGCCGCGTCGTCGCGGTCGCGGAGGGTGCCGTCGTCGTCGAGCCAGCGGCGGTGCAGGAACGCCAGCTTGTCGCGGTCGAGTTCGACCCCGAGGCCGGGCGCGTCGGAGACGCTGACCTTGCCGCCGTCGAAGGTGAGCCGCTCGGTGAGCACGTCCTCGGACTGCCAGGGGTAGTGGGAGTCGCAGGCGTGGTGGAGGTTGGGGACGGTGGCCGCCACGTGGGTCATGGCGGCGAGGCTGATGCCCAGGTGGGTGTTGGAGTGCATGGAGACGCCGACGCCGAAGGTGCGGCAGACGGCGGCGAGTTGCTGGGTGTTGCGCAGCCCGCCCCAGTAGTGGTGGTCGGAGAGCACGACCTGCACGGCGCCCTTGGTGAACGCCTCCTGGATCTCGGCGAACGTCGTCACGCACATGTTGGTCGCGAGCGGCACCCCGGTCCGCGCGGCGACCTCGGCCATGGCCGGGGTGCCGAGCGCGGGGTCCTCCAGGTACTCCAGGACGTCCCCGAGCTCCGCGGCGACCTTCAGCGAGGTCTCCACGGACCAGGCGCCGTTGGGGTCGAGGCGCAGGGGGTGGCCGGGGAAGGCCTCGGCGAGCGCCCGGATCGCGGCGATCTCCTCCTCGGGCGGGAAGACTCCGCCCTTGAGCTTGAAGGAGGTGAAGCCGTACCGCTCGGTGAAGGCGCGGGCCTGGGCGACGACGCCCGCCGGGTCGAGGGCGGCGCCCCAGTCGTCCTGCTCGCAGGCCACGCCCTCGGGGTGGCCTGCCCACTTGTAGAACAGGTACGCGCTGTATTCCACGGCGTCGCGGACCTTGCCGCCCAGCAGCGCGTGCACGGGCAGGCCGAGCGCCTTGCCGAGGGCGTCGAGGCAGGCGACCTCGAAGCCGGAGACGACGGACAGGCGGAGCTTGTCGGCGGTCTGGACGCCGCGCAGACCGCCGACGTCGACCTGGCCGGAGACCCGGGAGGAGTCGACGGCGACCTCGTCGGCCGTCGTGAACAGGCCGTTGAGGTCGCTGACCCGGCGCCCCTTCAGCTTGTCGGCGAAGGGGCGGGCCAGCTCCAGGTACTTGGCGTCGCCGTAGGTCTCGCCGACGCCGGTGATCCCGTCGGCGGTCTCCACCTCGACGATCAGGCGGGGGGTGTAGGGCTGGTGGACGCCCTGGGTGTTGAGCAGGGGCGGGTCGGCGACGAGGATCGGCGTCAGGCGGACGTCGGTGACGGTGAGGTTCACAGGGCGGCTCCTACGAGGGCGAGTCCGGCGGTGAGCAGGGTCGTGAGTGCGGCCAGGTCGGCGGCCGACGGGTCGGTGAGCGGGGCGCGCACGGGGCCGACCGGGCAGCCGCGCAGCCGGGCCGCGGCCTTCACCAGGGACACGGCGTATCCGGGGACGCGGTCGCGCAGTTCGACCAGGGGGACGTAGAAGTCCCGCAGCAGCTTGTCGACGGTGCCGCCGTCGCCGGCGCGCAGGGCGGCGAGGAAGGCGTTCGCGATCTCGGGGGCGAAGGCGTGCACGGCCGAGGAGTAGGCGGGGACGCCGACGGCCGCGTAGGCGCGGGCCTGGACCTCGGCGGTGGCGGCGCCGTTGAAGAACAGGAAGTCCTCGGGGGCGGCGAGCACCATGCGCTGGAGGCGGTCGAGGTCGCCGTGGCCGTCCTTGAGGCCGACGACACCGGGGATGCGGGCGATGCGCCGGACCGACTCGGCGGAGTAGGTGACCTGGCCGCGCTGGTAGGCGATCAGCGGGAGCCGGGTGCCGGCGGCGATCCGCTCCAGCTGGGCGACGAGGCCCTCCTGCGGGGCGGCGGTGAGGTAGTGCGGCATGACGAGGAGTGCGTCGGCGCCGGCGTCCTCGGCGATGCGGGCGAACCGGAGGGCCTGCGCCCAGCCGTATCCGGCGCCGGCGACGACGGGCACCCGGCCGGCCGTCTCCTCGACCGCGATGGTGACGACCCGCCGGTACTCGTCCTCGTCGAGGGAGAAGAACTCGCCGGTGCCGCAGGCGGGGAAGACGGCGCCGGGCCCGGCGGCGACGCGTTCGGCGACGTAGGCCCGGTAGCCGTCGGGGTCGAGGGAGCCGTCGTCGCGGAAGCTGGTCAGGGGGAAGGACAGCACCCTGTCCGCCATCCCCTCGCGCAGTCGCCGCACCACGTCCGTCGCGGGGTCGGTGCCGGTGTCGGAACCCACGCTCACCATCGTGTCTCCGTATGTAGATGACGTCTATGTATGGAGATGGAGATTAGAGAGGTGGACGCCGGGCGTCAATGGGGCGGCGGCGTCCGCTTACGATCGGCACATGTCGGAGACAGGGGGCGCGGCAGGCGGCGTCCGCGAGGTGAAGTCGGCGGCGCGCACGGTCGAGCTGCTGGAGGTGCTGGCCGCGCGCGGGGACCGCCCGGCCCGGCTCCAGGAGCTGGCGGACGAGCTGGGCGTGCCGCGCAGTTCGATGTACGCGCTGCTCCAGACCCTGATCTCGCGCGGCTGGGTGCGCACCGACGTCACGGGATCGCTGTACGGCATCGGCATCCACGCCCTGCTCGCCGGCACCAGCTACCTCGACTCCGATCCCCGCGTGCGGGCGGTGCGGCCGTATCTCGACGAGGCGTCCGAGGCGCTGGGCGAGACCCTTCACCTGGGGCGGCTCGACGGGCACGACGTGGCCTATCTGGCGACGCGGGAGTCGCACGAGTACCTGCGCACCATCAGCAGGGTGGGACGCCGGCTGCCCGCCCACGCGGGCGCCCTCGGCAAGGCGCTGCTGGCCGAGCGGCCGGACGCGGAGCTGCCCGAGGGCCCGTACGAGGCGCTGACGCCGAACACGCACACCGACCGGGAGTCCCTGGCGGCCGACCTCGCCCGGATCCGGGAGCGCGGCTACTCCGTCGACCGTGAGGAGGGGGTGACGGGCATCGTCGGCTTCGGCTTCGCGCTGCGGCACGAGACGCCGGCCCTGGACGCCATCAGCTGCTCGGTGCCGGTGGCCCGTCTGACGCCGGATCACGAGGCGCGGATCGTCGCGGTGATGCGGGAGATCCGGGTGAAGGCGGAAGCGACGATTCCGGCCGGAGGAGGCGCAGTTCACTGGCGGTGACGCGCCCTCCTACCCGACTCCTCGGACCCCAAACGCAACTGTGACCTAGATCACACCTTGTCGCCTGTTTTCGGCGTCCCCGCGCTTGATACAAATTGCGCGCGCGTTCCTGTCAGTCGACGGTCGTCGCCCCCTCCCCTTCCCACCCTCCTTTCGCATGCCCTGGGAACGCCCGTGTTCGCCCCCCGCACCACTCCCTGGCCCCTCGTCGCCCTTTTCACGGCCGGGTACCTTCCTCCCTACCTGCTGCCCACCACCGTCGGCAGACTGGACACCGGCCTGCCGCTGACCGCCACGCAGGCGGGCGCCGTCGGCAGCGCGCTGCTGCTGAGCTCCGCCACCGCGGGCTTCCTGCTCGCCTCCCGGGTGCAGCGGATCGGCGCCCGGACGCTGGCCCGCTTCGGGCTCGTCCTGGCCGTCGTCGGCTACGGCTCCGCCGCGCTCACCGGCAGCGTCCCGGCCGTCGTCGCCGGCGCGGTCCTCGGCGGCTTCGGATCGGGCACCGCCACCACGGTCGCCGCCACCCGGATCGCGGCCGAGCGGGATCCCCACCGCGCCTCCACGATGGGCCTGCTGACGGTGTCCGCGCTGGCCGGCGCGGTGTATCTGACGGTGCCGCACCTGGGCCGGGCGCACGGACTGCCGCTGGCCGCGATCGCGCTGACCGCCCTCGCGGTGTGGCCGCTGACCGGCCGGCTGCCGGGCGGCACGGCCGCGTCGCCTGCCGCGCACGACACCGACCCCGCCACCGCGCTCCCCCGCCGCCGCTCCGGCCTCGTGCTCGCCGCCACCGTGCTGTGCTGGTCCCTCGCGCAGAACTCCCTGTGGGGCGTCAGCGGCCGGATCGGGCTGACGCAGGCCGGTCTGGGCGACGCCGCCCTCGGAGTCGTCTTCGCCGTCGCCCTGGGCGCCGGACTGGTCGGCGTCCTGGCGGCCGGCGCGCTCGGGCCGCGGCTGGGGCGGGCGATGCCCATCGGCGCGGGCACGGTGCTGATCGCGGGCTGCATCGCGGTGAGCGCGTCCGCGACCACCCCCGCGACCTTCGCGTCCGGGGAGATCGCCTGGAACACGCTGTACCCGGTCGTCCTGTCGTACCTGATCGGCCTCGCCGCCTCGCTCGACCCGCGCGGCCGGTGGGCGGTGCTCGTCGGCTCGGCGTCCTCGCTGGGCACGGCGGCCGGACCGCTGACGGGCAGCGCGCTGTCGGCGCAGGCCGGTTACGCGGGCATGGGCCTGGTGCTCGGCGCGGGGCTGCTGCTGGCCGCCGTGCCGATGACGGCCGTCGCCCTGCACACGGGCGGGCGCCCGCTGCTGCCCGGCGCGATCCGCCGCCGCGGCGGCACCCCGGCCGCCCTGGTCGCCGCCGCCACCGGCACGCCCAGCGGCGCGGTGCCGGAGGTCGGCGCCCTGGAGCAGCCCGTCGTCGAGATCGACGTGGACGCCCCGGCCCGCCCGGTGCAGCGCGCCTACGGCACGGCGGGACCCCGGGCGGCGGCCGCCACACCGGGGTCCGGGACCGGCTGAGTCAGGGCCCGGGCCGGCCTACGCCGTGGGGAACTCGTACGCCTCCACCTCGGCAAGGCAGCGCGCCCGCAGCTCCTCGTCGTCCTCCAGGAAGGAGGCGAGGAAGGAGTTGCGGGCCAGCTCCCGCAGCCGCTCGTCGGTGAGGCCCAGCGCGGCGCGCACGGCGTCGAGGTTGTCGCCCGCGTAGCCGCCGAAGTAGGCGGGGTCGTCGGAGTTGACCGTGCACATCAGCCCGGCGTCGAGCATCGCGGGCAGCGGGTGGTCGGCGAGGGTGTCGACCGTGCGCAGCCGGACGTTGGACAGCGGGCACAGCGTCAGCGGGACGCGCTCGCGCACCAGCCGCTCGACCAGCGCCGGGTCCTCCATCGAACGCAGGCCGTGGTCGATCCGCTCGACGCCGAGCACGTCCAGGGCCTCGGTGACGTACGCCGGCGGGCCCTCCTCGCCCGCGTGCGCGACGCGGCGCAGCCCGAGGGCGGCGGCGGCCTCGTACACCGCGCGGAACTTCGCCGGCGGGTGGCCGACCTCGGCGGAGTCCAGGCCGACGCCGGTGATGCGGTCCAGGTAGGGCTTCGCGGCGTCGAGGGTCGCGAGGGCCGACTCGGCGGACTCGTCGCGCAGGAAACACATGATCAGGCGGGTGGAGACGCCGTGGTTCTCCCGGCTGCGGCCCAGCGCCCGCCACAGGCCCTCCACGACGGTGCCCATCTCCACGCCGCGGGCGAGGTGCGCCTGCGGGTCGAAGAAGATCTCCGCGTGCCGTACGCCCTGGGCGGCGGCGCGGGCCAGGTAGGCGTCGGCGAGGTCCTCGAAGTCCCGTTCGGTGCGCAGGACGGCCATGAGCTCGTAGTACAGGTTCAGGAAGGACTGGAGGTCCTCGAACCGGTACGCCTCGCGCAGGGCCTCCGTGTCCGCGTAGGGCAGGGCGACTCCGTTGCGGGCGGCCAGCTCGAAGGCCAGCTCCGGCTCCAGGGTGCCTTCGACATGAAGGTGCAGTTCAGCGATGGGCAGGGGCATCGCAGCATCGTACGGCGAGGTCACCGGCGTTTCGGAACCGGGACTCGGTCCAGGTCACGGGCCACGGTCAGCTCCCCCTCGTACCCGGCGGCCCGCGCCTGCCGCTCGAACTCCCCCGGGTCCGGGTAGCGCTGGCTGAAGTGCGTCAGCACGAGGTGGCGTACGCCCGCCTCCCGGGCGGCCCGCGCCGCCTGGCCGGCGGTGAGGTGGCCGTGGTCGGCGGCGAGCTCCTCGTCCTCGTCGAGGAACGTCGACTCGATGACCAGCAGGTCGCAGCCCTCGGCGAGCTCGCCCACCCCCGCGCAGAGCCGGGTGTCCATGACGAACGCGAACCGCTGGCCCCGGCGGACCTCGCTGACCTCGTCCAGCGCCACGCCGTTCAGCACGCCCTCGCGCCGGATGCGGCCGACGTCGGGGCCCTCGATGCCGTGCGCGGCCAGCCGTTCGGGCAGCATGCGCAGGCGGTCGGGCTCGGTGAGCCGGTAGCCGTACGACTCGACGGGGTGCGAGAGCCTGCGGGCCTCCAGCGTGTAGGCGCCGGTGACCGCGAGGGGCCCGTCCGCGTCGACCGGCGCCTCGGTGAGGGCGACCGTCTCGCGGTAGGCGGTGGCGTACCGCAGGCGGTCGAAGAAGCGCTGCCCGGAGCGCGGGTAGTGGGCGGTGACCTCGTGCGGGACCCGGTCCAGGTTGATCCGCTGGATCACACCGGCGAGGCCGAGGCTGTGGTCGCCGTGGAAGTGCGTGACGCAGATCCGGTTCAGGTCGTGGGCGGCGACCCCGGCGCGCAGCATCTGGCGCTGCGTGCCCTCGCCGGGGTCGAACAGGATGCCCTCGCCGTCCCAGCGCAGCAGGTAGCCGTTGTGGTTGCGGTGCCGGGTCGGGACCTGGCTGGCGGTGCCGAGGACGACGAGTTCACGTACGGACACGGTGCCTGTCCGGGCCTATCCGGGGGGCCACTCGAGGCCGCGGCCGCCGAGGACGTGGGCGTGGGCGTGCCAGACGGTCTGGCCGGCGCCGGTTCCGGTGTTGAAGACGATGCGGTAGCTGTCCAGCTTCTCGTCGTCGGCGACGGCCTGGGTCTCGCGCAGGACGTCTGCGGCGGCCTGCGGGTCGGCGGCGGCGAGGGCGGCGGCGTCCTTGTGGTGCGCCTTGGGGATCACCAGGACGTGGGTGGGCGCCTGGGGGTTTATGTCGCGGAACGCGACGGTGGTGTCCGTCTCGCGGACGATGGTCGCGGGGATCTGACCCGCGACGATCTTGCAGAACAGACAGTCGTCCTGCGGCTCGCCTGCCATGGGCGCTCCTTACGGTGGTGATCTTCTGGGGGCATCGTAGCGAGCCGGGGTGCGCGGGGCGCCGCGCGCCGTGGTGGCCGCCGGATGGGTGTGCTTGCCCGCGCCTGCGGGGTGCCGCTGCGCCCACCCGTGCCGCCAGCGGCACGACTGCCCGCAGCTGGGACCGCCGGAGGCTATGGCAAGGCCGGTGGCGTCTTCGCCGGTGTCGCCTCCAGCGCCTCCAGCGCCATCCGGATCGCCTCGTCCAGCTGAGGGTCACGCCCCGCCACATGGTCCTGCGGCCGCTGCGGCACCTCCACGTCCGGATCGACGCCGTGGTTCTCCACGCCCCACCCGTACCCCTCCAGCCAGAACGCGTACTTCGGCTGCGTGATCAGCGTCCCGTCGACCAGCCGGTACCGGCTGTCGATGCCGATGACGCCGCCCCAGGTGCGGGTGCCGACCACCGGGCCGATCCCCAGCGCCTTGATCGCCGCGTTGACGATGTCGCCGTCGGAGCCGGAGAACTCGTTGGCGACGGCGACCACCGGCCCGCGCGGCGCGTCCAACGGGTAGCTGGCGGGCCGCATGCCGCGCGGCAGGTCCCAGCCGATGATCCGCCGGGCCAGCTTCTCCACGACGAGCTGGGAGGTGTGCCCGCCGCGGTTCTCGCGCACGTCGACGACCAGGCCCTCCCGGGCCACCTCGACGCGCAGGTCGCGGTGGAGCTGGGCCCAGCCGGAGCCGACCATGTCGGGCACGTGCAGATAGCCGAGCCGGCCGCCGGACGTCTCGTGGACGTGGGCACGCCGGTCGGCGACCCAGGCGTGGTAGCGCAGGGGTTCCTCGTCGGCGAGGGGGACGACGACGGCGTGCCGCAGCTCGCCGCCGCCGGCCGGGGAGACGGTCAGCTCGACCGGCTTGCCGGCCGTGCCGACGAGCAGCGGGGCCGGTCCCGTGACCGGGTCGACGGGCCGTCCGGCGACCGCGACGATCGCGTCGCCGGCGCGGACCGCGACGCCGGGCGCGGCGAGCGGGGAGCGGGCGTGCGGGTCGGAGGTCTCGGAGGGCAGGACGCGGTCGATGCGCCAGGTGCCGTCCTCGTGCCGGGACAGGTCGGCGCCGAGCAGGCCCTGCCGGGCGGCGCCGCCGTGGCCGCCGCGCGGGCTGACGTAGGCGTGCGAGGTGCCCAGCTCGCCGTGCACCTCGTACAGCAGGTCGACGAGGTCGTCGTGGGTGGCGAGGCGGTCCAGGACGGGGCGGTAGCGGTCGAGGACGCCGTCCCAGTCGACGCCGTTCATGTCGGACCGCCAGAAGTTGTCCCGCATGACGCGGCCGGTCTCGTCGAACATCTGGCGCCACTCGGCGGCCGGGTCGACGGTCTGCCGGACCCGGCTCAGATCGACGGTGATGTTGGTGTCGCTGTCCTCGTCGCCGGAGGCCCGCCGGTCGCTGGGGACGACCTTGAGGCGCCCGTCGGTCCACAGCAGCACCCGCTTGCCGTCGCCGCTGACCTCGAAGTGGTCGGCGTCGCCCGCGAGGTGCTCGACGCGCTGCTGGGCGAGGTCGTAGCGCTCCAGCTCGGTGTGCGGGTCGGGGTCGTCCGGGTTGGCGCGGGAGGCGCCGAGGACGCCGATGACGGGGTGGCGCAGCCACAGGACGCCGTCCTTGGCGGCGCGCAGCCGGGAGTAGCGGGCGGCCTCCACCGGGAAGGGCACGATGCGGTCGGCGAGGCCCTCGATGTCGATCCGGGTGGTCGGGGTGCCCTCGCTGTCGGGGGTCTCCTCGCGGTCCGGGGTCTCGAAGGGCCGGCCGTGGCGCTGCGGGCCGAAGGGCGACGGGGTGGTCGCGGCCAGCGTGATCAGGTACGGACGGGCGCCCTCGACGAAGGCCAGGTCGAAGACGTGCTCGTCGTAGACCGGGTCGAAGGAGCGGGTGGAGAGGAAGGCGAGGTGCTTGCCGTCCAGGGTGAAGGCGGGCGAGTAGTCGCGGAAGCGCAGCGGGGTCGCCTCGCTCACCGACAGGTCGGTGGTGTTGGCGAGCTTGAGCTGGCGCAGCGGGGAGGGACCGGGGTGGGACCAGGCCAGCCAGGCGGAGTCGGGCGAGAAGACGAGGCCGGAGGCGTCGCCGTCCTCGCTGCGGTCGACCTCGCGGACCTCGCCGGTCTCCCGCTCGACGAGCAGGACGCGTCCGTCGTGCGAGGCGACGGCGGCGCGGCTGCCGTCGGGGGCCATCGCGAGGTTCAGGACCCGGCCGAGCTGCCCGGCGGCGAGCCGGCGCGGGGTGGCGCCGGGCGCGAGGCCGGTGGCGGGCGCGAACTCCAGGGCGTCGTCGCCCTCGGCGTCCGTCACCCACACCACCCACTCCTCGCCGTCGGCGCGGAAGGCGCGGGGCAGCCGGGTGCGTACGCCGGGCGTCGCCGCGAGGGCGCGGGCCGGGCCGGAGCGGTGGGTGACCCAGTGGACGCCGCCGCGCACGGAGACGGCGCTGCCGCGGGCGGTGTGGTCGGGGGACGCGGCGCCGAACCAGTGGGCGGCGTTGACCGGGTACGGCTGGAGGTCGACGCGTGAACCGCCGAGCCGGATGTCCAGGCGGCGCGGCTCGGCGCCGTCCAGGTCGTCCAGCGTCCACAGCTCACCCGCGCTGGAGTAGACGACGCGGGTGCCGTCGGTCGCGGCGTGCCGGGCGTAGAAGCCGTCGATCGGGGTGTGCCGGCGCAGGTCGGAGCCGTCGGCGAGGGAGGAGTAGAGGGCCCCGGTGCCCTCGTGGTCGGAGAGGAAGGCGACCCGCTCGCCGACCCAGAACGGGTACTCGATGTTGCCGTCGAGGTCGGCGTGCAGCCGGACGAACTCGCCGTCGTCCTCGGCGTCGATCCACAGCTTGCCCGCCGTGCCGCCCCGGTACCGCTTCCACCAGGCGGCCTCGCGGCCCATCGTCACGGACAGCAGCACGGTGTGCGGCCCGTACGCGACGTCGCCGACGGGCCCGTAGGGCAGGGTGGTGGCGGGCCCGCCGTCCAGCGGGACGGCGCGGGCCCAGGTGCGGCGCAGGCTGGCCTGGCCGTGGGTGCTGAGGGCGAGGACCTCTCCCTCCGGGGTCCAGCCGCGGACCTGTGTCTTCGCGCTGCCCCAGTGCGTGAGGCGTGTCGCCGGGCCGCCGTCGACGGGGGCGATGTGCACCTCGGGGGCGCCGTCGCGGGTGGAGGTCCAGGCGACGGTGGTGCCGTCGGGCGAGATGCGCGGGTGGTTCACCGGCATGTTGTCGGCGCTGACCCGCCAGGCCCGGCCGCCGTCGAGCGGGGCGAGCCACACGTCGTCCTCGGCGGTGAAGGCGACCAACTCGCCGTGCGGGTGCGGAAAGCGGAGGTAGGCAGGCGCTGCGGGCTGAGTCACACGCACAGCCTATGCAGGGGTGGGGGTCGATCGACAGGGGTTCGATCACTTCACGCCCCGGCGCACGGGAGGGCTACGGCGGCCCGGACGGGCGAAGGCGGCCACGGGCGGGCTACTTGCCCTCCACCGGGCGGCAGTACGGATCGTCCGGGCACCAGATGGTCCGGGTGACGGTCACGGTGGGTCCGGGACCGTTCTGGGAGGGCCGGCCGGCCGGCGGGGCGCTCGCGGCGTCGCAGTCGCCCAGCCCCTTGACCCGGAACCACTCCTTGCCGTCCACCTTCGCGGTCAGATCGCCGCGCACACAGGCGCCGTTGACGACGCGGGTGACCTCGCCGTCGACGGCGAGGTCCTGCCCGCCGTCCGTCTTCCCCTCGCAGTGCACGGAGGCGACGGTGTGCGCGGTCGCCGAGGCGGTGCCGTCCCGGTCGCCCAGGGAGGCGGTGCAGGTGAGCCACCGCACCTCGGCGTCCCGCCGCTCGAGTTCGCGCGTCACGGTCTGGTCGGTCGTGTAGGCCACGGTCGCGGAGCTGAGTCCGCCCGGGTCGCACGCGACGAGTCCGCCGGCGGCGACGGCCGAGCCGACGACCACCGGAGCGATGCGCCAAATCCGTCTCAATGCCCCCATGGAGGGCAGCCTGCCACCGCTGCGGCACGCGCGGTAGGGCGCAAACGGCCACTCCTCACTACCGTGGACGGATGAGCACCAAGCGCCGCCGCCGGAAGCTCGTCGTGGACGAGACCGCCGTCTACGTGTGGTCGGTGAGCCATCGGCACAGCACCGAGGGACCCTGCGCGGAGGTGCTCTCCCTGCGCCGGGACGGGACGACGACGCGTCTCGTGTTTCAGGGCGGCGAGGGGCGTTTCGTCCCCGACGGATGGCTGCACTCGGGGTGCGTGGCGATCGGCGAGGAATCGCTCAACCTGCACGAACCCGGTGTCGTACGGGGATTCGTCGACGAGGCGGCCCGGCGCGGGCTCCTCGGCGGGCCCGCGGAGCTGGACGGCTGGGAGCTGTTCCCGGCGGTGGCGTCGGCCCCCGGCGGACCGACGACCTGACGGCCCGTCAGGACCAGCGGCCGGTGCGGGCCAGCAGGACGGCCGTCGCCGCGGTGCCCGCGGTGGAGGTGCGCAGCACACTGCGGCCCAGCCGGTAGGGCTTCGCCCCGGCCTCGGCGAACAGGGCCAGCTCCTCCGGGGACACGCCGCCTTCGGGCCCGACGACCAGCACGATGTCGCCGGAGGCGGGGAGTTCGGCGGCGGCCAGCGGCTCCTCGCCGCTCTCGTGGAGCACGGCGGCGAAGGCCGCGTCGGCCAGAAGTGACGCAACCTGCCTGCTGCTCGCCGCGTCCGCGACGTCGGGGAAGCGGACCCGGCGGGACTGCTTGCCGGCCTCCCGGGCCGTCGCCCGCCACTTGCCGAGCGCCTTCAGGCCCCGGTCGCCCTTCCACTGCGTGATGCAGCGGGACGCCGCCCACGGCACGATCGCGTCGACCCCGACCTCGGTCATCGTCTCGACGGCCAGCTCACCGCGGTCGCCCTTGGGCAGGGCCTGGACGACGGTGACACGGGGCTGCTCGGCGGGCTCCTCGCGCACGCTCTCCAGGCCGGTGACGACCAGGCGGTCCTTGCCCTCGGCGGCCTTCACCACGCCCTCGGCCCAGCGTCCGCGCCCATCGGTGAGGACGACGTCCTCCCCGGCCCGCAGCCGCTTCACGGAGACGGCGTGCCGTCCCTCGGGGCCGTCCAGGACGTACTCACCGCCGGGCAGGTCCTCCGGCCGGAGCGCGTCGACCACGAACACCGGAGCCGTCATCGGCCCGCACCTCCCGTCATGTACGGCGACAACGCCGTACCGACGGACGCGAGTTCGGCGACGAGCACCTCCACGAGCTGCCCCGCGGGCAGCTCCCGGGCCAGCCGGTGGCCCTGCCCCGCCCACAGCGCCATGCCCTGCGCGTCACCGGCCTTCGCCGCGGCCTTGCGCAGCGGCGAGGTGAGGTGGTGCACCTCGGGGTAGGCGGCGGGGGCGTACGGGCCGTGCTCGCGCAGGAAGCGGTTGACCAGGCCGCGGGCGGGGCGGCCGGAGAAGGCGCGGGTCAGTTCGGTGCGGACGAACAGCGGGTTGGTCAGCGCCTCCTTGTGCAGGGCGTGCGCCCCGGACTCGGTGGTGGCGAGGAAGGCGGTGCCGAGCTGGGCCGCGCTCGCGCCGGCCGCGAGGACCGCGGCGATCTGGGCGCCGCGCATGATGCCGCCGGCGGCGACGACGGGCAGGCTCACCGCCTCCCGGATCTGGGCGACCAGCGACAGCAGCCCGATCCCGGCGCCGCCGGTCTCCGGGTGGTCGCGGTGGGTGCCCTGGTGTCCGCCGGCCTCGACGCCCTGGGCGATCACCGCGTCGGCGCCGGACCGCTCGACGGCCCGGGCCTCGTCGGCGGTGGTCGCCGTGACCAGGGTGAACGTGCCGACGCGGTGGAGCGAGTCGACGACCTCGCGGCTCGGCACCCCGAAGTGGAAGGAGACCACGGGCACCGGGTTGTCCAGCAGCACCGCGAGCTTGGTGTCGTAGCCGTCGTCCCGGCCGCAGTCGGGGTCGCCCAGCTCGGTCTCGTACCAGGCGGCCTCGCCGGCCAGCTGATGGGCGTAGACGCCGACGGCCGCGGGGTCGGCCGACTCCGGCTGCGGCATGAACAGGTTGACGCCGAAGGGGCGTGAGGTCAGCCCCCGCAGCTGCTTGATCTCCTGGTACATGCCGTCCGCCGTCTTGTACCCGGCGGCCAGGAACCCCAGCCCTCCCGCCTCGCAGACCGCGGCGGCGAGCTGCGGCACGGAGACGCCGCCCGCCATGGGCGCCTGCACGATCGGCTGGGGGAAGAGATCGGTCAGTGCGGAGGACATGAGCGCATGTTGTCACGTCCTCCGCACAAGTCCGAATCCGGGCTTCCGTCGGCACAGGCCAGGAGCATCAGCCCACGAAGCCCTGCCGGCGTCCCCGTGTCAGCGCCCGTTGAAAGCGTCCTTCAACCGCGAGAACAGCCCCTGCTGCCCCGGCTGGAACTGGCCCTGGGGCCGTTCCTCGCCGCGGAGCTTGGCCAGCTCGCGCAGGACGCGTTCCTGCTCGGGGTCGAGCTTGGTCGGGGTGGTGACCTCGACGTGGACGACGAGGTCGCCCCGGCCGCCGCCGCGCAGGTGGGTGACGCCGCGCCCGTGCAGCGGGATCGACTGGCCGGACTGGGTGCCCGGGCGGATGTCGACCTCCTCCATGCCGTCGAGCGTCTCCAGCGGCACCTTCGTGCCGAGGGCCGCCGCCGTCATCGGGATGGTGACCGTGCAGTGCAGGTCGTCGCCGCGCCGCTGGAAGGTGGAGTGCGGCAGCTCGTGGATCTCGACGTACAGGTCGCCGGCGGGGCCGCCGCCGGGGCCGACCTCGCCCTCGCCCGCGAGCTGGATCCGCGTGCCGTTGTCCACACCGGCCGGGATCTTCACGGTCAGGGTGCGCCGCGAGCGGACCCGGCCGTCGCCCGCGCACTCGGGGCACGGGGTCGGGACGACGGTGCCGAAGCCCTGGCACTGCGGGCAGGGCCGGGAGGTCATGACCTGGCCCAGGAAGGACCGGGTGACCTGCGAGACCTCACCGCGACCGCGGCACATGTCACACGTCTGCGCCGAGGTGCCGGGCGCCGCGCCCTCGCCGTTGCAGGTGTTGCAGACGACCGCCGTGTCGACCTGGATGTCCTTGGTCGTCCCGAAGGCCGCCTCGTCCAGCTCGACCTCGATGCGGATCATCGCGTCCTGGCCCCGGCGGGTGCGCGAGCGCGGACCGCGCTGCGACGCCGTGCCGAAGAACGCGTCCATGATGTCCGAGAAGTTCCCGAAGCCCCCCGCGCCGAAGCCGCCCGCGCCACCGCCGCCGGCCTGCGAGAGGGGGTCGCCGCCGAGGTCGTAGACCTGCTTCTTCTGCGGGTCCGACAGCACCTCGTAGGCGGCGTTGATCTCCTTGAACCGCTCCTGGGTCTTCGGATCGGGGTTGACGTCCGGGTGCAGCTCGCGGGCGAGCCTCCGGAACGCCTTCTTGATCTCGTCCTGGGACGCGTCGCGGCGTACGCCGAGTACGGCGTAGTAGTCCGTGGCCACCTACGACTCCGCCAGGATCTGTCCGACGTACCGTGCCACTGCGCGTACCGCTCCCATCGTTCCCGGGTAGTCCATGCGGGTCGGTCCGACCACGCCGAGCTTGGCAACCGCCTCGCCGCCCGAACCGTAGCCCACCGACACGACGGACGTGGAGTTGAGTCCTTCGTGGGCGTTCTCATGACCGATACGGACGGTCACGCCCGGATCCTTCGCCTCGCCGAGCAGCTTGAGGAGCACGACCTGCTCCTCCAGCGCCTCCAGCACCGGCCGGATCATGAGGGGGAAGTCGTGCCCGAAGCGGGTGAGATTGGCGGTGCCGCCGATCATCAGCCGCTCCTCGTTCTCCTCGACCAGTGTCTCCAGCAGGGTGGAGAGCACGGTGGAGACCGTACCGCGGTCCTCGGCCTCGAAGGCCTCCGGAAGATCCTCGACCAGGCCCGGCACGTCCGAGAAGCGACGGCCGGCGACCCGGCTGTTGAGCCTCGCCCGCAGATCCGCGAGGGACGCCTCACCGAAGGGCGCCGGGCAGTCGACCATGCGCTGCTCGACCCGCCCGGTGTCCGTGATCAGCACGAGCATCAGGCGCGCGGGCGCCAGGGAGAGCAGCTCCACGTGCCGCACGGTCGAGCGGGTCAGCGAGGGGTACTGAACGACGGCGACCTGCCGGGTGAGCTGCGCGAGCAGCCGCACCGTGCGGGCCACCACGTCGTCGAGGTCGACGGCGCCCTCCAGGAAGTTCTGGATGGCACGCCGCTCCGGCGCGGTCATCGGCTTGACGCCGGCCAGCTTGTCGACGAAGAGCCGGTAGCCCTTGTCGGTCGGGATGCGCCCCGCGCTGGTGTGCGGCTGCGCGATGAACCCCTCGTCCTCCAGGGCCGCCATGTCGTTGCGCACGGTGGCCGGGGAGACGCCGAGGTTGTGCCGCTCGGTGAGGGCCTTGGAGCCGACGGGCTCCTCGGTGCCGACGTAGTCCTGGACGATGGCGCGCAGCACCTTCAGCCTGCGTTCACTGAGCATCGCGCACACCTCCAGAAGTTGTCCGCCCGGTGTTCCTCCTGGCACTCACCGTGTACGAGTGCCAGACTTCCCCGGCCCAGTGTACGGCCGTGGGGTACGCCCCCGGCAAGGCCGGGGCACCGCCGTCGTGCCCCGGAGGCGTACAGGCCCTACCGTCGCCGTTGTGACGGTGACTTGGGAAGACCTGGGGTGGGAGCGGCTGGCGGCCGGGGTGGGGCGGTGCCGCCTGCCGGGGTGGGACTGCACGGCCGGGCTGGTCGTCGGCGCCGACGCGGCGCTGGCGGTCGACGCCGGCTCGAGCCTCGGCGAGGGCGCGCGGTTGCGCGTGGCGGCGCAGCAGCTCGCCGGGCACCGTGTGACGCATCTCGCGCTGACCCACCCGCACTTCGACCACGTCCTCGGCGCCCCGGCCTTCGCGGGCGCCGAGGTCTTCGGCGCGGTGGGCACGGCCGCGGTGCTGGCGGGCGCCGGCCGGGAGGCGCTGCGGGCGGACGCGGTGGCCGAGGGCCTGGACGCCGGGCTCGCGGAGGAGGCCGTGGACGCCCTCGTCGCGGTGCGCCACGAGGTGTGCGGCGAGTGGACGCTCGACCTGGGCGGCGGCCGGCAGGTGCTGCTGGCCAACGTGGGCCCCGGGCACACCGGTCACGACCTCGCGGTCCTGGTGCCGGGCGACCCGGAGACCGTGTTCTGCGGGGACCTGGTCGAGGAGTCCGGCGAGCCGCAGGCGGGCCCCGACGCCGTACCGTCGCGGTGGCCGGCGGCGCTGGACCGGCTGCTCGAACTGGGCGGCGAGGACGCGCTGTACGTACCCGGTCACGGAGCGGTGGTGGACGCGGCGTTCGTGCGGGCCCAACGGGACGCGCTGGCCGCGCGGTTCGGCGTGTCGCGTTGATCGTCGCGCGGGCGTTCCTCGTATCGTCGGCAGAATGCGCCAGTACTCCGCCGACCTGACCCCGCCGTGGAAGAAGCCGCAGCCGGTGCCCGAGGTCCCGGCCGACCCCGGTCTGGTGGTCGAGGAGCCCGGCACCGGATTCTGCGGCGCGGTGATCCGCTGCGAGGCGGGCACGGTGACGCTGGAGGACCGCTTCGGCAAGCACCGGGTGTTCCCGATGGAGCCGCGCGGGTTCCTGCTGGAGGGCCGTGCGGTGACCCTGGTGCGGCCCGCCGCGGGCCCGGCTCGTCCCACCCGTACGGCGTCCGGTTCGGTGGCCGTCCCCGGCGCACGCGCGCGCGTGGCCCGCGCCGGGCGCATCTACGTCGAGGGACGGCACGACGCCGAGCTGGTCGAGAAGGTGTGGGGCGACGACCTGCGCATCGAGGGCGTCGTCGTGGAGTACCTGGAGGGCGTGGACGACCTCCCGTCGATCGTCGCCGACTTCGCCCCCGGCCCGGACGCCAGGCTGGGCGTGCTGGTGGACCACCTGGTGCCGGGTTCGAAGGAGTGGCGCATCGCGGAGGCGGTGACGAGCGAGCACGCACTGGTGGTGGGGCACCCCTACATCGACGTCTGGGAGGCGGTGAAGCCGTCGTCGCTGGGCATCGAGGCGTGGCCGCGGGTGCCGCGGGGGCAGGACTGGAAGACGGGGGTGTGCCGGGCGCTGGGCTGGCCGGCGGACAACACGGGTGCGGTGTGGCAGGCCATCCTGGCCAAGGTCGGCTCTTACAAGGACCTGCGGCCGGAGCTGCTGGGACGGGTCGAGGAACTGATCGACTTCGTGACGACCTGAGGATCTCGCCCCCGCCACCCCTTCCCGTCCCGACCCGGGGGCTCCGCCCCCGGACCCCCGCTCCTCAAACGCCGGAGGGGCTGATTTCAGCCCGTCCGGCGTTTGAGGACGAGGCCGTTCAGGCCGAAGCGGGGGTCTGGGGGCGCAGCCCCCAGGGTCGGGAACGGGAAGGGGCGGCGGGGGCGAGAACAGACCCGGGTCAGTCCACCAGGTCCCGCACCACCGCGTCCGCCAGCAGCCGTCCGCGCAGGGTGAGGACCGCGCGGCCGTCGTCGTACGGGCCCCGGTCCAGCAGTCCCTCGGACAGGGCCCGCCGGGACGCGGCGAGGCCGGCGTCCCGCAGCAGCGACAGCGGGACGCCCTCCCGCAGCCGCAGCTCCAGCAGGATCCGCTCCACCCGCCGGTCCTCGTCCGTCAGCACCTCACGCCCGGCCCCCGGCGACCTCCCCGCCGCCAGCGCCCCCGCGTACGCGCCGGGATGCTTCACGTTCCACCACCGCACCCCGCCCACGTGCGAGTGCGCCCCGGGGCCGGCCCCCCACCAGTCGGCGCCCCGCCAGTACAGCTCGTTGTGCAGGCACCGGCCCGCCTCCGAGGTGGCCCAGTTCGACACCTCGTACCAGTCGAAGCCCGCCGCGGAGAGGGTCTCCTCGGCGATCAGGTACCGGTCGGCGTGCACGTCGTCGTCGGTCATCGGGACCTCGCCGCGCCGGATGCGCCGGGCGAGCTGCGTGCCCTCCTCCACGATCAGCGCGTACGCCGAGACGTGGTCGGGTCCCGCGCCCAGCGCCGCGTCCAGCGAGGCCCGCCAGTCGTCATCGGACTCCCCCGGTGTGCCGTAGATCAGGTCGAGGTTGACGTGGTCGAAGCCCGCCGCGCGGGCCTCGGCGACGCACGCCTCGGGACGGCCGGGGGTGTGGGTGCGGTCCAGCACCTTGAGCACGTGCTGCTTCGCGCTCTGCATCCCGAAGGAGATCCGGTTGAAGCCGCCTTCGCGCAGCGTGGCCAGGTACGCCGGGTCGACCGACTCGGGGTTCGCCTCCGTGGTCACCTCCGCGTCCGCCGCCAGCCCGAACTCGTCCCGGATCGCGCCCAGCATCCGCACCAGGTCGCCGGCGGCCAGCAGCGTGGGCGTGCCGCCGCCGACGAAGACCGTGCGGACCTCGCGCGGGTCGTCGCCGAGTACCTTGCGGGCGAGGCGGACCTCGTCGACGAGGGTCTCGGCGTAGTTCTCCCGGGAGGCGAGGACGCCGCCGGTGCCGCGCAGCTCGGTCGCGGTGTAGGTGTTGAAGTCGCAGTACCCGCAGCGGGTCGCGCAGTACGGGACGTGCAGATAGAAGCCGAGGGGGCGGTCGGCGGCCCCGGCGAGCGCGGACGCGGGCAGGGCGCCGTCGGCGGGGACGGGTTCGCCGTCGGGGAGTGCGGAGGGCATGCGTTCCATTGTCCCGTACGGCCGGGATTGCTCGGTCGCCCGGCTATTCGGCCTGGAGCACCATCAGGGCGAGGTCGTCCTCCGGTGGCCGGGCCCCGAACTCGTGCACCAGCCGCCGGATGCGCTCGGCGATCAGCCCGGCGTCCAGCCCCGCGCAGCCGGCGAGCGCCGCCGCGAGTCCGTCGCCGTCGTCGAACTGGCGGGAGCCGCTGCGCCGCTCGGTGACGCCGTCCGTCACGCACAGCAGGGTCTCGCCGGACCGCAGCTCGAAGGTCTCGCTGGTGTACGTGACGTCCTCCAGGACGCCGAGGAGGGTCCCCGGCTCGGCGACCGTGCGGACGGTGCCGTCGGGCGAGAGCAGCAGCGGCAGCGGGTGTCCGGCGGAGGCGAGGGTGCAGCGGACGACGCCGTCGCCGACGGGGACGAGCTCGCCGTAGAGCAGGGAGAGGAAGCGGGTCTGCGGTCCGTCGCCCGGGGCAACCGGACGGCCGCCGACGGCGACCAGGGCGCGGGCGGCGGCGTCCGCGGCCTCGGTGGCGTCGTCGAGGAGCAGCTGGTTGAGGCGGTCGAGGACGTCGGGGACGCCGTATCCCTCACGGGCCAGCAGCCGCAGCCAGGGCCGGGCGAGCCCGATGACGACGGCGGCCTCGGGGCCCTTGCCCTGGACGTCGCCGACGGTGAAGCACCAGCGGCCGTCGCCGGCCGGGAAGAGGTCGTAGAAGTCGCCGCTGGGGCCGCCCTTGTCGCACGGTTCGTAGACGAGGGCGCTGCGCACCCCCGGGATCTCGGCGACGGCGCCCGGCAGCAGGCCGCGCTGGAGGACGGCGCTGATGGTGGCCTGGCGGGCGTACTGGCGGGCGGCGCCGATGGCGAGCGCCACCCGGCGGCTGAGATCCTCCACCAGGCCGCTGATCTCGTCGGGGAAGCGGCGGGTGCCGGCCCGTCCGATGACCAGGGTGCCCAGCGGCCGTCCGCCGGCGACCAGGCGGTAGGCGAGCGCGGCTCCGTGCGCGGCGTGCGGGCCGAGGGCGGCGCCCGGCCAGGGATGGGCGACGGGGCCGGAGCGCCACGGTTCGCGGCCGCGGGGCGGCTCCTTCTCCAGCGCGAGCCACAGGTCGTCGACGCGGCTCTCGCTGCTGTGCCAGACGCGGGCCAGCCGCGCTCCCCCGGCCGCCCCGGTGTCGTCGCCCCAGGCTCCCCGGCCCAGGGACTCGTCGTCGAGCCACACGGCGCACCAGTCGGCGAGGCGCGGCACGATCAGCTGACCGGTGAGGGAGGTGACCAGGTCCTCGTCCAGCTGTCCGGCCAGCAGGTCGGAGGCCTCGGCGAGGAAGGACAGGGCGCCTCGGCCCAGCCACTCCCGGTCGTGGACGCCGCGCCGCGCGGACCCGGCCGTGGCCTCGCCCCAGTCCGGCCACTGCGCGCGCTCCGGCCCGTCCGCGCCGTCGGCCGTGTACACCCCCTCGGCGTACCCCTCGGCCGCGTACCCGCCGTCGGCCCCGCCCGTGCCGTCCGCCGCGCCCTCGGCGCCCGCCGGGCCGCCGCGCTGCCGCTCCCCGGCGTACGCCTCGACCGGGTCGCCGGTCCCGCCGCTCTCGCCGTGCGCCGCGGACAGGCGGGCCCACACCGTCTTGGTCCCCGGCCGGTAGGTGATGCCCCACGCCTCCGAGAGCGCGGCGACGAGCCCGAGGCCGCGCCCGTACTCGGGGGGCTCGTGCGGCGTCTCCCGGTCGCCGTCCCGCGGTGCGCGGGCGGGGTGCCGGTCGACGGCCTCGACGACGAGCGTGCCGGTCTCCTCGAGACGGCAGACCACGTCGACATCGGTCCCGGCGTGCACGACGGCGTTGGTGACCAGCTCGCTGACGACCAGCAGCGCGTCGGCGGTGAGCCGGCCGGTCAGCTGCTGCGCCCCGGGCAGGCCGAGCGCGGTCCAGTCGGCGAGGGCGGCCCGCACCATCGCGCGGGCCGCGCCCGGCGCGAGGGAGCCGGCGAGCAGGGTCACGTGCGCCCGCGCGCACTCCCGGGCGGACACCTCGGCTGCGGGCGCGGACGCCCCGCTGGCGCAGGAGACGGTCTCCCGTTGCGTCGGAATGGCCCCCATGGACGGCTCCCCGGGCAGTTCGTGCGAATACTTCTGGTTCGCAGTCGTTGCCGACAGAGTGACAGACCGGACCCGCGCGGACGCGCGGAGTTACCGAAGTGGGCCGCCATGGGTGAGAACCGTGCTAAGCGAATGCTCGAACACGGCCGCAGGACGGACATGTTCGAGCATCGGCCGTTCGCGCGGGTCCGCGTGCGGACCCGCGCGTACGGCGCCGCGCGTACCGAGCACGCGGCGCCGTTCCCGGGCTACGCCTCGCGTGAGCCCTCGTACATCTCCTCGATGAGGTCCTTGTACTCGCGCTCCACCACCGGCCGCTTCAGCTTCAGGCTCGGGGTGATCTCGCCGTGCTCGACGTCGAGGTCGCGGGGCAGCAGGCGGAACTTCTTGATGGTCTGCCAGCGCTGGAGGCCCTCGTTGAGCTGCTTGACGTAGCCCTCGACCATCTCGACCGTCTGCGGCGCGGCGACGACGTCCGCGTACGGCTTGCCCTCCAGGCCGTTCTCCTTCGCCCACTCGGTGATCGCGGCCTCGTCGAGGGCGATGAGCGCCGTGCAGAAGTTCCGGTCGGCGCCGTGGACCAGGATGTTGGAGACGTAGGGGCAGACCGCCTTGAACTGTCCCTCGACCTCGGCGGGCGCGATGTACTTGCCGCCCGAGGTCTTGATCAGGTCCTTCTTGCGGTCGGTGATGCGCAGATAGCCGTCGGGCGAGAGCTCGCCGATGTCGCCGGTGTGGAACCAGCCGTCGGACTCGAGGACCTCGGCGGTCTTGTCGGGCAGCTTGTGGTAGCCCTCCATGATGCCGGGGCCGCGCAGCAGGATCTCGCCGTCGTCCGCGATGCGCACCTCGGTGCCGGGCAGCGGCTTGCCGACGGTGCCGGTGCGGTAGGCCTCGCCGGGGTTGACGAAGGAGGCCGCGGAGGACTCGGTGAGGCCGTAGCCCTCCAGGATGTGGATGCCGGCGCCGGCGAAGAAGTAGCCGATCTCGGGCGCGAGGGCGGCCGAGCCGGAGATGCAGGCCCGCAGCCGGCCGCCGAAGGCCTCGCGGATCTTGGCGTAGACGAGCTTGTCGGCGACGGCGTGCTTGGCGCGCAGACCGGCGGGGGCGCTCAGGGTGCCGGTGCGCTTGAAGTTGTCCTGGGTGACCTGGGCGTACTCGCGGGCGACGCCGGCCGCCCACTGGAAGATCTTGTACTTGGCCCCGCCGCCCGCGCGCGCCTTGGCGGCGACGCCGTTGTAGACCTTCTCGAAGATGCGCGGGACGGCCGCCATGTAGGTCGGCTGGACGACCGGCAGATTCTCGATGATCTTGTCGACGCGGCCGTCGACGGCGGTGACGTGACCGGCCTCGATCTGGCCGGAGGTGAGCACCTTGCCGAAGACGTGCGCGAGCGGCAGCCACAGGTACTGCACGTCCTCCTGGGTGACCAGGCCGGTCGCGGAGATCGCCTTCGCCATGTACGCCCAGTTGTCGTGCGGCAGGCGCACGCCCTTGGGGCGGCCGGTGGTGCCGGAGGTGTAGATGAGGGTGGCGAGCTGGTCCTTGGTGAGTGCGCCCACCCGCTTCCTGACCAGCTCCGGGTCCGCCTCCAGGCGGGCCGCGCCGCGGCGCTCCAGCTCCTCGAGGGTGAGGACCCAGTCCTCGCCGGTGTCGGCGCCGGCCGCGTCGATGACCACCACGTGGGTGAGGTCGGGCAGCTCGGCCCGCTTCTCCCTGGCCTTGGCGAGCTGGGCGGCGTCCTCCGCGATCAGCACCCGGCTCTCGGAGTCGGACAGGATGTACGCCGACTCGTCCGCGTTGGTCTGCGGGTAGACGGTGGTCGTCGCGGCGCCGGCGCACATGATGCCGAGGTCGGTGAGGATCCACTCCAGCCGGGTGGAGGAGGCCAGGGCGACGCGCTGTTCCGGCTGCACGCCGAGCTCGATCAGCCCGGCGGCGATCGCGTAGACGCGCTCGGCGGCCTGCGCCCAGGTGAGCGACTTCCAGTCGTCCGGGCCCTCGCCCGAGGCCGGTGGGACCGGGTAGCGGTATGCCTCGGCGTCCGGCGTGGCCGCCACACGCTCCAGGAAGAGTCCCGCCACGGAGGGCGGACGGTTCTCGATCAGTGTCTGTGTGTCGCTCACGACATCCTCCGGGCCCGCGACGGTGCGGCTGGCTCAGGTGCGGCTGGTTTCACTCTCGGGCGGTGTTCGACGTGCTGCTCGCGCGACCGTTCCCGGCCGTTGTTTAACTCGCGAGTAACTATGGGGCAGGCATCAGAGTAAAGGGCGACCGGCCCGGGCGTAAGACTCCGCGCCCTGTCACTTCACACAAAGGGCCGCCCTGACATGCGAAGGGGCCCGCCGCACTTTCGCACGACGGGCCCCGACGCGTCCGCTTTGCCCGGGGTGCCCGGGAAGGGCCGCGGTTACTTCTTGGCCTTGCCCGACCCCGCGCTGTCATCGCTGGAGAGGACGGCGATGAAGGCCTCCTGCGGAACCTCCACGGAACCCACCATCTTCATCCGCTTCTTGCCCTCCTTCTGCTTCTCCAGCAGTTTCCGCTTGCGGGAGATGTCACCGCCGTAGCACTTGGCGAGGACGTCCTTGCGGATGGCGCGGATGGTCTCGCGGGCGATGACCCGTGAGCCGATGGCCGCCTGGACGGGCACCTCGAAGGCCTGCCGCGGGATCAGCTCCTTGAGCTTGGCGACGAGCCGTACGCCGTACGCGTACGCCTGGTCCTTGTGGGTGATCGCCGAGAAGGCGTCGACCTTGTCGCCGTGCAGGAGGATGTCGACCTTGACCAGGCTGGAGGTCTGCTCGCCGGTGGGCTCGTAGTCGAGGGACGCGTAGCCGCGCGTCTTCGACTTCAGCTGGTCGAAGAAGTCGAAGACGATCTCCGCGAGGGGGAGGGTGTAGCGGATCTCGACGCGGTCCTCGGAGAGGTAGTCCATGCCGAGCAGGGTGCCGCGCCGGGTCTGGCACAGCTCCATGATCGAGCCGATGAACTCGGTCGGCGCGAGGATCGTCGCCCGCACGACCGGCTCGTACACCTCGTTGATCTTGCCCTCGGGGAACTCGCTCGGGTTGGTGACGGTGTGCTCGGTGCCGTCCTCCATGACCACGCGGTAGACCACGTTGGGCGCGGTGGCGATGAGGTCGAGGCCGAACTCGCGCTCCAGCCGCTCGCGGATCACGTCGAGGTGGAGCAGGCCGAGGAAGCCGACGCGGAAGCCGAAGCCGAGGGCCGCGGAGGTCTCCGGCTCGTAGACGAGGGCGGCGTCGTTGAGCTGGAGCTTGTCGAGGGCCTCGCGCAGCTCGGGGTAGTCGGAGCCGTCCAGCGGATACAGGCCGGAGAAGACCATCGGCCGCGGGTCCTTGTACCCGCCGAGCGCCTCCTCGGCGCCCTTGTGCTGCGTGGTGACGGTGTCGCCGACCTTGGACTGGCGGACGTCCTTCACACCGGTGATCAGATACCCCACCTCGCCGACGCCGAGGCCGTCGGCGGAGAGCATCTCGGGCGAGTTGGTGCCGATCTCCAGCAGCTCGTGGGTGGCGCCGGTCGACATCATCCTGATGCGCTCGCGCTTGTTGAGCTGGCCGTCGATGACACGGACGTACGTGACGACACCGCGGTACGAGTCGTAGACCGAGTCGAAGATCATCGCGCGGGCGGGGGCGTCCTTGACGCCGACCGGGGCGGGGATCTCGGCGACGACCTTGTCCAGCAGCGCGTCGACGCCGAGGCCGGTCTTGGCGGAGACCTTGAGCACGTCGGAGGGGTCGCAGCCGACCAGGTTGGCGAGCTCCTCGGCGAACTTCTCGGGCTGCGCGGCCGGCAGGTCGATCTTGTTCAGCACGGGGATGATCGTGAGGTCGTTCTCCATCGCCAGGTAGAGGTTGGCGAGGGTCTGCGCCTCGATGCCCTGGGCGGCGTCGACGAGGAGGATCGTGCCCTCGCACGCGGCCAGCGACCGCGAGACCTCGTAGGTGAAGTCGACGTGCCCGGGGGTGTCGATCATGTTGAGGATGTGCGTGTTGCTCTTGTCGTGGGTGGGGGCCCACGGCAACCGCACCGCCTGGGACTTGATCGTGATGCCGCGCTCGCGCTCGATGTCCATGCGGTCGAGGTACTGGGCGCGCATCTGCCGCTGCTCGACCACACCGGTCAGCTGGAGCATCCGGTCGGCGAGCGTGGACTTGCCGTGGTCGATGTGCGCGATGATGCAGAAATTGCGGATCAGAGCCGGGTCGGTACGGCTCGGCTCGGGCACATGGCTAGGGATCGCGGGCACGCAGGGTCCTGATTCTTGAGGCGTCCGCAGTGTCTGCGGTCTCGGGTCGGATCGATACGTAGCCTCCATGGTCCCACGGGCGGGGACCATGGAGGGGTTTGGGAGGGGTTGGGGACGGGTTTGGGCCCGTCATCGGGCCGCTGGTAGTGTGGGGGGCTGTGTCTCATGCCCTCTCAGCGCGAGGCACACCTCAAGAAATCACCGGCCCGGGACCCGTGCGGCCCCGTGCCTGAACCTGAAAAGGCTCATTCGTGGCGAACATCAAGTCCCAGATCAAGCGGAACAAGACCAACGAGAAGGCCCGGCTGCGCAACAAGGCCGTCAAGTCCTCTCTGAAGACCGCGATCCGCAAGGCTCGTGAGGCCGCCGCCGCGGGCGACGCCGAGAAGGCCACCGAGTACCAGCGCGCTGCCGCGCGTCAGCTCGACAAGGCCGTCTCCAAGGGCGTCATCCACAAGAACCAGGCCGCCAACAAGAAGTCGGCGCTGGCGCAGAAGGTCGGCGCCCTCAAGGGCTGAACCTCTTATCTGGTCTGATCGCCGGAAGGACCCAGGGCGGGCCCTCTCTCATCCGCTCCCGTCCGGCACCCCGGACCCGTGCGCGGCCTGCGTTCGCCACGCGGGCATGGGTCCCCGAGCTTGATCCGAAGGCCCCGGCACCCGTCCTCCCCAGGACGGGCACCGGGGCCTTCGGCATGTCCTGGGTCGCCCTGGGAATGTCCTGGGTCGCCTGGGACCGACTTGGGGGTGTCCGGAGTCCCAGTAGGCCAAGGGGACGGTTACGCCCGTCCCCTTGAGCGCGCCGCCCGGGCGATGGTCACCACGGCCTTCTCCAGCGCGTACTCCGGGTCGTCACTGGCGCCCTTGACCCCGGCGTCCGCCTCGGCCACCGCGCGCAGGGCGACCGAGACGCCGTCCGGCGTCCAGCCGCGCATCTGCTGCCGGACGCGGTCGATCTTCCACGGCGGCATCCCCAGCTCGCGGGCGAGGTCGGCGGGGCGTCCGCCGCGCGCGGACGACAGCTTGCCGATGGCCCGCACGCCCTGGGCGAGGGCGCTGGTGATCAGCACCGGCGCCACTCCGGTCGCCAGCGACCAGCGCAGCGCCTCCAGGGCCTCCGCGGCCCGTCCCTCGACGGCCCGGTCGGCGACCGTGAAGCTGGAGGCCTCGGCGCGTCCGGTGTAGTAGCGCCCGACGACCGCCTCGTCGATGGTCTCCTCGACGTCCGCGGCCAGCTGGGACACGGCCGACGCCAGCTCCCGCAGGTCGCTGCCGATGGCGTCGACCAGCGCCTGGCAGGCCTCCGGGGTGGCCGAGCGCCCGGCGGTGCGGAACTCCGCGCGCACGAAGGCCAGCCGGTCGGCGGGCTTGGTCATCTTGGCGCAGGCCACCTCGCGCGCCCCGGCCTTGCGCGCGGCGTCCAGCAGGCCCTTGCCCTTGGCGCCGCCCGCGTGCAGCAGGACGAGGGTGATCTCCTCGGCGGGGGCCCCGAGGTACGCCTTGACGTCCTTGACCGTGTCGGCGGACAGGTCCTGCGCGTTGCGGACGACCACGACCTTGCGCTCGGCGAAGAGCGAGGGGCTGGTGAGCTCGGCGAGCGTGCCGGGCTGGAGCTGGTCGGGGGTGAGGTCGCGCACGTCCGTGTCGGCGTCGGCGGCCTTCGCGGCGGCCACCACCTCCTGCACGGCGCGGTCGAGCAGCAGGTCCTCCTGGCCCACGGCAAGGGTCACCGGGGCGAGTGGGTCGTCGTTCGCAGTCTTCCTGGCCATCGCGACAAGCATCGCACGCACCACCGACAACGAACCCCGCCCCACCACGCCCCGCGCCCCCGGCTACGGCTCCTCGCGCCAGCCGTCCCATTCCCGCGCGAACTCGTCCAGCGCGCCGGCGTCCAGCCGTTCGTCCTCGTCCCGCAGGACGACCAGCCACTGGGCGTCCTCCGCGTCGTCCTCACCGGCCAGCGCGTCCCGGACGAGCTGCGGCTCCTCGGCGAGCCCGAACCTCTCCCCCAGCTCCTGGGCCGCCTCTTCCGCGGCGTCACGGTCGGGCAGCACCAGGACATGTCTCACATCGCTCACGCGCCCCATTGTCGGACACGCGACGGCACCTCCTCACCGGCCGGGCAGCTGCGGCACCCGGTCGAGACGGACGCCGAACAGCTCGCGGTACGCCGCGAGCACCTCCCCGTCCGTCTCCAGTTCGCGCACTTCCCGTCCGCCGTCGGCGGCCGTCGTCGTGAGCCTGCGCCCGCTGAGCGTGATCCGCCCTCCGTCCTCCGTGAGCCGTGAGCACACCGGCGACTTCAGGAAGTGCGACCGGGGCGAGGTGCTGTGCCACCAGGCGCCGGACTCGAAGTCGCCGAGCACCCTCGGCCGCTGCTCCAGCCGGTACACGGGCTTTCCGTCGCACAGCACGTCCAGGTCGGCCGCCCGGTCCGCGTCGTGCCCGCCACGCGCCCCGGCCGCGTCCGCACCCGCCTCGGCGACCCGGAACGTCCCTCCGGGATCCTTCTGCTCACCCCGCTCCCCGAAGTCCAGCGGCCCGTGGCTGTGCGCCCCGAAGCCGACGTCCGCCAGCAGGCCTTCCGCGTCCTCCGTCCGCACGAGCAGCGCCAGATGGTCGTACGGGATCCCGAGCGCGCCCCCGTCCCCGTACACCCGTGCCGCGAGCAGCGTGACCTCGTACCCCAGCGCGCGCAGCAACGCGCCGAAGAGGCCGTTGAGTTCGTAGCAGAACCCGCCGCGCCGGGCGCCCACGACCTTGTCCAGCAGCCGCTCCTCCTCCAGCACGATCTCCTCGCCGAGGTGGACGGACAGGTTCTCGAAGGGCACCGTTCGCAGATGACGCAGGTGCAGATCGCGCAGGGCGTCGGCGGTGGGCCGCGCCGGGCGCCCGGCGCCGATCCTGCGGAGGTAGGCGTCGATCCGTCGTGTCTCCATGCCCTCAGTCTGCCGCCACCCGCAGCGCCTCCCCGGTGCCGGTGACCGCCAGCGCCCCGTCCCGGTCCGTGCGCCGCACCATCGCGCCCCCGTCCCGCAGCGCGGCGACGGTGTCGGGTGCCGGGTGGCCGTACGAGTTGTCCGCGCCGCAGCTGATCAGCGCCAGGCGCGGCGCCACTCGCCGTATCAGGCCCGGGTCCTGGTGCGCGGAGCCGTGATGGGCGACCTTGAGGACGTCGACGCCGTCCAGCTGGGCCGCCACCGGTGACCGCGCCAGCTCCTGCTGGGCCGGGGGTTCGAGGTCGCCGAGCAGCAGCAGGCGCAGTCCCGCCGTCCGCACCAGCAGGGTGACGCTGGCGTCGTTGGGCCCTCCCTCCGTGCCGGGCACCGACGACGGCGCCGGCGGTGGCGTCCGCGTCGGAGGTGGCGGCGGCGTCGGAGGTGGCGGCGGCGTCGGTGGCCAGATCACCTCCCAGGACAGCGGACCGATCCGCGCCCGCTCGCCGGAGGCGGCCTGCCGCACGGGGATCCGCCGTGCCGCCGCCTGTCGGCGGACGAACGCGGCCTGGTCCGCGGGCTCCTCCAGCCCGGTCGTCTCGATCGCGCCCACCGGGCGTCCGCGCAGCACCCCGGGCAGTCCCGCCACGTGATCGGCGTGGAAGTGGGTCAGCACGACCAGCGGGACCCTGGTGATGCCGAGCGAGCGCAGACAGCGGTCGACGAGCTCCGGGTCGGGTCCGGCGTCCACGACCACTCCCGTGCCTCGGCCGGCCGCGAGCACCAGGGCGTCCCCCTGGCCCACGTCGCACATCGCCATCCGCCACCCCGGCGGCGGCCACCCCGTGAGCACCCGCGGCAACGGCCCGGGCTGCACCACCGCCAGCACCAGCAGCAGCGCGCAGACACCGCACCACCACGGGTGTCCCAGCAGCCGTCGGCCGACGAGCAGCACGCCCACCGTGGCGAGGGCGACCAGCGCCGCGCCCGTCCAGCCGCCCGGCCAGTCCACTCCCGCGCCGGGCAGCGCGGCGCCGGTGCGGGCGATCCCCGCGATCCACCCGGCCGGCCAACCCGCACACCACGCACACGCCTCGGCCACCGGCATCGACAACGGCGCCGCCGCCAGGGCCGCGAAGCCCAGCACCGTCGCCGGCGCCACCGCGAACTCCACGAGCAGGTTGCACGGCACCGCCACCAGGCTCACCCGCGCCGACAGCACGGCCACCACCGGCGCGCACAGGGCCTGCGCGGCCCCCGCCGCGGCCAGCGCCTCCGCGAGCCGGGGAGGAACCCCGCGCCCCCGCAGCGCCGCGCTCCACCGGGGCGCCAGCGTGAGCAGCGCGCCGGTGGCCAGCACGGAGAGCAGGAAGCCGTAACTGCGGGCCAGCCACGGGTCGTACAGCACCAGCAGCAGGACGGCCGTCGCCAGCGCCGGGATCAGGGATCTGCGGCGTCCGGTGGCGAGGGCGAGCAGGGCGACGGCGCCGCAGGCCGCGGCCCGCAGCACGCTCGGGTCGGGGCGGCACACGATGACGAAGCCCAGCGCGAGCGCCCCGCCGAGCAGCGCGGTCGCGCGCAGGGAGATGCCGAGGCGGGGCGCCAGTCCCCGGCGCTCGCTGTGCTGGGCGAGGCCCGGCGGGCCGAGCAGCAGGGCGAGCAGGATGGTGAAGTTGGCGCCGGACACCGCCAGCGTGTGGGCGAGGTCGGTCTCCTTGAACGCCTCGTCCAGGTCCGGGGTGATCCGGGAGGTGTCCCCGACGACCAGGCCCGGCAGCAGCGCCCGCGCGTCCTGCGGCAGCCCGTCGGTGGCCTCCCGCAGCCCGGCGCGCAGCCGCCCGGCCAGCCGCTGCGGCCCGGACGGCCCCGCCACCACGTCCGGTGCCTTCCGGCCGCGCACCCGCAGCACGGCGGCGACGCGGTCACCGCTCCGCCTCGGAGGCGCCGTCCGCGCGACGACCCGCAACCGGGTGGTCGGCAGCAGCGCCGGCCAGCGCTCGGCCCCCGGCCCGCCACCCGAGACACGGTCACCGTCCCCGGCATCACCGGCGTCGACCAGCAGCATGACCGGCGCCCGGGTCTCCACCGCGCTCCCGTCGGCCCGCTCCACCCGGCGCACGTCGGCCTCGATCACCACGGTCGGCGGCATCGCGCGGTCCCCGCTGATGCGGGGCCGGGTGAGCCGGGGGTCCGCGGTGACCTCCACCTCGGCGGTCACGGTGACGTACTGCCGGGCCAGCGCGGGCACCGGGCCACGGCGCAGGTCCGCTCCGTGCAGCGCCGCCGACGCGGCGGACGCGGCCACGCACAGGAGCACGGCGGCGACCGACACGGTGGCCCACCCGCGAGGGGCGTGCCGTCGCGACCGCAGCAGCAGCGCGCCGGCCGTCGCCACACAGCCGAGCACCAGACCGAGCGGCCACCCCGGTGCCGCGTCCAGCATCAGCGCCGCCGTCGCCCAGGCCGCCACCGCGGGCGGCACGAGCCTGAGGTCCGTGGGGGCCTCCTGCCGGGGACGGGCGGCACCGAGCCGATGCCCGGACGCGGCGTGCACGGCGGCGCGGCCGTCCGTACCCGCCGCCGTCGTCGTGCCCGCGCGCCCGCTCATGGCCGGACGAGGTCGCGCAGATCGGCGAAGCGCCGCTCGCCGATGCCGTTGACCTCCCGCAACTCGTCCACCGACCGGAAACCGCCGTGCTGTGTGCGGTAGTCGACGATGTGCTGGGCCAGGACGGGGCCGACGCCCGGCAGGGTCTCGAGCTGGTCCACGGTCGCCGTGCTGAGGGAGACGGGCGCCGCCGGACCCGCGCCCGCCACCGCGCCGCCCGGGCCGCCCGGACCCGTGCCACCCGCACCGGCCGCCGCCGCGGGCGGCACGGGCGCGCCGACGACCACCTGTTCGCCGTCCACCAGGAAGCGCGCCCGGTTCAGCCCGTCGGTCTTCGTGCCCGGCCGGACTCCTCCGGCCGCCCGCAGTGCGTCCTCGACCCGGGAACCGGCCGGCAGGCGGTGGATCCCGGGCTCGCGGACCTTGCCGCCGACGTCCACGACGATCTCGGCGCCGCCCGGGGCGGTCGCCGTGGACCGGGGCGGACCGGTCGCCGCGCCCGAGCCGGCGGGCGCCCCGTCCCCGCCCTGCGTTCCCTGAGCGGCGGCTGCCCGCACCGCCTCGGGCACGGCCACCGTCTCGGAACGGCCGGTCCAGAAGTGCTGCGCGGCGAAGACCGCGGCGGCGACGAGCAGCACCGCGAGCGCGGCCACGCTGCGCCGCTCCATCCCGCACCGGTGCTGCAGCCACACGGGCATCCGCTCGCGCAGCGCGGGCCCGAACCGCTCCCGCCACGTCGGGGCGACGGGGCCGACGACCGGATCTCCGCGCCCCTCCGGCGAGGCGACCGCGCCGGGCCCCCCGGGCGGCCCCGTCCCCGGCCTCTCCCCGGCGGGCTCGACGGGCCCGGCGTGTTCGGCGCGTTCACCGAGACCGGCGCGTTCAGTACGTTCCGCGCGTGACGCGAAGAGTGTCTCCGCCCGCCGGCGGAGCTCCTCCGCCGGCACATGGCCATGCCGTCGGTGCCGTGCCCGCCCGCGCGGGTACGGGCGGCACCGGCCCGGACGGGTGCGGCCGTCGGACGCCGGTCCGCGGCCCGGTCCACTGCTCGCTGCTGCTGTGCGGGTGCGTGATCGAAGAGCCATGCGCCGAGGATCGGGCACCCCGCCCCAACCGCGATGATCTTGGTCGTTTTCCGTGGACGGTCACCGGGTTGTGGACAACTCCCCCACCCTCACGAGTGACGGGGGGCATCCGCCCGCCTACCGCGACGAGACCACGACCCCCAGCAGCCCCGGCCCGGTGTGCGCCCCGATCACCGCGCCGACCTCGCTCACGTGCAGGTCGGCCAGCCCCGGCAGCCTCGCGCGCAGGCGGTCCGCCAGGGCCGCCGCCCGGTCGGGGGCGCCGAGATGGTGGACGGCGACGTCGACCGGGGCGCTGCCCGCGCGGTCGGCGACGATCTCCTCCAGGCGGGCGATCGCCTTCGACGCCGTCCGCACCTTCTCCAGCGGCTCGATCCGGCCGCCTCTCAGCTGGAGCAGCGGTTTCACCGCGAGCGCGGAACCGAGCAGGGCCTGCGCCGCCCCGATCCGGCCGCCGCGGCGCAGATAGTCGAGGGTGTCGACGTAGAAGTAGGCGGACGTCCCCGCGGCCCGCTTCTCCGCGGCCGTGACCGCCTCGTCCACCGTGCCGCCCGTCTCCGCCGCCCCGGCCGCGGCGAGCGCGCAGAAGCCGAGGGCCATCGCGATCACCCCGGTGTCCACGACCCGTACCGGGACCGGCGCCTCGCGTGCGGCGACGACTGCGGCGTCGTAGGTGCCCGAGAGTTCGGCGGACAGATGGAGGGAGACGATGCCCTCGGCGCCCGTCTCGGCGATCTTCCGGTAGGTCTCGGCGAAGAGTTCGGGGCTGGGGCGTGAGGTGGTGACCGGGCGTCGCTTCTGCAGGGCCTGGGCCAGCGAGCGGGTCGAGATCTCGGTGCCCTCCTCCAGGGCCCGGTCGCCCAGGACCACCGTCAGGGGTACCGCGGTGATGCCGTGCCGTTCCATCGTCGGGCCGGGGAGGTAGGCCGTTGAATCCGTGACGATCGCGACATGGCGGGACATGAGCTGGAGGTTACCTGGCGTAGCGCCCGGACGGCAGACCGGCCCCGACGACCGGCCGACACCGTGGCCACATCACCGCGCCACCGTGGCCGCACCAGGGTGCCACCGGCGCGCCACCGAACCGCGAGGCCCCGCTCAGGCCGTGTTCTCGGGCCGGGCCTCCTGCTGCCAGGGATGCACGGGCCGCGGGCCGGGCGGGGTGATGGCGGGCCGTGCCGGCTCCCGCGCCTCGTCCTGCCGCACCGGCTCGGGCCGGCCCTGCGGGGCGGCCGGGTCGTCGGTGGCCGGCGCCTCGGGCCAGACGGGCGGCGCGGCGGCGGGCTCGGCCCGCGTCCAGTGCCGCAGGGCACCGGCCTCGACGTCGATCTGGGCGCTGAGCGAGTCCAGGTCGTCGTCCGAGAAGTGGCGGGCGCGGTCGCGGGCCGCCCAGCGCAGGGATTCCGCGGACCGGGTGATGCGCTCGGTGCGCTCACGCAGCGCGGGCAGGCGCTCGGCGAGCGTGGCCCGGTCGGGCTCGGACTCCAGCCGCCTGAGCTCACCGTCGAGCTCGAAGCCGTGCGCGCTGAGCCGCTCGAACAACGCCAGGGACTCCTTGAGGGACTCGTCCTCGGCGACGCCCGCGTGCAGCGCGTCCTGGGTGGCCCGCATCGACGTGCGCAGCCTCAGCCGCAGTTGCGCGAGCTCCGCCGCCGGGCCCGCCTGGACGAGGGACTTGGCCCGCAGGGTGTGGTCCTCGACCGTCCGGCGGGCCTGGGTGATGCCGCGGTCCACGCTGCGCTTGGCGGCGCCGACCGCCTTCACCGTGGCGTAGACACCGAGCACGACGGCGAGCAGGAAGAGCAGGGCGAAGACTGTGATCACTGCTTCCACGAAGCTCCTCCTCGAACCGTCCGGCCGCCCACCGGGCACGGCCACGGCGCCCGCCGCGCCGCTCTTCCACGGTAAACGCAACGGGCAGGCCCGGGGTTCCGACAGAACCCCGAACCTGCCCGTAGGGGACCACCCCGAGCGCTCGGCCCGTCAGGAGCCGGTCACGCCGGGACGATGTTCACCAGCTTCGGCGCCCGCACGATGACCTTGCGGATCCCGGCCCCGTCCAGCGCGGCCACGACCTTCTCGTCGGCCAGCGCCGCCTTCTCCAGCTCCTCGTCGGAGATGGACGGGGCGACCTCCAGCCGGGCCTTGACCTTGCCCTTGATCTGCACGACGCAGGTCACCGTCTCGTCCACGACGTACGCCGGGTCGGCGACCGGGAAGTCCCGGTGGACGACCGAGTCGGTGTGGCCCAGCCGGCGCCACAGCTCCTCGGCGATGTGCGGGGCCAGCGGCGCGACCATCAGCACCAGCGCCTCGGCGACGGAGCGCGGTACGGCGCCGCCCGCCTTGGTCAGGTGGTTGTTCAGCTCGGTGACCTTGGCGATGGCGGTGTTGAACCGCATGCCCTCCAGGTCCCCGCGCACGCCGTCGATCGCCTTGTGCAGGGCGCGCAGCGTGTCCTCGTCGGGCTCGGCGTCGACGACCGTCACCTCACCGGTCGTCTCGTCGACGACGTTGCGCCACAGCCGCTGCAGCAGCCGGAACTGGCCCACCACCGCGCGCGTGTCCCACGGCCGGGAGACGTCCAGCGGGCCCATCGCCATCTCGTACAGGCGCAGCGTGTCGGCGCCGTACTCGGCGCAGATCTCGTCGGGCGTGACGGCGTTCTTCAGGGACTTGCCCATCTTGCCCAGCAGCCGGGAGACCTTCTCGCCCTGGTACCAGTAGGCGCCGTCGCGCTCCTCCACCTCGGCGGCCGGCACCGCGATGCCGCGGCTGTCCCGGTAGACGTAGGCCTGGATCATGCCCTGGTTGAACAGCTTGTGGAACGGCTCGGCCGACGACACGTGCCCCAGGTCGAACAGGACCTTGGACCAGAAGCGGGCGTACAGCAGGTGCAGCACGGCGTGCTCGGCGCCGCCGACGTACAGGTCGACACCGCCGTGCGGCAGGCCCTCGCGCGGGCCCATCCAGTACTGCTCGATCTCGGGGTCGACCAGCTGCTCGCTGTTGTGCGGGTCCAGGTAACGCAGCTCGTACCAGCAGGAACCGGCCCAGTTGGGCATGGTGTTGGTCTCGCGCCGGTACTTCTTGGGGCCGTCGCCCAGGTCCAGGGTGACGTTGACCCAGTCCTCGTTGCGCGACAGCGGGGTCTCGGGCTGCGTGTCGGCGTCGTCCGGGTCGAAGGTGCGCGGCGAGTAGTCCTCGACCTCGGGCAGCTCCAGCGGCAGCATCGACTCGGGCAGGGCGTGGGCGATGCCGTCCTCGTCGTAGACGATCGGGAAGGGCTCGCCCCAGTAGCGCTGGCGGCTGAACAGCCAGTCGCGCAGGCGGAAGTTGACGGTGCCCTCGCCGGTGCCGGTGCGCTCCAGCCACTCGGTGATGCGTGCCTTGGCGTCGGCGACGCCCAGGCCGTCCAGGGAGATCTGGTCGTTCGAGGAGTTGATGATCTTCGCGTCGTAGGAGGCGAAGGCGTCCTCCCACGTCGAGGTGTCGGTGCCGCGGCCGTCGGTCGGTTCGACGATGCAGGTGATGGGCAGCTCGAAGGCGCGGGCGAACTCGAAGTCGCGCTGGTCGCCGGCGGGCACGGCCATGATCGCGCCGGTGCCGTAGCCCATCAGGACGTAGTCGGCGATGAAGACCGGGACCTGCTCGCCGTTGACCGGGTTGGTCGCGTAGGCGCCGATGAAGACGCCGGTCTTGTCCTTGGCCTCGGCCTGGCGCTCGACGTCGGACTTGGCGGCGGCCTGCGCGCGGTAGGCGGCGACGGCCTCGGCGGGGGTCGCGTGACCGCCGGTCCACACCTGGTGGGTGCCCTCGGGCCAGGCGTCCGGGGTGAACTTCTCGACCAGCGGGTGCTCGGGCGCCAGCACCATGTAGGTCGCGCCGAACAGGGTGTCGGGGCGGGTGGTGAAGACGGTGATGCGCTCGCCGTCCACGGGGAAGTCGACGCGGGCGCCCTCGGAGCGGCCGATCCAGTTGCGCTGCTGCAGCTTGATGGCCTCGGGCCAGTCCAGCGCGTCCAGGTCCTCCAGCAGCCGGTCGGCGTAGGCGGTGATGCGCATGTTCCACTGGCGCAGCTTGGACTTGAAGACGGGGAAGTTGCCGCGCTCGGAACGGCCGTCGGCGGTGACCTCCTCGTTGGCCAGCACGGTGCCCAGGCCGGGGCACCAGTTGACGGGCGCGTCGGAGGCGTAGGCCAGGCGGTACTCGCCCAGGACGTCGGCGCGCTCGGCCTCCGTCAGCCCGCTCCAGGAGCGGCCGCCGGGCAGCGCGCGCTCACCGGAGGCGAACTGCGCGACCAGCTCGGAGATCGGGCGGGCCTTCTTCGCCTCCTCGTCGTACCAGGAGTTGAAGATCTGCAGGAAGATCCACTGGGTCCACTTGTAGTACTCGGGGTCGATCGTGGCGAACGACCGGCGCTTGTCGTGCCCCAGGCCCAGCCGGCGCAGCTGGGACTTCATGTTCTCCATGTTGGCCTCGGTCGACACCCGCGGGTGCGTGCCGGTCTGCACGGCGTACTGCTCGGCGGGCAGGCCGAAGGCGTCGAAGCCCAGGGTGTGCAGGACGTTGTGGCCGGTCATCCGCTGGAAGCGGGCGAAGACGTCGGTGGCGATGTACCCCAGGGGGTGGCCGACGTGCAGTCCCGCACCGGAGGGGTACGGGAACATGTCCATGATGAACTTCTTGGGCTTGGCGACCAGCTCCGGGTCGCCCGCCAGGTCACCCTTGGGGTTCGGCGCGGCGTACGTCCCCTCGGCGTCCCAGAAGTCCTGCCAGCGTGCCTCGATCTCGGCGGCCACGGCAGCCGTGTAGCGGTGCGGCGCGGCGTCCGCCGACACGGGGGCGGTCGCCGCGGGGTTCGTCTCGCTCATGATCCTCAAAGCTCCATCGATCGTCTCTGCCAGCGGCTGCGACATCCATGACCAGCGGCTGCGATTGCCGGGAAATGAAAAATCCCCTCGCACAGGAGGGGACGCCGCGCCGATTCCGGCCACCGGACTACGACCGGGGCCGGGACTGATCAGCGCGGCTCGCTAAGCAGAAGGCGTACGGCACGCATGGCGTCAGGGTACCGCAGTCGCCGATCGGGCCGCGACGGGCTTCCCCGGCCGCGCCGACGCGCCCCGGAACCGGCCGGTGACCCGCCGGATTCCGCGCGAAACCTGAACCAAGGTCAAAGGTTACTTCGCGTAACGACCACTAAGGGGCATCGCAACGAGCGCATTGTCATTTGATAACAACGCAATAACTCAAACCCCATACCCACGAGTACGGCGCGACTTAGAGTGCGGCTGCGGGACCGCCTTCCCGAACCGCTTCGGAGTTGCCCCCATGAACCTTCTCTCCCCTCCCCGGCACGACCCCGGCAGTGACAGTCCGTCCCCCTCCCCCGTCGCCGTGACGCGCGGAGGTGTGCCGCGGTGACGAACGACAGCACGGCGGACGACACCTTCGCCCAGTTCCTAAACTTCGGCGCGGGTGTCCTCTCGCTCGTCCTCCTGAGCTGCTCGGTGATCTGGGGACTGGTCGCCCAGGACCGGATCGTCCTCGACACGCGCCGGCGGATCCTGGCCCAGGCGGTGCACCGGAACACCGCCGTCGCCTCGATCGTGTTCCTCCTGATCCATGTCGTGGTCAAGCTGCTGCTGGACCACACCACGTGGGTCGCCGCGGTGATCCCGTTCGGGCTCCTGGCGTCGGAGGACGAGGCGTTCGGCGGCCGGGGCTTCCTGATCGGCCTCGGCACCCTGGCGGGCATGCTCATGATCTTCGTGGGCATCACCGGCGCCCTGCGCAGCCGCTTCGCCTCACCCGCCCCGGTGGCCGCCCGCTGGCGGGCCATGCACATGCTGGCCTATCCGGCCTGGTGCGCCGCCCTGCTGCACGGGCTCTACGCGGGTCGCGCGGCGAAGCCGCTCTTCATGATCCTGTACGGCCTCTCGCTGCTCGGCGTGATGGCCGCCCTGGCGCTGCGCGCGGCCCCCGCCCCGGTCAAGCGCCGGGTCGCCGAGAAGATCTCCGGGTTCCTCGGCGCGGAGGGCCGCGGGGCGGAGGGCCGGACGCCCCGGGAGGAGGCCGCGGAGCAGCGTCCGCGGGTCGCGGCCGGTGCCACACCGCCCGGCCGCGGAGGCCTCGCGCCCTCCTCACCGGGCGCGTCGTCCCCGTCCGCCCCGCTGTACGAGTCCGCCGAGCGCCTCGCTCCCCCGCCGCAGGAGCCGCCGAACGGCTTCGCCGCGGCCTACCGCGCCGTCTCCGGCTCCCCCAGGGCGCGGCAGCGGCCGCTGACCGAGCTGCCGCCGGACCTGCGGCCCACCGAGGCGATGCCGCCGGCCGACAGCGGCGCGAGCACCGCGGGCAGCTGGCCGGTCCCGTCGCCGCCCCCGGTCGGCGAGGCACCTCCGTCGGCCTACGACCCGCTCCAGGACACCGGACACACCATCCCAACCTATGGCAATCCGGGCACGTCCGGCTACGGCGGACGTGACGTGTACGACACCGGTGAGACGAACGGCACCTACGGCACGTACAACCCGCACGACACGTACAACAGCGGTCCCGCCACTGAACCGACCCCCGGTGCGTCCTCCAGGTCCCGCGACTTCGACGCACCGGGTTCGGGCGAACCCTGGAACACGCCTTCCGGAGGCACTTGGTGAACGAGGCCCTGCCCGACGTCCCCGAAGTCCGCGTGGTCGGCCTTCCCCAGCTCACGTCGGGCTTCGACCTTGTCGAACGACTGGATCTGCCCATGCACCTCAAGGTGCACGGGCCGCTCGAACCCCTGGGCGGCGAGCAGCTCGCGCAGCTCGCCGAGCGCATCAATCTCAGGGGCCGCGGCGGCGCCGGCTTCCCCTTCCACAAGAAGCTGCGCTCGGTCGCCGAATCGGCGATCAAGCGCGGGGTGCGGCCGGTCGTCGTCGTCAACGGCAGCGAGGACGAACCCGCCTGCCGCAAGGACACGGTGCTGATCAACCGTGCCCCGCACCTGATCCTGGACGGCGCGCTGCTGTGCGCCGAGGCCATGGGCGCCCGCACGCTCGTCATCGGGGTGACCCGCGAGTCCACGCAGCGCTCCATGGAGGCCGCGCTCGCCGAGCGCGGCCTGAGCAACGGCCGCCGCTCCGCCCTGCGCGCCCGCGTGCAGCGCAATCCGGTGCGGATGGTCACCGGCGCGGCGGCCTCGCTGATCCGCTCCATCGACGGCGGCCCGGCGATCCCGCCGGGCCGCAAGGTCAGCGCGTCGAAGAGCGGCGTCGGCGGCGCACCGACCCTGCTGTCCAACGCCGAGACCTTCGCCCAGCTGGCCATCGCCGCCCGCATCGGCCCGGAGCGTTACGGCAACACCGGCCTGTACGACGAGCCGGGCACCGTGATGCTCACGGTCTCCGGTGCGGTGGCCCGGCCGATGGTGATCGAGGTGCCCACCGGTGTGCCGCTGCGCTACGTCCTCCAGCTGGCCGGCGCCCCGCCAGTGCCGCAGGGGGTGCTGACCGGCGGCTACCACGGCAAGTGGATCGACGCGACGACCGTCGACGAGGCGATCGTCTCCCGCAACTCGCTCCAGCAGGTGGGCGGCTCGCTCGGCGCGGGCGCGATCCTGCCGATCGGTCAGGACACCTGCCCGCTGGGCGAGTCGCTGCGGGTGGCGCAGTGGCTGGCCCAGGAGAGCGCGGGCCAGTGCGGTCCCTGCTACCTCGGTCTGCCGGCCGCGGCGCGCGGCATGGAGGACATCCTGAACGGCGGCGGCCCGGCCGCCCTGGAGGCGCTCAAGCAGGTCGCCAGGAACGTCAAACGGCGCGGCGCCTGTTCGCACCCGGACGGGTCGGCGATGTTCCTGGAGTCGACCGTCAAGGCGTTCACGGACGACCTGGCCGCCCACGTCCTCGGCAACGGCTGCGGACGGCCCGTGGAGGGCGTCCTGCCGCTCTTCGAGGGCGGCACGTCCCCGACGGGCGTCCCGGGCGGCGGGGAGGAGAACGGCCCCAGCCGCCAGAAGATCTACGTCGACTGGACGCTGTGCCGGGGCCACGGCCTGTGCGCGGACATCCTGCCGGAGGTCTTCGAGCTCGGCGCGGACGGTTTCCCGACGGTGGCGCAGGCGGACGTGCCGCGCTTCGCGGAGGCCAAGGCGGTGCGCGCCGTGCGCCGCTGCCCGGCGCTCGCCCTGCGCATCGAGGAGGACACCCGCGGGCAGGCGCCGTCGCCGCGCGCCAATCTGCCGGTGCTCTCCCAGGGCAGGGGCCGCCGGGCGCTGGGACGCTGAGCGGGAGCCGGACACGAAGAAACCCCCCGGATCGGTGATCCGGGGGGTTTTCCTGTGGAGCTAAGGAGAATTGAACTCCTGACCTCCTGCATGCCATGCAGGCGCTCTACCAACTGAGCTATAGCCCCTTGTTCCTGCGTTCCGCCCGGTTTCCCCGGCGGCGACGCCAACATTACACGGTCCCCCGGGCCCAACACCAAATCGTTTCCGATTTGCCCGGTTCGCCCTTATGTGACGGTCGTTACGCCGTCACGAACGAGTAGAACCGCTTGAGCGTGCAGTGCTCCTCCAGGAGCCGGCCGTAGATCGGCTCGCCCTCGAGTTCGCGGTAGGTCTCGATGGGGTCGCCCTTTATGATCAGCGCCCGCGCGCACTCCTCGCACCAGTACTGGTAGTCCGGGTTGACCGGCTCCATGTCCCGCACGATCGGGGTGCCGCTGCCACACCAGTCGCACTTCCGCCTGTGTGCACCCATCGGTCAGCTCCAGCTGTGGCCGCAGGCCGTGCACACGTAGGAGACGCCGCCGTTGTCCCCGAGGACCTGGGCGACGTGCGCGGAACCGCAGGAAGGGCAGCTGAGACGGGTGGCCACTCTCCGCGTCACCACTCCATCGAGGAGGTGACCGACCTCCTCGAGGATGCTCGCAGGCATCGCCACTCCCTCCCGTCGGGCCGCGGTCCCCTTCCGGCCGTTTGATTCTGCCACGACCGGACCAATACGGTCAGCGACGCCTCGGTACCGGTCCGGACACGGGCCCCGCGCGGGGCCTCACGGACGTATACGCCCGCGGGGGCGCGGTTGCTCAACGGCGGACACAACGAAAAATCCCGCCCCCCGAGGGGGACGGGATTCGTCCGTGGGCTGTGGAGCTAAGGAGAATTGAACTCCTGACCTCCTGCATGCCATGCAGGCGCTCTACCAACTGAGCTATAGCCCCTTGCTGCCACTCGGCACTGCCGTGTGGTGTTTCGCCCCGCTCGGCGGGGCGAACAAGAAGAACTTTAGCCTGTGACCTGCCGGAAAGTGAAATCCGGGTCCCGAGGCCCACCGACAGTGGCTCGGCGCCCGGCTCAGTCGTCGTCGCCGAGCACCGGTTCGGGCAGCGTGCCGGCGTTGTGCTCCAGCAGGCGCCAGCCGCGGCCGCCCTCGCCCAGGACGGACCAGCAGCAGTTGGTGAGGCCGCCGAGGCTCTCCCAGCTGTGCGGCTCCAGCCCGAGAAGACGTCCGATGGTGGTGCGGATGGTGCCGCCGTGGCTGACCACGACGAGGGTGCCGTCCTCCGGGAGCTTCTCGGCGTGCCGGAGCACCACGGGGGCGGCGCGGTCGGCCACCTCGGTCTCCAGCTCGCCGCCGCCGCGGCGGACGGGCTCCCCGCGCCTCCAGGCCGCGTACTCCTCGCCGTACCTGGCGATGATCTCCTCGTGCGTCAGGCCCTGCCAGACACCCGCGTAGGTCTCCCGCAGGCCCTCCTCCAGCGTCACCTCGAGGCCGGTGAGCGCGGCGAGCTCGGCCGCCGTGTTCGCGGCCCGGCTGAGGTCGGAGGCGACGATCGCGTCGGGTTCCAGGCTGACCAGCAGCCGGGCGGCGCGGCGGGCCTGGGCGACGCCGGTCTCGGTGAGCCCGACGTCCGTGGAGCCCTGGAAACGGCGCTCCACGTTCCACGAGGTCTGGCCGTGCCGCCACAGGATGACGCGTCTGCCGCGGCCCGGTTCCCTGGCCGCCGCCGCGCCGGGGGCGCTCATCGCCAGTCCCCGTCGGTCTCCGTCGCCTCCTCGGCGGCCTGGAGCCGGGCGTGCTCCTCCGCCTTGCCGCGGGTCTCCTTGGCGTCGGCGGGCAGCTCCAGCTCGGGGCAGTCCTTCCACAGGCGCTCCAGGGCGTAGAAGACGCGCTCCTCGCTGTGCTGGACGTGGACGACGATGTCGACGTAGTCGAGCAGGACCCAGCGCGCCTCGCGGTCGCCCTCGCGGCGGACCGGCTTGGCGCCGAGTTCCTTGCTGAGCCGCTCCTCGATCTCGTCGACGATCGACTTGACCTGACGGTCGTTGGGGGCGGAGGCGAGCAGGAAGGCGTCCGTGATCGACAGCACGTCGCTGACGTCGTAGGCGATGATGTCGTGCGCGAGCTTGTCGGCTGCCGCCTGCGCGGCGGTGTTGATGAGTTCGATGGAGCGGTCGGTCGCGGTCACTGCGTGGCTTTCGGTCGGCGGTCGGTTGACCTCAAGGGTCTCACGACCGCCGACGGTGCCCCACGGGATGACACCGGTGGCCCCCGGACGACAGGGCTAGGTCGCCGGCTCGTAGTCCTGGCCGAGGACCACCGAGACGTCGGCGTTCGCCGCTACCTTGCCCTGGGTGACGGACCCGTCGGGCAGGCCGAGGGTCTTGGCGACCTGGACGGCGTTCTCCTTGTCGGCGGCGTCCGCGTACAGGACCTGCGACGTGGCCTGGGTGCCGGAGGCGGTGCCGCCCTCGACGAAGGTGAAGCCGCCGTTGAGCAGGGTGACGCGGGCCTTGCCGGTGCGGTCCTCGACGCCGGTGGCGTTGCGGACGGCGACGCTGACGGCCGCGTCCTCGTCGGGGCTCTTGGCCGTGCCGCCGAGGACGTCCTTGACGACCTCGTCACCGGTCTCGGCACTGAGCCGGCCGTCGCTGCCGACGGGGAGCAGCGTGGTCGTGAAGTCGCCGCCCTTGGCGAGCTCGGAGAGCCCGGCGAGGAAGGTGCCGAGGTCGCTCTCGGTCAGCGGCGGGTCGAGGACCAGGCCGAGGGTCTGCACCGTGGTCGTCGCGCCCTGCGGGTCGGAGGACATCTTGCGCAGCACGCCGTGCAGGACCTGTCCGAACCGCTGGAGCTGGGCGTCGGCGGACTCCCCGGAGCCGCGGTAGGTGGCGTAGGCGACGGCCGTCTTGCCGCTGAGGGTCTGCTTCGCGCCCTTGTGCACGAGCGGCGCGGCGCCCTTGTCCTTGGCGGCCGGGTCGGGCACGTCGGCGTCGGTGTCGACCTCGATGTTGCCGACCAGGTCCACCAGGATCTGCAGGAAGGGGGTGTCCAGCCGCCAGCTGCCCTCGATGTCGGTGCCGAGGGCCGAGTCGAGCGCGGTCCGGGTGGCGTCGGGGCCGTCGTCGCCGACGGACTTGGCGAGCGTGGTGGCGGTGCCGTCGTCGCCGGTCAGGACCAGCGAGTTGGGCAGCAGTACGGTGGTGCCCCTCCGGGTGGTGGTGTTGTTGACGAGCAGCGCCGTGGAGGTGCCTCCCTTGGCGGTGTCGTGCAGGTGGACGGCGATCACGTCGCGTTTCTGGGCGCCCGCCGCGGTCGTGCCGCCCGTCCTGGAGTCCGACGAGGACTGGCCGGGCAGCTTCCCGGCGTGCCAGAGGTAGCCGACGCCGCCGACGGCGACGAGGGCCAGGACGACGACCAGGGCGACGACGCGCGAGCGGGCGCGGCGCCGGGCCTCCTCGCGGCGCTCGGTGCGGTTCTCGGTGAACTTGAGCCAGTCGATGACGTCCTCGGAGTCGTCGGTCGGCTCCTCGACGAAGGCGAACTGCTCGGTCCGGTACTCCCGCTCCGGCTCCGGTTCGCCGGCTCCCGCGGCGTCCGGCGCGTCGGGCGGACCGGCCTGCTGCGGGATGCGGGCGGTCTGCTCGGCGACGCGCGGCTGCCGGCCGCTCGTCGCGGCCTGGCCGTACGGGTCGTACGGGGACTGCGCGGCGTGGCGGCCGTACGGGCCGTGGCCGGCGCCGGGGACGGGCGGCTGCTGTCCGGTGTCCTGGCCGCCGGGACCGGCGTAGGGGTCGTAGGGCGCGGCGGTCCCCGGTGCGCCGGTGGCGTACGGGTCGTAGCCGTAGCCCTGCCCGTACGGGTCCTGCCGCTGTCCGTACTGCTGCTCGCCGTACTGCTGCTGACCGTGCTCCTGCTGACCGTACGGCTGCTGTCCGTAGGACTGCTGCGCGTAGGGGTCGTACGGCTGCTGCGAGGCCCCGGGCCGGCCCGGGGCCTCGGCCTGGCGGTACACCGGCCGGCCGTACTCGTCGTAGCCGACGAGCTCGTACGGGACGGACTGGCCGTCGCCGTATTCCGCGTCGTATGGGTCGTTCACCGGTGCCCCTCTCGGCTCAGTCGCCGCGGTACAGCTGGCGCTTGTCGATGTAGCGCACGACTCCGTCGGGCACCAGGTACCAGACGGGGTCGCCCTTGGCGACTCTCGCACGGCAGTCGGTGGAGGAGATGGCGAGGGCGGGGACCTCGACGAGCGAGACACCGCCCTTGGGAAGCCCGGCGTCCGTCAGGGTGTGGCCGGGCCGGGTGACGCCGATGAAGTGCGCGAGGGAGAACAGTTCCTCGCTGTCCCGCCAGGTGAGGATCTGGGCGAGGGCGTCGGCGCCGGTGATGAAGAACAGGTCCGTGTCCGGGTTGAGCGCGCGCAGGTCGCGCAGGGTGTCCACGGTGTAGGTGGGGCCGCCGCGGTCGATGTCGATGCGGCTCACGGAGAACTGGGGGTTCTCGACGGTGGCGACGACCGTCATCAGATACCGGTCCTCGGCCGCGGAGACCGTGCGGTGGCTCTTCTGCCAGGGCTGCCCGGTGGGGACGAACACCACCTCGTCGAGGTGGAACTGGGCGGCGACCTCACTGGCCGCGACGAGGTGCCCGTGGTGGATCGGGTCGAAGGTGCCGCCCATGACGCCGAGGCGACGCCTGCCCGAGCGCGCCGCGCCGTTGCCCGGGGCGGGCAACGAGCGGTCCTGTGTGCCTCTCGCCGCGTCGTGCGCCGGACCGGTAGGCATGTCCTGCTCTCCCATGCGTGCAGACCCTACCGGCCCGGCCCGGGCCTCCAGATCCCGCCTCGTGCTCAGCGGTCGCGGTTGAAGCGCGTGGTGATCCACAGCAGGAGCAGCAGGATGAACAGCGCGGCACCGCCGGTGAGGTAGGGGCTGAGGCTCTCGTGGTTGCCGCCGTGCTCCTCACCCTCGGCAGCGAGAGTGACCAACTGGGCAGCAGTGCTGTGGAAGCTCATCTTCGGCAGGACCTATCAGGTGTGGGCGGGATAAGGACGTCGCGGCTCATCGTATGCGGGCGCCCCGCGGGCGATCACGCCGACTCCGCCGTTGGGGACGGCCACGGCGGCCCGGCGGCCGTGCCGGGGGAACCTTCGCCCCGCCTCAGTCGTCCTTCCGCTTGTACCCCCGCAGCAGGAACCAGGCGGTCAGCACACAGCCCAGCACCATCACGATCAGGACGACCCGGAGCAGATTGCCCGCCCCCTGCTGCTCGGCCGCGGTCGCCGCTTCGGCGAGCCAGGCGGTGTGGGGGGTGTGCTCCATGACGGTGACTCCTTCGCTGTACTGCCCGTCCACGGTATCTCCGCCTAGGCTGAGATCGGCTCCGGGGGCGCAAAGGGGCGCACAAGGGTTCGCAAAGGGCCTTTCCCACGAACAGGGCCTCACAGACGCACATGGGGGAAGACATGTCCGACGGCCACCAGCACAACGGGCACGAGAAGGTGCCGGGCAGGCAGCGCAGGCGCTTCCCGGGGATCTCCTCGCGTGCCTACGAGCATCCGGCCGATCGCAGTGCCCTGGTGGCGCTGCGCAAGCTGAGCGGCTTCGACACGGTGTTCAAGGCCCTGAGCGGCCTGCTGCCCGAGCGGAGCCTGCGGCTGCTGTTCCTGTCCGACTCGGTGCGCGTCTCGGACCGCCAGTTCGCCCATCTGAACGACATGCTGCGGGACGCCTGCTACATCCTGGACCTGGAGAAGGTCCCGCCGATGTACGTGAACCAGGACCCGGTCCCGAACGCGATGTGCATCGGCCTGGACGAGCCGATCATCGTGGTGACCACGGGGCTCGTGGAGCTGCTGGACGAGGAGGAGATGCGGGCCGTCGTCGGGCACGAGGTCGGGCACGCGCTCTCCGGTCACGCGGTGTACCGGACGATCCTGCTCTTCCTGACCTCCCTCGCGGTCCGGGTCGCCTGGATCCCGCTGGGCAATGTGGCGATCATGGCGGTGGTGACCGCGCTGCGCGAGTGGTTCCGCAAGTCGGAGCTGTCCGCCGACCGTGCGGGGCTGCTGGTCGGCCAGGACCTCCAGGCGTCCATGCGGGGCCTGATGAAGATCGCCGGCGGCAACCACCTGCACGAGATGAACGTGGACGCGTTCCTGGAGCAGGCCGACGAGTACGAGGCCGGGGGCGACCTGCGCGACTCCGTGCTGAAGATCCTGAACGTGCTGCCCCGCACGCACCCGTTCACCACGGTGCGGGCCGCCGAACTGAAGAAGTGGGAGGCCTCCCGGGACTATCAGCGGATCATGGACGGCCATTACCCGCGCCGCGACGAGGACAAGGACGCCTCGGTCCGGGACTCCTTCCGCGAGTCGGCGTCCAGCTATGCCACCCATGTGCGCGGCTCCAAGGACCCGCTGATGAAGCTGGTCAACGACATCGCGGGCGGCGCCGGTGATCTGGGCGACCGGATGCGGCGGGGCTTCGGCGGCTTCACGAAGGGTGCGAACGGCGGGGAGGGCGCCGCGGGGCCGCGCGGCCCGGAGACGCCCGACGACCGTCCGCCGCACGAGGGCGCCTGAGCCCGCCGCCGGGACGCCGTGAGGCTCAGCCCGCCGGCTGGGCGGCCTGCGCCAGGGTGCCGCACACGGCCGCGGTGCCGTCCGTGCGGTACGGGTCGGTGCCGGCCGGGCCGCCGGCCTTGGCGGTCTGCCCGGCGAGCAGCGGGCGCAGGTGGTTGGCGGAGTCCTCGGCGCAGGACAGCGGCCCCGCCTGCACGGAGGAGGCCACGAGCTGTGTCTGGTGCAGCCGCAGGTCGTCCCGGTCGAAGCGGAACTGCAGTTCGCGCCGGACGGTGAACAGCGACACCTCGGCCCGCGCGTCCCCGGCCGGCCGCAGCGCGTAGACGAAGATGTGGTCGGCGGTTACCTCCAGGGTGGAGGCGTCGCTCTCGCCCACCGTCATGCTGCCCCGCGCCCTGATCTCGTCGCCGGCCAGCTCGGCCCGGGAGGGGTCGAAACGCACCAGCCATCCGGTGGGCGCGTGCCGGCCGTCGGCGGCGGGGTGGGCGAAGCTCTCGTCGAACTGGCCGAGCTGCTCGGGGTCGAGCAGCACCCGCACGGAGCGGACGTCGCCGCCGCCGAGCACCTCCGGGTCGAGCGCCGAGCGGACGATGTAGTTCTTGGCGGTGGTCAGCGCGTTCAGCACCTGGTCGTCCGAGAAGTGCGCGGTGCGCCGGGCGCCGGGCAGCGGCACACCCTCGGCACCGGCCGCGAAGGGCGCGGCGGGGCTGTGCGCGTACAGATAGGCGGCATCGCCCGCGCCGGGGACCTTGGCCCGGGGGGCGAGCGGGACGACGGTCATCCGCACCTGCTCGGAGGCCGGCCGTGCGGCGGGGCTCTGGTACGGGTGCCGTACGCCCATGTAGACCGCGGTGCCGAAGGCGAGGGTGATCAGCACGAAGAGGAACAGCACCTGCCGGGACAGGCCCCGGCGCAGCGGCGGGCGGCGGCGTACGGCGGGGGCGTGGTCGGCGATGCGCTCCTGGGCGGAGAACTCCTGGATGCGGGCAGCGCGGACGAACGACTCGTCGAAGACGACGGATCGGTACTCGTCCTCTCCGCCTCCGGGAGCGCCCTCGGGCGTCCCTCCGGGCGGGTCGCCCAGCCCTCCTGCCATACCTTCAGGGTAGGTCCGGGGCGAGTCGCGTAAACGCGGTGGCACAGGTCAAGTTGGGACAGCTCGGGGCCGCCGGAACCGGCAGGTCAGGGAGTGCGCGGGATCACCGGGACCGGGGGTGCGGAGTAGTCGGCGGAAGCCGAGGGGGTCACCCTGCCGCCCTGTTCCGGTCCGGTGGAGGCGGGCGGCGGCACCTGCTCGGGGCTGCTGCCCGAGGATGCGCCCCGGTAGACCGCCGCGAAGGCCAGCGCGACCATGCCGACCCCCATCACCAGGGCGAGCATCCAGGCGACGGGCCGGTGCCAGCGGACCTGCTTGCCGGAGGCCGGTGGTGCGCCGTACGGGCGGTCCAGAAGGTCGCGGTAGTCGTCCGGGTCGTCGAGGTCGGGATCATGGCCGAAATCGCCGTACCCGTCGTCATAGCGCTCGGCTCTGGAGCGGCCGCGGCGGGCCGCCTCGGCCTCGGTGGCCTCGGCTCTGGCCTCGGCGGCGGCCAGGAGGCGTTCGACGGCGGTCGGCTCGTGCACCGCGGCCGCCTGTACGAAGGCCTCGTCGAAGACCACGGAGGCGAACTCTTCGTCCGACACCCCGCGGTCGTGTTCGTCGTCGGGCTCCCAGCCGTCAGGGAACGGCCTACCCCCCACGTCCTCCGGCACGGGTCCAGAGTAGACCTGGGGGGTCGATTTGGGCAGACGGCGGGGAAATTCATCCGGTGGGTGAGATGCCCCGTTCGGATCAGTGGCGCCCGGTGGGGCGCGTGCCGTTCACATATGCCCCCGGCGTGCGCCTCAGCGCCGTACGTGTCCGTCGCCGGTGACGATGTACTTGGTGCTGGTCAGCTCCGGCAGGCCCATCGGGCCCCGGGCGTGCAGCTTCTGCGTGGAGATGCCGATCTCGGCGCCGAAGCCGAACTGGCCGCCGTCGGTGAACCGGGTGGAGGTGTTCACGGCGACGGTGGTGGAGTCGACCAGCTGGGTGAAGCGGCGGGCGGCCTGCTGCGAGGTCGTCACGATGGCCTCGGTGTGGCCGGAGGTCCACAGCCGGATGTGCTCGACGGCCTTGTCGAGGGAGTCCACGACCGCCGCGGCGATGTCGTAGGACAGGTACTCGGTCTCCCAGTCCTCCGGCGTGGCCTCCACGACGGTCGCCTTGGTGTCCTCGGCGTGCGCCATGACCCGCTCGTCGGCGTGCACGGTGACGCCGGCCTCGGCGAGGGCGTCCAGGGCGCGGGGCAGGAACGCGGCGGCGATGTCCTGGTGGACGAGGAGGGTCTCGGCGGCGTTGCAGACGCTGACGCGCTGGGCCTTGGAGTTGATCAGGATGTCCACGGCCATGTCGAGGTCGGCCTGTGCGTCGACGTAGACGTGGCAGTTGCCGGTGCCGGTCTCGATGACGGGGACGGTGGACTCCTGGACGACCGTGTTGATCAGCGAGGCGCCGCCGCGCGGGATGAGCACGTCGACCAGGCCGCGGGCGCGCATCAGCTCGCGGACGCTGTCACGGCTCTCGCCGGGCACCAGCTGCACGGCGTCGGCGGGCAGGCCGGCCCCGCCGACGGCGTCGCGGACGACCCGCACCAGGGCGGTGTTGGACTGGTAGGCGGAGGAGGAGCCGCGCAGAAGCACCGCGTTGCCGGACTTGAGGCAGAGGGCGGCGGCGTCGACGGTGACGTTGGGCCGGCCCTCGTAGATGATGCCGACCACGCCGAGCGGCACCCGGACCTGGCGCAGGTCGATGCCGTTGGGAAGGGTGGAGCCGCGCACGACCTCGCCGACCGGGTCGGGCAGCGCGACGACGTCGCGGACGTCGGAGGCGATGGCGCGGACCCGTTCCGGGGTCAGGGTGAGCCGGTCGATGATCGCCTCGCTGGTCCCGGCGGCGCGGGCCTTGGCGACGTCCTGGGCGTTGGCCTCCACGATCTCGCCCGTCCGGACCTCCAGCGCGTCCGCGACCGCGAGCAGGGCGTCGTCCTTCGCGGCCCGCGGCAGCGGCGCGAGGTCGGCCGCGGCGGCCTTGGCCCGGTAGGCGGCCCGGGTGACCGGGGACATCGAGTCGTACGGCGAGAGCGTGGTCATGGAGGGAAGCGTAGTAGGCCGGACGGGGCCGTTCACCGGCCGTCCCACACCGCGAGATGGGTCAAAACGGGTGAACGCCGACGGGGGTCGCGGGAGCGGGTCCGTAGCCCGCGGCGATGCGCTGGTGGTAGGTCGACCGGTCGATGACCTCGAGGCCGACGATCTCCCAGGGCGGCAGTCCCGCGGTCTGCCGGTGCTCGCCCCACAGGCGCAGGGCGACGGCGGCGGCGTCGTGCAGGTCGCGGGCCTCCTCCCAGTACCGGATCTCGGCGTGGTCGTCGGCGTAGCGGCTGGTCAGCAGGAAGGGGTGGTCGTGGGCGAGCTGCTCCAGGGCGCGGCGCACCTCGGGGAGCGGGGCGCGGGCGCCGGAGACGCTGAGGGTGACGTGCCACAGGCGCGGGGTGTGCGGCGGCTCCTCGCCGCGGAAGCGGTCGCCGGCCGCGACGCTCGTCAGGGCGCGTTCCTCGCCGGCCGCGCGGGCGCCGCCGCGGGCGCCGGTGGCACGCGGTCCGCTGCCGCCCCGGGAGCCGGTACCACCGCGGGACGCCGCCGTCCCAGGGCGCACTCCGCTCACGACGGCCTCCTTCACGCACACGGCTGGGCCCGGCGGTCGGCCGGGCGTGTCCCTGAGGAAAGTTGAGCAGGCCGCGAGAGATCCTGTGGCGGTTTTGCGGAACGTCCACCGCCGATTCGGGGACGTTTCGACCTATTACGGATGCAGGATCACCAGATCGTCCCTGTGTACGACCTCGCGTTCGTACGCCGGCCCGAGCTCGCGCGCCAGCTCCCGGGTGGAGCGGCCGATGAGCCGGGGGATCTCCTTGGCGTCGAAGCCGACGAGGCCCCGGGCCACCGGGTGCCCCTCGCCGTCCCGCAGCTCCACGGGGTCACCCGCGGCGAAGTCGCCCTCGACGCCGGCGATGCCGGCCGGCAGCAGCGACTTGCGGCCCTGGACCACCGCGCGCACGGCGCCGTCGTCCAGCACGAGCGCCCCGCGCGGGGCGGAGGCGTGCTGGAGCCAGAGCAGCCGGTCGGTGGAGCGCTTGCCGGTGGCGTGGAAGTAGGTGCCGGTGTCCCCGCCGGCCAGGGCGTCGGCGGCGTGGACCGCGCTGGTCAGCACCACGGGGATGCCGGCGGCGGCGGCGATGCGGGCGGCCTCGACCTTGGTGACCATGCCGCCGGTGCCGACCCCGGCCTTGCCGGCGCTGCCGATCTCGACGTGGGCGAGGTCGGCCGGGCCCCGTACCTCCGCTATCCGCGAGGTGCCGGGCCGGCTCGGGTCGCCGTCGTAGACGCCGTCGACGTCGGAGAGCAGCACCAGCAGGTCGGCGCGGACGAGGTGGGCGACGAGGGCGGCGAGCCGGTCGTTGTCGCCGAAGCGGATCTCGTCGGTGGCGACGGTGTCGTTCTCGTTGACGATCGGGAACGCGCCCATCGCGAGGAGCTTGTCGAGGGTGCGGGAGGCGTTGCGGTGCTGGGAGCGGCGGCTCATGTCGTCGGTCGTCAGGAGCACCTGGCCGACGCGGACGCCGTGACGGGCGAACGATGCGGTGTAACGGGCCACCAGCAGTCCCTGGCCGACGCTGGCGGCGGCCTGCTGCCGGGCCAGGTCCCTCGGGCGGCGGCGCAGGCCCAGCGGGGCGAGGCCGGCGGCGATGGCGCCGGAGGAGACGAGGACGACCTCCTTGTCGGCGCCGCGCACCTTGGCGAGGACGTCGACGAGCGCGTCGACGCGGTCGGCGTCCAGGCCGCCCGCCGCGGTGGTCAGCGACGAGGAGCCGACCTTGACGACGATCCTGCGGGCCTCGCCCACGGCTTGCCTTGCCCCTGCCACTGTGCCGTCTGCCCTCTCGCCTCTACGGCGCCGGTCCGGGCGCCCGCCAGGCAATCTACGCGAAGCGGCTCCCCCACCGCGCCACGGTCCAGGCTGCGGACAGAGCCGGCGGCTCCCCGCCAAGACTCCGCGCACCGCACAGGGTGCCACCGGGGAACCCCAACGCTCCCGGCCCAGGACGGAGCTCCGCGCGACGCAGAAGCCGGCGGGCGCCCCGGCGCGGGACGAGGCGCCGGCAGACGGCAGACCGCAGACCGCAGACGGCAGACGGCAGACGGCAGACGGCAGACGGCAGACGGCAGAGCGTCCGCCCCGGTGAAGCACCGCCCAGAAGGGCCGCTGCTGTCGCCGACGCGTCACAGGACGGCGCCGCCCCACAGGGCCGACGGGCCGCCGCCACCGGGGGCGGCCACTGAGAACGCCCCGTCACCCGAAGCCGTCGTCGGCACCGGCGTGCGCGCTCAGCCGTTGTTGTGGCGCCAGCCCTGCCAGGCCGAGTCGATCATGTCGTCCAGGCCGTGGCGGGCGGTCCAGCCCAGTTCCTCGCGGGCACGGTCGGCCGAGGCCACGACGCGGGCCGGGTCGCCGGGCCGGCGCTCCGTCACCTGCGGGACGACGTCCTCCTTGCCGGCCACCTTGAGAATGCGGTCCACCATCTCCCGGACCGAACTTCCCTCACCGCGCCCGATGTTGAGGGTGAGCGCCGTGCCCTCGGGGGCGTCCGCCAGGCGCCGGGCCGCCGCGAGGTGGGCGGAGGCGATGTCCTGGACGTGGATGTAGTCCCGGACGCAGGTGCCGTCGGGCGTGGCGTAGTCGTCGCCGAAGACGCGCGGGGCCTCGCCCGCCTCCAGGCGCTCGAAGACCATGGGGATGAGATTGAAGACGCCGGTGTCGGCCAGCTCGGGACCGGCCGCGCCGGCCACGTTGAAGTAGCGCAGGGAGGCGGCGCGGATGCCGTGGGCCCGGGCGGCGGCGTTGATCAGCCACTCGCCGACCAGCTTGGTCTCGCCGTAGGGGCTCATCGGCAGACAGGGCGTGTCCTCGGTGACGAGGTCCACGTCCGGCATGCCGTAGACCGCGGCGGACGAGGAGAAGACGAGACGGCCGGCGCCGCCGGCCGTCATGGCCTCCAGCAGGGTCTGCAGGCCCGTGACGTTCTCGCGGTAGTAGTGGAGCGGCCGCTCGACCGACTCGCCCACCTGCTTCTTGGCCGCGATGTGCACCACGCCTGTCACAGCATGGTCACGAATCACGCTCTCCAGCAGGGGACCGTCCAGCACGCTGCCGACCACCAGCGGCACGCCCGAGGGCACCCGGTCGGCGCGGCCGGTGGACAGGTCGTCGTACACGACCACGCTCTCACCGCCGTCGACCAGGGCGCGCACCACATGCGCACCGATGTATCCGGCTCCGCCCGTGACCAGCCAGCTCATCCTCATGCCTCCCTGATTTCCGTCTCGAGATGCAGACTCGTCCGTGCGCAACGGAAAATCGAGTCGGGCACAAAGGACAGAAGCCAGAAACGGTGCATCCGCATCGAACGTGAGGAAGTTCAAACCTGACGCCGCCCGGCCCGGCCGCCCCGCCGCCGCCCCGCTTTCCGTGCGGTGCGCGGCCCGCGCCGGCCGGCCACCGTGCCCACGGAAACTTCATGTGAATCCTTTACGCTGATGCGGCGGCGCGCTCGGGCCTCCCGACGCTCGGAGCGTGCTCCGGTCCCAGCCCGCGCTCCCGTGGTCCAGTCTCGGAACAGGTTGTAAGGATGCCCAAGCTCTCTCTCGTCGTTCCCGTGTACAAGGTGCGGGGGTACCTCCCCGAGTGCCTCGACTCCGTGCTGGGTCAGGACTACACGGACTTCGAGATCGTCGCGGTCGACGACTGTTCGCCGGACGGATCGGGCGCCATTCTCGATGAATACGCACAGCGGGACGAACGCATTCATGTGATTCATCTCACGGAGAATGTGGGCCTGGGGCGGGCGCGCAACGCGGGACTGGAAAAGGTCCGGGGTGAATACGTCCTCTTCCTCGACAGCGACGACACGCTGTCCGACGGAGCGCTCAGAGCGATAGCGGACCGTCTCGAGGCCACCGGGAATCCCGAGATCCTGGTCTACGACTACGCCCGCACCTACTGGGACGGCAGCGTCCGCCGCAACGCGCGGGCGGACCTGCTCACGCAGGACGGCCCCGACGCGTTCCCCCTCGCCGACCGGCCCCAGCTGCTCGACCTGCTGCAGATAGTCTGGAACAAGGCGTACCGGCGTGACTTCGTCACCCGGGCCGGCCTCACCTTCCCGCCCGGGTACTACGAGGACGCCCCCTGGACGTTCGGCTCGATGATCAGCGCCGGACGGATCGCCGTACTGGACCGGGTCTGCGTCCTGTACCGGCAGCGCCGCGAGGGCGGCAACATCCTCAAGACGGTCAGCCGCAAGCACTTCGACGTCTTCGCCCAGTACCGGCGGGTCTTCGCTTTCCTCGACGAGCACCCGGAACTCGACCGCTGGCGCGCCCCGTTGTTCCGCAAGATGGCCGACCACTACCTGACCATCCTGGAGCGCCCGGGCCGGCTGCCGCGCGACGCCCGTGCGGAGTTCTTCCAGCAGGCCGCCGCCGACTACCGCGCGCGCCTGCCCGAGGGCTTCGAGCCGCCGGCCGGCCCCCGCCGCCACAAGTACGCGCTGCTGCACCGCGGCTCGTATCCCGTGATGGCGAGCGCGCTGACCGCGCTGCGGCTGCGGCAGGGCGTGCGCAGCCGCGCGCGCAGCACGCTCGGCCGGTCCAAGCGCGGCGCGATGGAGGTCTTCTACCGCTCGCAGCTGCGACTGCCGCTGGACGAGAACCTCGCGGTCTTCTCGGCCTACTGGAGCCGCAGCGTCTCCTGCAACCCCGCGGCCATCGACGCCGAGGTGGGCCGGCTGGCCCCCCACATCCGCCGGGTGTGGGCCGTGCGGGCCGACGCGGTGAAGCACGTGCCCGAGGGGGTGGAGTACGTACGCGTGGGCTCACGGGCCTACTGGGCCGCGGTGGCGCGCGCCAAGTACCTCGTCAACAACGTGAACTTCGGGGACACGGTGGTCAAGCGCGAGGGCCAGATCCATGTGCAGACCCACCACGGCACCCCGCTCAAGACCATGGGCCTGGACCAGCAGAAGTACCCGGCGTCCACGAGGATGGACTTCGCCAAGCTCCTGCAGCGCTGTGACCGCTGGGACTTCAGCATCAGCTCCAACCGGTTCACGACCAGCGTGTGGGAGCGGGTCTACCCCAGCGCGTACACCACGCTGGAGACCGGCTACCCGCGCAACGACATCCTGCTCACCGCCGGTGCCGAGGAGGTGCGCGCGGCCCGCGAGGACCTGGGGCTGCGCCCGGGCACCACGGCGTTCCTCTACATGCCCACGCACCGCGAGTACCAGAGCGGGTTCGTGCCCCGCCTGGACCTGGAGCGGCTCGCCGAACGGCTGGGCCCGGACGTCACGCTGCTGGTGCGCGGCCACTACTTCTACGGCGGCACCTCCCGGCTCTCCGAACTGAAGTCCGCCGGGCGGATCGTCGACGTGTCGGAGCACCCGTCGGTGGAGCGGCTGTACCTCGCCTCCGACGCGCTGATCACCGACTACTCGTCGGCCATGTTCGACTACGCCAACCTGGACCGTCCCATCGTCGTCTTCGCCGACGACTGGGACACCTACTCCGTGGTCCGCGGTACCTACTTCGACGTGCTGCGGCAGCCTCCGGGCGCCGTCGCCACGACGCAGGAGGAACTGACCGACCTGCTCCGCACCGAGGGGTGGCGCGACGACCGCGCCACCGAGGCGCGGGCCCGGTTCCGTCGACGTTTCTGTGATTTCGACGACGGGCACGCAGCCGAACGCGTCGTTCGGCACGTCTTCCTCGGTGAGCCGCTTGCGGACCTGCCGCCGATCGTGCCATTGAACGAACGTGTGCCCGCTCCGCCGCCCGGCCCGGACGTCGCCGCGTCCGACCCGATATCCGTTCTTTAACCAGAGGTAGCTGCTGCTGTGTCCCAGCGTCACGACAGAACGCCCGACATCAGCGTCGTCGTCATCGTCTACAACGACGCGGATCGTCTTCCGACAGCGGTGCAGTCGGTCCTCGACCAAACCCTGCAGAACGTCGAGGTCATCGTCGCCGACGACCACTCCACCGACGGCTCCTTCGAGGTCGCCCAGAGACTGGCCGCCGCCTCGGACCGGGTGCGGGCCATCCAGCTGGCCGAGAACAGCGGCGGCTGCGGCGAGCCCCGCAACCAGGGCATCGCCGTCGCCCGCGGGCGCTACGTGATGTTCCTCGACAGTGACGACACCCTCGAGGTCAACGCCTGCCGCAACATGCTGGACGCCGCCGAGCGCACCGGCGCCGACCTGGTGTCCGGCCTGTGCCTGCGCGTCCACACCGACAGCCGGACGGGCAAGACGGCCAAGTGGTACCAGTGGCTGTACCGGCAGACCCGCACCTTCGACTCGGTCGCGGAGATCCCGGACCTCCTGGTCTTCGACACGCTGTCGACGAACAAGTGCTACCGGCGCGAGTTCCTCCTCGACAACGACCTGACCTTCCCCCGCGGCATCCACTACGAGGACCTGCTCTTCTCCGCCCAGGCGTACCTGGCGGCGTCGCGGATCACCCTGATCCCGAACACGGTCTACCACTGGAACGTGGTCGAGAAGACCGAAGAGAAGTCGATCAGCAACCGCCGGCACGAGATCAACAACTTCGCCGACCGGCTGGAGATCCACCGCAGGATCGACCGCATCCTCGCCGAGCAGGGCCACGACGACCTGAAGCTGCACAAGGACACCAAGTTCCTCAAGCACGACCTGGTCCTCTACCTGCGTGACCTGCCCTTCCTGGACGACGACTACCGGCACCGCTTCGCGGAGATGGCGGGCGGCTACATCCGGGACTTCCCCGAGGCGGCCTACGCGGAGCTGACGCCGATCCACCGGCTCTGCGCCTACCTGCTGCTGCGGGAGGACTGGGAACACCTCATGCCGGCCATCGACACGCTCATCAACAAGAGCAAGGTCTCCAGCCCGCTGCTGGAGAGCGACGGCCGGGTCTACTGGTGTGCCGAGCACCTGGACGACCCGATGGGCCGCGCCGTGCTCGACGTGACCGACCTCGGCTACCACGACAAGCCGGTCCAGCGCCTCAACCTGCGCAACGCGGTGACCCGGTACGCGGAGCAGCCCGCCGGGGTGACCCTCGCGGGCTCCCTGGTCAACCCCCTCGGCGTGATCCCGCCCGGCGCCCGTCTCGAGGGCGAGCTGGAGTTCCGGGCCCGCCGCAAGAGCCTGCAGTCGTTCCGCTTCCCGGTGGGGACGCTGCGCCACGCCGGGGACGCCGTCACCTGGCAGGCCACGGTGCCGCTGGCCAGCAAGCTGCGCCCGGTGGGCCTCGTCGACGACGTGTGGGACGTGCGCATGTACCTCACGGTCGACGGAGAGGTCACCACGAGCCGGCTCACCGTCGGCCGCACCGACATCGAGGGCGCCGGGGAGATCCGCGTCCGGCCGCGACTGGGCCGCATGATGGCCGACCGCATCCGGCCGCACGCCTCGGCCAACGGGCACCTCGCCTTCCGGCTGGCCCAGCACGGCCAGCTCGCGCAGCGCACCTCGACGCTCGTGCAGCGCAACATGCAGAGCCCGCCCGCCCAGGTGGCGAAGAAGATGGTGCGCAAGGTCGCCTCGGTGCGCAAGGACCTCAACTCCGGTCCGCGAAAGATCGAGACCTTCGAGCGCATGATCCGGCTGCTGCCGGTGCGCAAGGGCACCGTCGTCTTCGAGAGCCACCTCGGCAAGCAGTACAGCGACAGCCCCCGCGCCATCTACGAGGAGCTGCGCCGGCGCGGTGTGCCGATCAAACCGATCTGGTCCTACGCCGGCAGTCGCCCCACCGGCTTCCCCAAGGACGTCGAGCTGGTGCGCCGCTGGTCCTGGCCGTACCTCAGGGCGCTGGCGCAGGCCGAGTTCTGGATCGACAACCAGGGCTTCCCGCTGAAGCTCAGCAAGCGGCCGGAGACCACGTACATCCAGACCTGGCACGGCTCCGCGCTCAAGCGCATGGGCTTCGACGAGCCGCACTACCGGATCATGCCGGAGCACGAGCAGCAGGCCTACCAGCGGGCGATCGACCGCTTCGACCACTTCGTGGTGCGCGGCCGGCACGACGAGAAGACGCTCGCCCGGGCCTACCGGATCCCGGAGGAGAAGCTGCTGCGCACGGGCTACCCGCGCAACGACGCCCTGGTGCGGGCCCGCGAGTCGGCGACCGCCGACCCGGCCGCCGAGGAACTCGCCGAGCGCCTCGGCATCCGGCGGGACCTGCCTGTCGTCCTGTACGCCCCGACTTTCCGGGCGCAGAACGGCAAGGTCCGCAAGTTCGAGTTCCCGTTCGACATCGAGGAGTTCGCGGACCGGTTCGGTGACCGCTTCACCCTGCTGATCCGCACCCACTACCTCAACAACGTCACGCTGCCGCCGTCGGTCGCCGGCCGGGTGATCAACGTCAGCGAGGAACCGGACATCACCCCGGTCATGCTCCTGTCGGACGTGCTGATCACCGACTACTCGTCGGTGATGTTCGACTACGCCCTGCTCCAGCGGCCGATGGTCTTCTTCACCTACGACTGGGACGACTACGTCGAGAACAGCCGCGGCACCTACTTCGACCTGTCCGAACAGGCCCCCGGCCCGCTCGCGCACACGGCCGAGGAACTGTTCGACGCGCTGTCGGACCTGGACGCCCTGGCGTCCGGCTGCGAGGGACGGATCAAGGAATTCATGACGCAGTACGGTGAGTACGACCGGGGCGACGCCGCCGCCCGGATCGTCGACCGCTTCTTCGGTTCCGAGGGAGAAGCCCGATGACAGAGCGCGACATCATCTTCGTGGCCAACGAGGTCAACGAACTCGGCGGCGTGGCCCGCTGGCAGGCGCTGATGGCCCGGCTGTTCGCCGAGCGCGGGCACCGCGTGACCATCGTGGGCATCGCCCCGCCCGAGGTGCCGATGGACCTCGGCGAGGACCCGCCCTTCGACACGGTGACGCTGTACGACGTCCGCCCGCCCGGCCGCTGGCAGGCCCGCAACCTGCGGGACCGGGCCAACCTCGCGGCCCGGCGCCGGGAGGCCGCCCGCGAGGCGGGCATGCGGGAGGCGACCGAACGGCTGTCGCGCATCTTCCGGGCCGCCCGTCCGGGCGCCATGATCGTCGTGACCCAGGTGTGGGCCATGGAGTGGGTGGCCGTCGCCGACACGGCCGGTCACCCGGTCATCGGCATGAGCCACGAGTCCTTCGAGTACTCCAAGGGCTCCTCCCGCTTCCAGCGCGTCCAGAAGTACTACAAGGACGTCGACCGGCTGCTCCTGCTGACCCAGGAGGACGCCGACCTGTGGGTGGGCCGCGGCCTCAACAACGTGGGCTTCATGCCGAACCCGCTGCCGATGATGCCCGAGGCCCCCTCCCGGCGGACCGAGAAGGTGGTCGCGAGCATCGGCCGCCTCGGTCACCAGAAGGGCATCGACATGCTGCTCGACACCTGGGCCGAGGCGGCGCCCAAGCACCCCGGGTGGCGGCTGCGCATCTACGGTTCCGGGCCCGACGAGCAGGCCCTGAAGCGGCAGTGCACGGAGCTCGGCCTGGACGGCTCGGTGGAGTGGGCCGGCCAGACCGACGACGTCGTGGGCGCGCTGCACGGGGCCTCGGTGTTCGTGCAGTCCTCCCGCGGCGAGGGCTTCCCGCTGGCCCTGCTGGAGGCGATGGCCTGCGGCGTGCCGTGTGCCGCCTTCGACTGCGCGCCCGGCGTCCGCCAGATCGTGCAGGACGAGGAGGACGGACTCCTCGCCCGGCCCGGCAACACCACGGAGCTGGCGCGGCAGCTGGGCCGCCTGATGGAGGACGCCGAGCTGCGGGACACCATGGGCGAGAAGGCGCGGGCCAACGTGCAGCGCTACTCGCCGTCGGCCATCACCGACCAGTGGGAGGAGCTGTTCGCGTTCCTGGAGCGCTGAGCGGCCACCCGTAGGACCCGCACACCACAGGAGGCGAGAACCGGTCCGGTTCTCGCCTCCTGTGTCGTATACGCCGTGCGCTGTGCGCGCGGGGCCCGTCAGAACGGGTCGAAGCCGTCGAACTCCCGCTGTGCCTCGTCCCGTTCGGCGTCCCGGTCCCGGCGGCGCTGGGCGGCCGGGCGGGGTGCCTCGAAGCGGTGGTCCTCGCCGCGGCGGCCGAGCATCTCGGCGCCGGCCGTCACCGACGGCTCCCAGTCGAAGACGACCGCGTTCTCCTCGGGGCCGATGGCCACGCCGTCGCCGCCGCGGGCGCCCGCCTTGAGCAGCTGCTCCTCGACACCGAGGCGGTTGAGGCGGTCGGCGAGGTAGCCGACGGCCTCGTCGTTGTTGAAGTCGGTCTGGCGCACCCAGCGTTCGGGCTTCTCGCCGCGCACCCGGAACAGGCCGTCGTCCTCGCGGGTGACGGTGAAGCCGGCGTCGTCCACGGCCTTGGGCCGGATGACGATGCGCGTGGCCTCCTCCTTCGGCCGGGCGGCACGTGCCTTCGCGACCAGCTCGGCCAGTGCGAAGGACAGCTCCTTGAGGCCCATGTGGGCCACGGCCGACACCTCGAAGACGCGGTAGCCGCGCTCCTCCAGGTCCGGCCGGACCATCTCGGCGAGGTCCTTGCCGTCGGGCACGTCGATCTTGTTGAGGACGACGATGCGGGGGCGGTTGTCGAGGCCGCCGTACTCGCGCAGCTCCGCCTCGATGATGTCCAGGTCGGAGACCGGGTCGCGGTCGGACTCCAGCGTCGCCGTGTCCAGGACGTGCACCAGCACGCTGCACCGCTCCACGTGCCGCAGGAACTCCAGGCCGAGGCCCTTGCCCTGGCTGGCGCCGGGGATGAGACCGGGCACGTCGGCGATGGTGTAGACGGTGGAACCGGCCGTCACCACGCCGAGGTTCGGCACGAGCGTCGTGAAGGGGTAGTCGGCGATCTTCGGCTTGGCCGCGCTCAGCACGGAGATCAGCGAGGACTTGCCTGCGCTCGGGTAGCCGACCAGCGCCACGTCGGCGACGGTCTTCAGCTCCAGGTGGATGTCCTGGAGGTCGCCGGGCTCGCCCAGCAGCGCGAAGCCGGGGGCCTTGCGGCGGGCGGAGGCCAGCGCCGCGTTGCCGAGGCCGCCGCGGCCGCCCTGGGCGGCGACGTAGGACGTGCCGTGGCCGACCAGGTCGGCCAGCACGTTGCCCGCCCCGTCGAGGACCACGGTGCCGTCGGGCACGGGCAGGACGAGGTCCTGTCCGTCCTTGCCGGAGCGGTTGCCGCCCTCGCCGGGCTTGCCGTTGGTGGCCTTGCGGTGCGGGGAGTGGTGGTAGTCGAGGAGCGTGGTCACCGACTGGTCGACGGTGAGGATCACGTCGCCGCCACGGCCGCCGTTGCCGCCGTCCGGGCCGCCGAGCGGCTTGAACTTCTCACGGTGGACGGAGGCACAGCCGTGGCCTCCGTTACCCGCGGCGACATGCAGCTCGACGCGGTCCACGAAGGTGGTCATGGGATGTGCCTCCAGTTACTACGGGGTTGTCTCTTGGGTAACACGCGAAAGGCGGACCCGCTTCCCCGCAGGGAAGTGAGGTCCGCCTCGCGAAAGTGTCCGATCAGGCGACCGGAACGATGTTCACGACCTTGCGGCCACGGTGGGTGCCGAACTGCACCGCACCGGCCTGCAGGGCGAACAGCGTGTCGTCGCCGCCACGGCCGACGCCCGCACCCGGGTGGAAGTGGGTGCCACGCTGGCGGACCAGGATCTCGCCCGCGTTGACGGCCTGACCACCGAAGCGCTTCACGCCGAGGCGCTGAGCGTTGGAGTCACGACCGTTACGGGTGGACGATGCGCCCTTCTTGTGTGCCATCTCTCCTCAGTCCCTTACTTCGCAGCCGCGGGGATCTCAGTGACCTTGATCGCCGTGTACTGCTGGCGGTGGCCCTGACGACGGCGGTAGCCGGTCTTGTTCTTGTAGCGCAGAATGTCGATCTTCTGGCCCTTGTGGTGGTCCACGACCTCGGCCTGGACCTTGATGCCGGCCAGAACCCACGGGTCGCTGGTCACAGCGTCGCCGTCGACCACGAGCAGGGTCGAGAGCTCGACCGTGTCGCCGACCTTGGCGGTGGAAATCTTGTCAACCTCAACGATGTCGCCGACAGCAACCTTGTGCTGGCGGCCACCGCTGCGCACGATGGCGTACACGCGGATCTCACTCTCTCGCTCGGGAACGGCACCCCCGCAGTCCAGCCGACCGGTGCAACACGGACGGCCTCTCCCGGCGTGCCGCCCGCGAGGGCCCGCATGCGGAAGGAAAGAGGTTTACGGGGATGTGACGCGTCAGTCGACACGCCGACGGTCAAGATTACGGGGCCACGCGACAGGGGTCAAACCGGGCTCCCGGCCGCCGTCGTGAGGCCGCGCACAGCCGTGTGGCCCCGCCCGGAGAGGCGGGGCCACACGGCTGTGCGACAGGGACGGGATCAGCCCTCGTCGGTGGCGGCCGTGACCGAGGACGGCGCAGCCTGCTCGGCCGCCGCGGTCTTCTTCGACGCCGTCTTCTTGGCCGTGGCCTTCTTGGCGGTCGTCGTCTTGGCCGCCTTCTTGGCCGTGGCCTTCTTCGCGGTCGTCGTCTTCTTGGCCGCGGTCTTCTTGGTGGCGGCCTTCTTCGCCGTCGCCTTCTTGGCCGTCTTGCGGGCCGCCGCCTTCTTGGCCGGGGCCTCGGCCTCCGCCGGCTCCACCGGCGCCTCCGCCTCGGCGGGGGCCTTAGCCTCGGCCTCCGCCGGGACCGACGGGACGACCACGACGGCCGCCTCCTCGGACGCGGTGGAGGTGGTGGGCTTGCGCACCGCCCGACGGCGCGGACGGGCCGGAGCGGCGCTCTCGGCGGCCGGCGCGGCCTCCGGAGCCTCCTCGGCCACCGGTGCCTCGGCCGGGGCCTGCGGCTCCGGCTCGGCCTGCGCGGTCTCGGCGACCGTCAGCACGGCGGCCTCCGCACCCGCGGGCGAACCGGCCGGCGCGGACGCCTTCCGGGTGGCCCGACGGCGCGTACGGCCCTTGGGCGCGGCCTCCTCCGCGGCCGGGGCCGCCTCGGTGACGACCGGGGCCGGGGCGCCCGACACCGCGTCCTCGAAGGCCGCGGGCTCGGCCAGCGCATCGGCCGCCGACTCCTGCACGACCGGACGCCGGATCTCCTCCGCGACGGTGACGTCCTGGGCGGTCGGCCCCTCGGCCGGCGCCGCGTCGCTCACGGCCTCGCTCTTCGCCGCCTTCGGGGCACCCGCCGGGGCGGACGCCCGCCGGCTCGACCGGCGCCGGCCACGACCGCGTGTGGCGGCGGCCTCGGCTTCGGCGGCGCTGCTGTACAGCTCCTCGTCCGGGGTGAACTCGGGCGCCGGCAGGGCGACCGGCTCGGCCACCTCGGCGGCGACCTCGGACTCGGACTCGGTGTCCGCCTCCTGCTCCGCCGTCGGCGCCGTCTCGACGCCGGCCACGGCCTCGTGCTCGTGCTCACCGGCACCCGCACGCGCCCGCTTGCGGCGCTTGCCGCCGCCACCGCCGGCCGCGGAGGACGGCTGGTCGAGGTGGACGATGACGCCACGGCCGTTGCAGTGGACGCAGGTCTCCGAGAAGGACTCCAGCAGGCCCTGGCCGACCCGCTTGCGGGTCATCTGGACCAGGCCCAGCGAGGTGACCTCGGCGACCTGGTGCTTCGTACGGTCCCGGCCCAGGCACTCCAGCAGGCGCCGCAGCACCAGGTCCCGGTTGGACTCCAGCACCATGTCGATGAAGTCGATGACGATGATGCCGCCGAGGTCGCGCAGCCGCAGCTGGCGCACGATCTCCTCGGCCGCCTCCAGGTTGTTCCTGGTGACGGTCTCCTCGAGGTTGCCGCCCTGACCGGTGAACTTGCCGGTGTTGACGTCGACGACCACCATCGCCTCGGTCCGGTCGATCACCAGCGAACCGCCGCTGGGCAGCCAGACCTTGCGGTCCAGCGCCTTGGCGAGCTGCTCGTCGATCCGGTAGGTGGCGAAGACGTCGACCTCGGAGGTCCACCGGGACAGCCGGTCCGCGAGGTCCGGCGCCACGTGGGAGACGTAGCCGTGGATGGTCTGCCAGGCGTCGTCGCCGCTGACGACGACCTTGGAGAAGTCCTCGTTGAAGATGTCGCGCACGACCCGGACGGTCATGTCCGGCTCGCCGTACAGCAGCGTCGGCGCGTTGCCGCTCTTGGCCTTCTTCTGGATCTCCTCCCACTGCGCCTGGAGCCGCTCGACGTCACGGCGCAGCTCGTCCTCGCTGGCGCCCTCGGCGGCGGTGCGCACGATGACGCCCGCGTCCTCGGGGACGATCCGCTTCAGGATGGTCTTGAGGCGGGAGCGCTCGGTGTCGGGGAGCTTGCGGCTGATGCCGGTCATCGAGCCCTCGGGCACGTAGACCAGGTAGCGGCCGGGCAGGGAGACCTGGCTGGTCAGGCGGGCGCCCTTGTGGCCGATCGGGTCCTTGGTGACCTGCACCAGGACCGACTGGCCGGACTTGAGGGCGGACTCGATGCGGCGGGGGCCGTGGCCCATGCCCAGCGCCTCGAAGTTGACCTCACCGGCGTACAGGACGGCGTTGCGGCCCTTGCCGATGTCGATGAAGGCGGCCTCCATCGACGGCAGCACGTTCTGCACCTTGCCGAGGTACACGTTGCCGACGTACGAGGTGGCCTGCTCCTTGTTGACGTAGTGCTCGACGAGCACCCCGTCCTCCAGGACGCCGATCTGGGTGCGCTCGCCGTGCTGGCGGACGACCATGACGCGCTCGACGGCCTCGCGGCGGGCCAGGAACTCGGCCTCGGTGATGATCGGCACACGCCGGCGGCCCTGCTCGCGGCCCTCGCGGCGGCGCTGCTTCTTGGCCTCCAGGCGGGTGGAGCCCTTGATGGACTGCACCTCGTCGGACGGCTCGGCCTTCGGACGGGGCTCGCGGACCTTGACGACGGTGCGCTCGGGGTCGTCGGAGGAGGCCTCGGCCTCGCCGGAGGAGTCCCCGGCGCGGCGGCGACGGCGCCGGCGACGACGGCTGCTGCTGGAGCCGCCGCTCTCGCCGGTGGCCTCCTCGCCCTCCTCGGCGTCCTCCTCCACCTGCTCGGCGGTGTCCTCGGCGTCCTGCTCGGCCTGCTCGGCGGCGGTGTGCTCGGTCTCTCCGTCGGTCAGGTCGCCGTCCCCGGCGTCACCCCGGCGACGGCGACGGCCGCCCCGGCGGCGACGGCGGCGCGAGCCGTACTCCTCGGAGCCCTCGGCCTCGTCCCCGTGGTCGTCGCCCGTCTCCTCGGCCTCGGCCTCGGTGTCGGTGTCGGTGTCGGCCTCCGGCTCCTCGGCGGCGGCGCGAGTGGACGTGCGGTCCTCGACGGTCTCCTCGGGGGCCGCGGCACGGCGCCGACGGCGGCGACGCGAACCGGCGGTCTCCTCCGGGAACTCCTCGGGCGTCTCGGCCACCTGCTCCGGCTCGGCCTCGGCGGCCTCGGCTGCGGCCTCCGCGGCGGCCCGCTCGGGCGTCTGGAACGCGGGGGCCTGGAACACGGGCGCCTGGAACACGGCGACGGCGGGACGCGCCGGGCGCTTGGGGGCGTCGGCCTCGTCGGACGCCGCGGCGCCGCGCGCGGGCTCGGCGAAGCCGCCGGCGGCCTTGCGGGCGGACCGGCGACGCGGACGACGCTGAGCGGCCTCCTCGACGGGGGCGGCGGGCTCGGCGCTCGGGGCGGCCTCGGGGGCCGGCGCTGCCTCGGCGGGCTCCTCGGTCACGGCCTCGGCGGACTCGGCCTGCTCGGCGGCGGGCTCACCGGCGGGGGCGGTCGCACGCCGCGTGGCACGGCGGCGCGTACGCCGGGGGGCGGCGTCCTCGGCGGCCTCCTCGACGGGCGCCTCGGCGGCCGGAGCGGTCTCGGGGGCGACGGCGGGCTCGGCGGTGGCAGCGGGCTCCGTCGCGGCGGTCTCGGCCGGGGCCTCGGCGGGGGCGGTGACACGCCGCGTGGCACGCCGGCGCGTACGCGGCGGAGCCGGCTCCTCGGCGGGCGCCTCGGCCGGCTCGGACTCGGGGGTCACCGCGGCGGTCTCGGCCGCCTCCGGCGCGGGCGCGGCGGCGGTGGGCGAGGTCACGGTGCGCGTGGCACGCCGACGGGTGCGGCGGGGAGCGGCGTCCTCGGTGGTCCCGGCGGACGCGGCGGGCTCCGGCTCGGCCGGCGTCTCGGCGGCGGGCGCGACGGGAACGACGGTCTCGGCCGTCTCGGCCGCCGCCGGGGACCCGGCGGGGGCGGAGGCGCGGCGCACCGCACGGCGCCGCGGACGGCCGGCGGACGCCGGCTCCGCGACGGTCCCGGACGTCTCGGCGGCCTCGGCTGCGGCCTCTTCCGGCTCCTCGGCCGCGACGGGCGCCTCGGCCGGCGCGACGGTCTCCGCCTGCGCGGCGGCGGCACCGGACGGCGGTCCCGCCGGGCGGGACGCGGCCCTGCGCCGACGACGCGGCGGCAGGGTGTCGCTGGGGGTGTTCGACTCGGAGTCCGTCGAAGACGTCGCGGACTCTGCGGATTCGGTCGGTTCGAGCATGCGGGGGTTTCTCCCGTCAGGCTCCCGGGCGCCGCGCCCGGTCCGGGGTCGACCGTGTCGACCGCCGGTGACGTCCGCGGCTCGCGCGATGCGCGGTCGCCGCCGTCCGGGGCGCGGGCGCCGCTCGGGAGCTCTCCGTGTCTTGTCTCGCCGGTTCCGTACCCCTTGTCGTGCACGGCCTGGCGAAAGTCTTGTGGTCGGTGCGCTGCCCGACCCAGGTGGCTCCCGAGTTCGAGGGCGGCGCTACGACGCTCGTCCCGGTGCGGAACCTTCCTTACGCCGGCGCCTTCGCGGCGGCAGCAGCGGGGGCCGGATGCGGCTCGGGCGTTGCTGCCTCGCGGTCGGGCGCGAGCGGGTCGGTCACCGCGCCGGTCTCTTCATCGAACAGCCCCTGCGCCAGCCTGGTCACCGCTGCGGGGACCGGCGGCGCCAGGTCGGCCACGGCGCGAAGACCGGACAGGACGTCGTCGGGTCGTACGGCAGGCGTCACGTGCCGAACAACCAGCCGCAGTATCGCACAGGGCCGGTCGGTCGGCCTATCAGCCGGCACATCATCGGTGGTGGCCGCGCTCTCGAGGCTCACGACGGCGGAACGGGCGTCGAAGGTGCGGACGCCGTTCTTGGTGCGGCGCTGGACCTCGACGGTCTCGGCCGCGTCGAAGGCCGCCACGGCGCGCTCGGCGTCCGCCGGGTCCACTGCGTCCAGCCGCAGCTCCCACACGGAGGCCGTCAGCCGGTCGGCGAGTCCGGAGGTCCGGGCCTCGACGGCCTCGACGACGTCGAGCCCGGCGGGCAGCGACTCGTCGAGGAGCAGCCTCAGCTGCTCCGGGTCGCGCGCCTCGGTGAGCGCGATCTCCAGGTACTCCGCTTCACTGCCCGTGCCGGTGGGTGCGGCATTGGCGTACGACACCTTCGGGTGCGGCGTGAACCCCGCCGAGTACGCCATGGGCACCTCGGCGCGGCGCAGCGCACGCTCGAAGGCGCGCTGGAAGTCACGGTGGCTGGTGAACCGGAGGCGGCCGCGCTTGGTGTAACGCAGTCGGATGCGCTGCACCGCGGGTACGGGCGGCGGGCCTTCGGGCTGTCGCTTGCCCAGGGGACTTCTCCTTGTGTACGGCGGTCAGGACCGTGGCGCTTCCCCGCGGGCGCGGGGAGCGGACCGGCTGGCCGTTTCCCAGTGCTGTTCCGTCGGGATCATCCCCGCATCGGCGGGGAGGCTTCGCGCCCGGTCCTCTTTTCTAGAGTACGCGGTTGCGCACGCACCGGTTCCCGCCGGCCGCCCGGCGCCTTCTTCGCCGGTTCCCCGAACAGCGCCCGGCGCACGTCGGCGCGGGCCCGTCGGGCGGACCCGCGGACCTCGGCCAGGGCCCGCCGCACGCCCCGGCCCACGGCGCGGGACGCCTCGGCGACGGGCCGCCAGACCGCGTCCCGCACCATGTGTCCCACCGGCGTCAGCAGGACCCGGTACACCCACCGCGCCGGGTCCCCGACGAGCAGGCGGAAGAGGGCGGCGAGGAACCGGCCGACGGCGAGCGAGACGTACCCGGCGATCCGCCAGGCGTGCCCGAGGGCCGCACCGACCTCACGCCCGACGACGGCGAGGCCCCGCCCGAAGGGCGCCAGCACCCACCGCCACAGGGCGAGCGCGGGCAGCACGAGCAGGATGCGGACGGTCCAGTACAGGGCGGTGCCGACTCCGGTGACGAGCATGCCCAGACACCAGGAGAGCCCCCTGGCGCACCAGGCGATCGCGCGCCCCACGGGCGTCAGCACCCAGGTGTACAGCCAGATCGCGGGCACGACGACCAGGTACCGCCCCAGCCAGGCACCGGCGGTGACGAGCCAGATCGCGGGCACGACGATCAGATACCGGACCAGCCAGGCGCCGGCGACGTACAGCCCGCGCCCCACCGCAGCGAGCACGGCCCCCACGCCGCGGACCACCCACAGGAAGGCGTGCCCAACGGGCGTCAGCACCCACCGGTACAGCCACACGAACGCCCGCCCCACCGGTGTCAGCACCCACCGGTACAGCCACACCGCCGGTACGACGAGCAGGACGTGGGCGAGCCAGACGATGCCGCGGCCCGTCGGTACGAGGAGGTACCTCCACAGGCCGACGGCCGGCCACACGAACAGGGCCCGTCCGAGCCAGGCCAGCGCCCGCCCGAAGGGCCGCAGCACGGTGTCCCGCAGGACGCGCCCGACGACGACGAGTGCGTCCCAGGCCAGACGGACCGGCACGACCAGGACCAGGGCGACGATCCGGACCGGGATCCGGATCGCCACGGTGAGACACCCTTCGGCGTCGAAGCGGCCGGCCGGTTGCCGTTCATGCCCGCCGGGCGTCGGTTTCTCGAGATCCATACCCGCCAAGACGCCGTCGGGCCCCGTCCGGATCCCTTCCGCGCCGACGGACCGGTGCTACTTGACCACGGACAGCGGCAGCAGCTTCTTGCCGGTCGGGCCGATCTGGATCTTCATGTCCATTCGCGAGGATATGGAAAAACGCTCAAACCATCCGCGAACTGCGCCACGCTGTCCGACATGAGGAAACGAGGACAGCGGCGGCTCGCGGCAGATCGGGCGGCCTACAGCGTGGAAGCCGAGTGGACAGAAGCCGACCTTGCCCTGTTGGAGGAGCTCAAACGGGATGAGGTGCTACTCCCCCAGGACGCACCCCGGGCACTCTTATCCATTCGCCTGTCCGTACTGACGGACGACACGACGTCGCCGGTACGGCAGGAGCTCGATCTCCGCATCCTGGCCAGGGATCGGGGGAGCCGAGTCGTCGGCGTCGCTTCCGACCTGAACGTGTCGGCGACGAAGGTCCCGCCGTGGAAGCGGAAGGAGCTCGGGGAGTGGCTGAACAACCGGTCCCCCGAGTTCGACGAGCTCTTGTTCTGGAAGCTCGACCGCTTCGTACGGCGTCTCTCCGATCTCTCGACGATGATCGAGTGGAGCCTGAAGCGCGGGAAGAACCTGGTCTCGAAGAACGACAGCCTCGACCTCACGACGACCGCCGGAAAGATCATGGTCACGATCATCGGCGGCATCGCCGAGATCGAGGCGGCCAACACCTCGACCCGCGTCGCGAGCCTGTGGGACTACGCGAAGTCGCAGGAGGACTGGATCATCGGGAAGCCGGCGTACGGCTACGTCACGGACGAGGACGACACGGGGAAGGTCGTTCTCGTCATCGATCCCGAGGCGGCCAAGGCCCTGCACTGGGCCCGACGCATGGCGCTTCGGGGGCGCTCCGCCGGGTTCATGGTGCGCTGCTTGAAGCGGTCCGGCCTGATGACCCAAGGGCTCACCGTGGCAACGCTCCACCGACGGCTGCGCAACCCTGCGCTCCTCGGCTACCGGGTACAAGAGGACAAGTACGGCGGGCAGCGACGATCGAAGCCGCTCCTCGGCAAGGACGGCAGGCCGGTCAAAGTCGCCCCTCCCCTCTTTACTGAGGAGGAGTTCGAGACCCTCGGCGCCGCTCTCGACAAGCGCAAGAAGAACCAGCCCCCGCGTCGTGTCGGAGGAGCAACACAGTTCCTCGGCGTCCTGTTGTGCGCCGACTGCAAGACCAACATGACCGTGCAGATCACCAACAACAGGCATGGGACCTACCAGTACCTGCGGTGCCGCAACTGCAAGAGCGGCGGGCTGGGAGCGCCCAACCCCGATCGGGTCTACGAGCGCCTGGTGCAGGACGTGCTCAAGGTCCTCGGGGACTTCCCCGTACAAGTTCGCCAGTACGCAGAGGGTGCCGAGGCCCGCAAGGAGATCAAGCGCCTTCAAGAGACCATCGCGCTGTACATGAAGGATCTCGAACCCGGGGGCCGGTACACGAAGACGCGGTTCACGAAGGAGCAGGCGGAGGCGACGCTGGACAAGCTCATCAGTGAGCTCGAAGCGATCAACCCCGAGACGGCGAAGGACCGATGGGTCAACGTCCACGGCGGCAAGACGTTCCGTGAGCACTGGCAGGAAGGCGGCATGGAGGCCATGTCCGCGGACCTGTACCGGGTCGGGATCCGCTGCGAGGTGACCCGCACGAAGGTGCCGAAGGTCCGAGCCCCGAAGGTGCACCTCCGCCTACTGATCCCGAAGGACGTACGCGAGCGGCTCGTGATCCGAGAGGACGACTTCGCGCAAGCCTTCTGACCCGGCCTGCACAGGAACGAAGCCGCCTTCCCGTCGCGCGGGGAGGCGGCTTCGTGTCTTACTCGAACCACGTGGAGGCGTCGAACGGTTCTTCCGTGCCGTCCTCATCCACGATCACTATCTCACTTTCGATCAAGCTCGCAACTCTGTCGTTCGCCAGGGCTTGGGCGAGTTCCGGGGTCGGGCGGTTACGTAGCTACTCGCAGACGGCGTCGGCGTATTCATTCAGCCGAGTGCCATACCGGGTATGAAGGCCACGAGGCCGGACAGGAAGCTGCCGATCGCGGCCAGCGTGACGAGGGTGGCCTTGCCGTCCGAGAACAGGCCGGAGCAGAACTCACGTACTTGACGTCGAAGGATGAGCATCTTGAGCTTCTGCCAGCGGTGTTGGCGGATGTGGCAGCCCATGAGGAGACCAGTTGCGTTGTTCCGGCAACCGTCCTCACGGCCTCTGACAGGAGCACCGCACGTCACGGGCGCTTGGAAGAAGCACCAGACGACGACCAGTGCCGACAGGATCGCGACGATCGCCGGCCCTGCAGCCTTGTTGATCCATGCGGCGATCAGTAGCGCGGCGGCGATCACGCCCCACCACTGTCCCAAGCCGCCGAGCCGACTGCTTCTTGTCCTTGCCCCCGAAGTCGCCATGCCGTTCATGGTGCCGTGGCTTGGGTTGCTGCGTGCCGTTTCCTGGCCTCTCGACCGAAAAGGTTCTCAGCGCGTCTGGCGTGACGGATTGTGGCTCTTGGAATCCAGTGGAGACCGAGTAGGGCGCCCGCGAAAGCCTCGAGGCAGCCCCACGCGCCCTCACACCCACTCGACCTCGGAGTGAACGCTGGAAGAGCTTCCAGGCCCCGGCAGTGGCGTCCTAGAGGCCACCTGCGCCCGCTGCTCCGGAGCCCGCTGCACGCCGAGCGCGCTCAACAGTGCCGCTACCTCTCCCTGTGTGACTTCCGCCACAGCGTCGGCAAGACGCTGCAGCGGGTCAGCACTCACGTCAGCGCCCGTTTCAGCTGGTCGGAGCCGGCTTCTTGACCGTCAGCGGCAGCAGCTTCTTGCCGGTCGGGCCGATCTGAATATCCAGGTCCAGCGCCGGGCACACGCCGCAGTCGAAGCACGGCGTCCAGCGGCAGTCCTCGACCTCGGTCTCGTCGAGGGCGTCCTGCCAGTCCTCCCACAGCCAGTCCTTGTCGAGGCCCGAGTCGAGGTGGTCCCAGGGCAGGACCTCCTCGTAGGAACGCTCGCGGGTGGTGTACCAGTCGACGTCCACGCCGAAGGGCTCGAGGGCCTTGTCGGCGCACCGCATCCACCGGTCGTAGGAGAAGTGCTCGCGCCAGCCGTCGAAGCGGCCGCCGTCGTCGTACACGGCGCGGATGATCGCGCCGGTGCGGCGGTCGCCGCGGGACAGCAGGCCCTCGACGATGCCGGGCTTGCCGTCGTGGTACCGGAAGCCGATGGAGCGGCCGTACTTCTTGTCGCCGCGGATCTTGTCGCGCAGCTTGGCCAGGCGCTCGTCCGTCTCCTCGGCCGACAGCTGCGGCGCCCACTGGAAGGGGGTGTGGGGCTTGGGGACGAAGCCGCCGATCGAGACCGTGCAGCGGATGTCGTTGGAGCCGGAGACCTCACGGCCCTTGGCGATCACGCGGGTGGCCATGTCGGCGATCTGCAGGACGTCGTCGTCGGTCTCGGTGGGCAGGCCGCACATGAAGTACAGCTTCACCTGGCGCCAGCCGTTGCCGTACGCGGTGGCGACGGTGCGGATCAGGTCCTCCTCCGAGACCATCTTGTTGATGACCTTGCGCATGCGCTCGGAGCCGCCCTCGGGGGCGAAGGTGAGGCCGGAGCGGCGGCCGTTCCTCGTGAGTTCGTTGGCCAGGTCGACGTTGAAGGCGTCCACGCGGGTCGACGGGAGGGACAGGCCGATCTTGTCCTCCTCGTACCGGTCGGCGAGGCCCTTGGCGACGTCGCCGATCTCGGAGTGGTCCGCGGAGGACAGCGAGAGCAGACCGACCTCCTCGAAGCCGGTGGCCTTCAGGCCCTTGTCGACCATCTCGCCGATGCCGGTGATGGAGCGTTCGCGCACCGGGCGGGTGATCATGCCGGCCTGGCAGAAGCGGCAGCCGCGGGTGCAGCCGCGGAAGATCTCCACGGACATGCGCTCGTGGACGGTCTCGGCGAGCGGGACCAGGGGCTGCTTGGGGTAGGGCCACTCGTCGAGGTCCATCACCGTGTGCTTGGAGACGCGCCACGGCACGCCCGAGCGGTTCGGAACGACGCGGGCGATACGGCCGTCGGGGAGGTACTCGACGTCGTAGAAGCCGGGGACGTAGACCCCGCCGGTCTTCGCGAGGCGCAGCAGGAGTTCCTCGCGGCCGCCGGGGCGGCCCTCGGCCTTCCAGGCGCGGACGATCGCGGTGATCTCCAGGACGGCCTGTTCGCCGTCGCCGATGACGGCGCAGTCGATGAAGTCGGCGATCGGCTCGGGGTTGAACGCGGCGTGTCCGCCGGCCAGGACGATCGGGTCGTCGAGGCCGCGGTCCTTGGCCTCCAGCGGGATGCCGGCCAGGTCGAGCGCGGCGAGCATGTTGGTGTAGCCGAGCTCCGTGGAGAAGGAGAGGCCGAAGAGGTCGAAGGCCTTGACCGGGCGGTGGCTGTCGACGGTGAACTGCGGGACGGAGTGCTCCCGCATCAGCGCCTCCAGGTCCGGCCACACGCTGTAGGTGCGCTCGGCGAGGACGCCCTGCTGCTCGTTGAGCACCTCGTAGAGGATCATGACGCCCTGGTTGGGCAGGCCGACCTCGTACGCGTCGGGGTACATCAGGGCCCAGCGGACGTCACAGCTGTCCCAGGGCTTGACCGTGGAGTTCAGCTCTCCGCCGACGTACTGGATCGGTTTCTGCACGTGCGGGAGCAGAGCTTCGAGCTGCGGAAACACAGACGACACAGACTCGGCGGCTTCGGCAGGCATCTCACGGAACCTTCGTGTGCTGGCAGGGGTGACCATTCAGCGTAACCCGGCCGGAGGGGTCCCCCGCGCCGCCGGCCGCCGGGCAGCCGGCGGCGGACGGGCCGGGGGCGGTGCCTAGGCCGACATGGGCCGCTGCACGGTGATCGACTGGAGGAGTCCGACCGCCATCCACACGGCGAACATCGACGAGCCGCCGTAGGAGACGAACGGCAGGGGCAGGCCGGTGACGGGCATGATGCCGAGTGTCATGCCGATGTTCTCGAAGGCCTGGAAGGCGAACCAGGCGACGATGCCGGCGGCGACGACCGTGCCGTACAGGTCGGGAGTGTCCCGGGCGATGCGGCAGGCGCGCCAGAGCACGACGCCGAGGAGGAGGACGATGAGGCCCGCGCCGACGAAGCCGAGTTCCTCGCCGGCCACGGTGAAGACGAAGTCGGTCTGCTGTTCGGGTACGAAGCGGCCCGTGGTCTGCGAGCCGTGGAAGAGGCCGGAGCCGGTGAGGCCGCCGGAGCCGATGGCGATGCGCGCCTGGTTGGTGTTGTAGCCGACGCCGGCGGGGTCGAGCTCGGGGTTGGCGAAGGCGGCGAACCGGGCGATCTGGTAGTCGTCCAGGATGCCCAGCTGCCAGACGGCGAGCGCGCCGGCCGTGCCGGCGCCGAGGAGTCCGAAGACCCAGCGGTTGGAGGCGCCGGAGGCGAGCAGGACGCCCAGCACGATGATGACCATGACCATGACCGATCCGAGGTCGGGCATGAGCATCACGATCAGCATCGGCACGGTGGCCAGGCCGAGGGCCTGGAGCACGGTCCGGTGGTCGGGGTAGGGCCGGTCGCCGGCGTCCACCCGTGCGGCCAGCAGCATGGCCATGCCCAGGATGATCGTGATCTTCACGAACTCGGAGGGCTGGAGGGAGAAACCGCCGGGGAGCTTGATCCAGGAGTGGGCGCCGTTGATGGTCGAGCCGAGCGGCGTGAGCACCAGCAGGATCAGGAAGACGGAGGCGCCGTACAGGACCGGTACGGCCGTGCGCAGTGCGCGGTGGCCGAGCCAGACGACGCCGACCATGAGGGCGAGTCCGATGCCGGTGTTGAGCAGGTGGCGGGTGAGGAAGTAGTACGGGTCGCCCTGATTGAGCTCGGTGCGGTTGCGGGTGGCGGAGTAGACGAGCAGGGAGCCCAGCAGGGACAGCGCGAGGCCGGCCAGCAGTATCGGCCAGTCGAGCCGCCGGGCGAGGGAGTCGCGGGCGAACACGCGGGTCCAGCCGGCCTTCTCGGGGCCGTATCCGGAGACCTGGAAGCTGTTGGCCCCGGTCATGAGCGCGTCCTCCGCTTCCGCCGGCGGGTCTGCCGGTTCCCGGTGTCGGGGGTGTTCACGGTCGCCTGCTGGTCCTGCTGGCCGGCGGGGGCGTCGCCGCCCTCCTCCGTGGCCTTCTCGGTGGGCTGGAGGTCCTTCACCGGGTCGTTGGAGACCTTCGGGGAGGTGATGGTGCCGTCCGCCTTGATCTTCGGCAGGCTCTTGGCGGGCTGGGGCAGCAGCGCCTTCTTGGTGTCGATCTCCCCGTCGTCCGAGACGCCGTACAGCGCGTCGTAGATGTTGCGGACGGCGGGGCCCGAGGCGCCGGAGCCGGTGCCGCCCTGGGAGATCGTCATGACGATCGAGTAGTCCTTGGTGTACGTGGCGAACCACGAGGTGGTCTGCTTGCCGTAGACCTCGGCGGTACCCGTCTTGGCGTGCATCGGGATCTCGTCCTGCGGCCAGCCGCCGAACCGCCACGCGGCGGTACCGCGGGTGGCGACGCCGGCGAGGGCGTCGTCCATCTTGGCGAGCGTGGTCTTGCTTATCGGCAGCTTGCCGTGCGCGTGCGGCGCGATCTCGTCGACCTGCTTGCCGTCGGGGCTGACGATCGCCTTGCCGATGGTCGGGTCGTACAGGGTGCCGCCGTTGGAGATGGCCGCGTAGATGGTGGCCATCTGGATGGGGGTGACGAGGGTGTCGCCCTGGCCGATCGAGTAGTTGATGGAGTCACCGGCGCGCATCTTGTTGCCCTCGAGGCAGTTCTCGTACGCGATCTTCTCGACGTAGGAGCCGTCCTTCTTCCCCGTCTTGCACCAGGCGTCCTTGTTGGCCTTCCAGTACTCCTGCTTCCACTGGCGGTCGGGGACGCGGCCGGAGACCTCGTTGGGCAGGTCGATGCCGGTCTGCTCGCCGAGGCCGAACTGGTGGGCCGCCTTGTAGAAGTAGTCGTTGGGCTTCTTCGGGTTCATGCCGCCGTCCTTCTTCCACTGCTCGTGGGAGAGGCGGTAGAAGACGGTGTCGCAGGAGAGCTCGAGGGCACGGCCGATGGTGATCATGCCCTCGTTGGCCGACTCGAAGTTCTTGAAGACCTGGCCGCCGACGTTGTAGGCGCTGGAGCAGTCGTAGTTGCCGTCGAAGTCGTACCCGGCCTCGACCGCGGCGGCCGAGGAGACGACCTTGAAGATCGAGCCGGGGGCGGCCTGGCCCTGGGTGGCCCGGTTGAGCAGGGGGTAGTTGGAGTCCTTGCCGGTGAGCTTCTTGTAGTCCTTGGCGGAGATGCCGCCGACCCAGGCGTTGGGGTCGTACGTCGGGTTGGACGCCATGGCGACGACGCGGCCGGTCTTGGCCTCCATCACGACGACGGCACCGGCGTCGGCCTCGTAGGTGCGGCCGGTGTTGCGGTCCATCTCCTTGCGGGCGGTTTTCATGGCCTCGTTCAGCTCGTACTCGGCGACGCGCTGGACGCGGGAGTCGATGCTGGTGACGAGGTTGGAGCCGGGCACGCCCGCGTCGGACTCGGCCTGGCCGATGACGCGGCCGAGGTTGTCGACCTCGTAGCGGGTGACGCCGGCCTTGCCGCGCAGGTACTTGTCGTACTGGCGCTCCAGGCCGGAGCGGCCGACCTGGTCGGAGCGCAGGAACGGCGAGTCGGTGTCCTGGGCCTTCTGGATCTCCTCGTCGGTGACCGGGGAGAGGTATCCGAGGACCTGGGCGGTGTTGGACTTGCCGGGGGCGGCGTAGCGGCGTACGGCCATCGGCTCGGCGGTGATGCCGGGGAAGTCCTCGGCGCGCTCGCGGATCTGCAGCGCCTGCTTGGCGGTGGCCTCGTCGGTGACGGGGATCGGCTGGTAGGGCGAGCCGTTCCAGCAGGGCTGCGGCGTCTTGGCGTCGCAGAGCCGGACCTTGTCCATGACCTCCTGGGGCTGCATGCCCAGGACGCCGGCGAGCTTGGTGAGGACGGCCTTGCCGTCGTCCTCCATCTTCAGCAGTTCGGTGCGGGAGGCGGAGACGACGAGCCGGGTCTCGTTGTCGGCGAGCGCCACGCCGCGCGCGTCCAGGATCGAGCCGCGGGTGGCGGGCTGGACGACCTGCTGGACGTGGTTGCCGGAGGCTTCCTTGGCGTACTCGTCGCCCTGGCGGATCTGGAGGTACCAGAGCCGGCCGCCGAGTGTGCCGAGGAGGGAGAGGACGAGGATCTGGATGACGACGAGGCGGGTCTGAACGCGGGTGTTCCGGCCGGTCTCCGGAATGTTGGTCACTGCCTCCCCCTAGCGAAGTGCGTGCTGTGCGTGGTGTGCAGCCGCGTCGTCGTGTGCTGCCGCTTCGTCGTGTGCTGCCGCGTCGTCGTGTGCTGCCGCTTCGTCACAGCCGCTTGACCCCCTTGATGCGTCCGGCCCGGGCCACCCGGGCCCGCGCCGCCTTCACCCGCAGTCCGCTGCGCTGCTGTCCGATGCGCAGGCCGGTGCCCGAGGAGAGCCAGCCGGAGGAGATGTCGGTGGTCTGGGCGGTGGAGCCGGCCTCTGCCAGCGGGTCGTTCTCGGCGCGGCGGGCGAGCGCCATGATGCCGGGCACCACGAAGGGCGCGAGCAGCAGGTCGTACAGCGCGGCCGTGAACAGCAGGCCCGGCAGGCCCACATGGCGTGCGGCGGTGTCGCCGACGAGAGCGCCCACGCCGGCGTAGAGCAGGGTGGTGCCGACGGCGGCGGCGACGACCACGGCCATGGGGCCGGTCGCCGAGCGGAGCCGGCCGTTGTCCGGCTTGGCGAGGCCGGCGAGGTATCCGATGACGCAGAGCACCAGGGCGTAGCGGCCGGCGGCGTGGTCGGCGGGTGGTGCGAGGTCGGCGAGGAGTCCGGCGCCGAAGCCGACGAGGGCGCCGCCGACGTGGCCGTAGACCAGGGCGAGGCCGAGGACGGTGAGCAGCATCAGGTCGGGGACGGCGCCGGGCAGGTGGAGCCGGGCGAGGACGCTGACCTGGATCACCAGGGCGACGACGACCAGGGAGACGGACAGCAGGATCCGGTTGACGCGCATGAGGTGAAAGCTCCTACTGCTCGGGCTGCTCGGTCTGCGACCGGCCGTCGACGGGCGCCTCGGCGGACGGGGTCACGGTCACCGTCACGGTGGGGGTGGGTTTCGGCTGGGGCTTGGCCGGGAGCACCGTGTCGCGCGGGTCCTTCGCCGGGGCCTGGACGACGACGCCGACGATGTCGAGCTTGGTGAAGGAGGCGAACGGCGTGACGTAGAGGGTGCGGGTCAGGTCGCCGCCGGAGGGGTCCACACGGGTGACGGTGCCGACCGGGACACCGGGCACGAAGGGCTTGTCGGCCTGGGAGCCGAAGGTGACGAGCCGGTCGCCCTTCTTCACGTCGGCCTTGCCGTTGAGGAGCTCGACGCGCAGCGGCCGGTCGCCCTGTCCGGAGGCGAAGCCGAGTTCGTCGCCGGCCTCCATGCGGGTGCCGACGGTGAAGTCGGGGTCGTTGGCGAGCAGCACGGTCGCGGTGTTCGGACCGACCGTGGTGACGCGTCCGACGAGCCCGTCGCTGTTGAGGACGGTCATGTCGCGCTCGATGCCGTCGTTGGCTCCGGCGTCGATGGTGATGGTCCAGGAGAAGCCCTGGGCCGCTCCTATGGCGATGACCTGGGCGCCCTTGATGCCGTACTGGCCGGCGCCGGCCAGGCCCAGCATCTTCTCGAACTGCTTGAGGCGGCTGCGGCCACGTTCGTCGCTGCCGAGCTTCGCCTTGAGGGCCGCGTTCTCCTTCTCCAGTACGGCGAGCCGGTCGTGCCGGTCGCCCGAGTCGCGGATCGCGGAGACCGCGTTGCCGACCGGGTCGACGGCGGACGACACCCCGTTCTCGATCGGGCCGAAGACGGTGGCCGCGGCCTGCCGGGCGCCGTCGACCGGGGAGTCCTCCCCGCCGCGGATGTCCACCGTGATCAGCGCGAACGCGACGGCGATCAGCAGCACCAGGAGCAGCCGGCTCTCTTTCGTGTCCCTCACGTGCGGCGGCCGTGCCTTCCTCGTCGGAATTCGGGAATTATGTTGCGGTGTTCAGGAATTCTGGGGATCCAAGGAGGACGCCCGTCTCGTCCGGTCCGGGCACTGTGGGCGTCTCATGTCTCTTTGTCTTACGTCTCTATATCAACGATCCGCCGCACGAGAGGAGATCGTCTCGTACGGCGGAACCGAAGTGTCACGTCATCTGCGGGGCTGGGCGTCCAGCACCTGCTGGAGCGCCTCGAACTCCTCGACGCACTTTCCGGAGCCGAGCGCCACGCTGTCCAGCGGGTCCTCGGCGATGTGGATCGGCATCCCGGTCTCCCGGCGCAGCCGCTCGTCGAGGCCGCGCAGCAGCGCGCCGCCGCCGGTCAGCACGATGCCCCGGTCCATGATGTCGCCGGACAGCTCCGGCGGACACTTGTCGAGGGTCGTCTTGACGGCGTCGACGATCGCGTTGACCGGCTCCTCGATCGCCTTGCGGACTTCGGCGGCCGAGATGACGACGGTCTTGGGCAGTCCAGACACGAGGTCCCGGCCGCGGATTTCGGTGTGCTCGTCGGAGTCGAGGTCGTACGCCGATCCGATCGTGATCTTGATCTGTTCGGCCGTGCGCTCACCCAGCAGAAGGCTGTACTCCTTCTTCACGTGCTGGATGATCGCGTTGTCCAGCTCGTCACCCGCGACGCGGATGGACTGGGCGGTGACGATGCCGCCGAGCGAGATGACCGCGACCTCCGTGGTGCCGCCGCCGATGTCGACCACCATGTTGCCCGTGGCCTCGTGGACCGGCAGGCCGGAGCCGATGGCCGCGGCCATGGGCTCCTCGATGATGTGCACCTGGCGGGCGCCGGCCTGGGACGACGCCTCGATGACGGCGCGGCGCTCGACGCCGGTGATGCCCGAGGGCACACAGACGACGACCCGCGGGCGAGCCAGATAACGCCGCTTGTGGATCTTCAGGATGAAGTAGCGGAGCATCCGCTCGGTGATCTCGAAGTCGGCGATCACGCCGTCCTTCAGCGGCCGCACGGCAACGATGTTGCCGGGGGTCCGCCCGATCATCTTCTTCGCTTCGGCGCCGACCGCGAGGATGCCACCGGTGTTGGTGTTGATCGCGACGACGGACGGCTCGTTGAGTACGATCCCGCGACCCCTGACGTACACCAGCGTGTTGGCGGTCCCGAGGTCGACAGCCATGTCACGGCCGATGAACGACATTGAGTTCCCCATCAGGATTCGACTGGCCTTCCCAGGAGCTTTTGAGGGCTTTTCAGGTCGGCGAGGTGGGTGCAGTGACGCGTGGAGGCTTCCATCGTAGACGCGCTTTCGCGAACACTGCGCGAGGGTCTTCGCCATTGTCAGCAGATGGCGCACCGCCTCGCTTGTGGAGACGGGCCAACGGTGGCATCCGTTCCCCCGAACAGGCGCGCATATGCCACAGGGCGGTCGCTTTTACGCGACCGCCCCGGTCGGCCCGCGGCCATTCGGCTGACGTCCTGTCAGAAAAAAACCCGTCCGGCGTGTCCCGGAGAGAGCCCGGAAGGCTCAGAACCGGCCCGGAAAGAAGATCTTCAGCTCGCGCTCGGCCGACTCCTCGGAGTCGGAGGCGTGGATCAGGTTCTCCCGGACGATGACACCGAAGTCCCCGCGGATGGAGCCCGGTGCCGCGGCGATCGGGTCGGTCGGGCCGGCCAGGGCGCGCACGCCCTCGATGACCCGCTCGCCCTCGACCACCAGGGCGACGACCGGACCGGAGGACATGAACGCGACCAGCGGCTCGTAGAAGGGCTTGCCCTTGTGCTCGCCGTAGTGCTGCTCCAGCGTCTCGGTGTCCAGGGTGCGCAGCTCCAGCGCGGTGATCTGCCAGCCGGCCTTGCGTTCGATACGGCTGATGATCTCGCCGGTCAGGCCACGACGGACGGCGTCGGGCTTGAGGAGGACGAGGGTGCGCTGGGTCACGAGGGCTCCTTGGAATGTACGAGTGTGCGGTTGTACGAGGTGATGACCGAGGTTACCGGGCGTGTCGCGGCGACCGTCACGCAGCGTCAGGTGCGGACGCCTCGGACTGCGCCGCGAACCTCGCCTTCGCCTCGTCGACCTTCCGCCCGTAGTGCACCGACGCCCACCACAGCGCCGCGAAGACGACCCCCATGAAGAACATCGTCGGCACGACGAAGCCGGACGCGATCAGCGCGATCTGCAGCGCCCAGCCGAGGGCGACACCGCCCGGCCGGGTCACCACGCCGCACAGCACCAGGCACAGGAACATCGCGACACCGCTGACCGTCCACACGGTGCCCATGGACAGGTCAGGGTCCTTCATGGCGACCAGACCGGCGAAGCCGATCAGAAGGAACTCGCCGATCAGGGTCGAACTACACAGCGTACGCACGATTCTCAGCCCTTCCCCAGCAGCAGCCGGGCCTCGCCGACAGTGATGACAGAACCGGTGACGAGGACGCCGCCGCCCGCGAACTCGCCCTCCTCCTCGGCCAGCGTGATCGCGGCCTCCAGGGCGTCCGGCAGCCGCGGCTCGACCTGGACGCGGTCCTCGCCGAACACCTCGACGGCGATCGCGGCCAGCTCGTCGGCGTCCATCGCCCGGTGACTGGAGTTCTGGGTGACGACGACCTCGGCGAAGACCGGCTCGAACGCCTCGAGCAGCCCGCGCACGTTCTTGTCGCCGCTGGCGCCGACCACGCCGATGAGCCGGCTGAACTGGAAGGCCTCCCCCACCGCCTCCGCGGTGACCCGGGCGCCCGCCGGATTGTGCGCGGCGTCCAGCACCACGGTGGGCGAGCGCCGCACGACCTCCATCCGTCCCGGCGAGGCGACGGCGGCGAAGGCCTTGCGCACGGTGTCGACGTCGAGCGGCTCGGGACGCTGGGCGCCGACGCCGAAGAACGCCTCGACGGCGGCCAGCGCGACCGCCGCGTTGTGCGCCTGGTGGGCGCCGTGCAGCGGAAGATAGACCTCGGTGTACTCGCCGCCCAGTCCGCGCAGGGTCACCAGCTGCCCGCCGACGGCGACCTCGCGGGCGACGACGCCGAACTCCAGCCCCTCGCGGGCCACCGTGGCGTTCACGTCCACGGCCTTCTTCAGCAGCACCTGCGCCGCGTCCACCGGCTGCTGGGCCAGGATGACGGTGGCGTCCTGCTTGATGATCCCGGCCTTCTCGGTCGCGATCTCCCCCGGCGTCCCGCCGAGCCGGTCGGTGTGGTCCAGGTCGATGGGGGTGACGACGGCGACGTCCGCGTCGATCACGTTGGTGGCGTCCCAGGAGCCGCCCATGCCGACCTCGACGACGGCCACGTCCACGGGCGCGTCGGCGAAGGCGGCGTACGCCATGCCGGTCAGCACCTCGAAGAAGGACAGCCGGTACTCCTGCTGGGCGTCCACCATCTCGACGTACGGCTTGACGTCCTCGTACGTCTCGATGAACCGCTCGGCGGAGATCGGCGCGCCGTCCAGGCTGATCCGCTCGGTGATCGACTGCACGTGCGGCGAGGTGTACCGCCCGGTGCGCAGCTCGAAGGCGCCGAGCAGGGCCTCGATCATGCGGGCGGTGGACGTCTTGCCGTTGGTCCCGGTGATGTGGATCGACGGGTACGAGCGCTGCGGCTCCCCCAGGACGTCCATCAGCGCGGCGATCCGGGCGACGGACGGCTCCAGCTTGGTCTCGCCCCAGCGGGTGGCGAGCTCCGCCTCCACCCCGCGCAGGGCCGCGTCCACCTCGGGATCCTCGGGCCGCCCGGGGACGTCCGCCTGCGGGGGGCCGCCCTGGGTGCGCAGGGTACGGCTGCCGGCCTCGATGACGGCGAGGTCGGGGTCGCGCGTCGTCTCCGCGTCGATGATCTCGTCGAAGGACTCGAGCGGATCGGACGGCTCGTACTCACCGGGGTTGTCACTCACGGACCCCAGTCTACGGAGGTCTTCGACGGCGGGGCGGCGGAGGTCGTGCGGCGCGTGCGGGTCCGCCGTGGCTGATCGCGCAGTTCCCCGCGCCCCTGGGCACGTACAGGCACCCTGCGCCGAGCAGCGGCACCCCGTGACGCCGGGGCGCGCGACCCGCCCCCGGCCAGCCGAAGGCCCCCGCAGCGGGAAGCGCCCACGGAGTGGGGTGGCTCGCCCGCGGTGGCGCGTGCGGGTCCGCCGTGGCTCGTCGCGCAGTTCCCCGCGCCCCTGAGGTAGCCGAAGGCCCCCGGCACCGACATGGCACCGGCGGCCTTCACCGACGTACATCCGGCGGGCTACGCCTGCGGCAGCTTCTCCAGCTGCGCGACGATTCGCGCGATGTCCTCGTCCGCCTTCGCCAGCCGTCCCCGGATCTTGTCCACGACCTGATCCGGCGCCTTCGCGAGGAACGCCTCGTTGCCGAGCTTCGCGTTCGCCTGGGCCTTCTCCTTCTCCGCCGCGGCGAGATCCTTCGCCAGGCGCTTGCGCTCCGCCGCGAAGTCGATGACCCCGGACAGGTCCAGCGCGACCTCGGCACCCGCCACCGGCAGGGTCGCCGTCGCCGTGAAGGACTCACCCTCCGGCTGGAGGCGCAGCAGCTGCCGGATCGCCGCCTCGTGCGGCGCGAGCGCCGTGCCGTCCACCGTCAGCCGGGCCGGCACCCGCTGCCCCGGCTGGAGCCCCTGGTCGGCACGGAACCGCCGGACCTCGGTGATCACGGACTGGACCGTCCCGATCTCCCGCTCGGCGTCCGCGTCCCGGAAGCCGCTGTCGGACGGCCAGTCGGCGATGACGACCGACTCGCCGCCCGTGAGGGTGGTCCACAGCGTCTCGGTGACGAAGGGGACGACCGGGTGCAGCAGCCGCAGGGTGACGTCCAGGACCTCGCCGAGGACCCGCTTGGAGACCTCCGCGGCCTCGCCGCCCGCCTGGAAGGTGGTCTTGGACAGCTCGACGTACCAGTCGAAGACCTCGTCCCAAGCGAAGTGGAACAGCGCGTCCGACAGCTTCGCGAACTGGAAGTCGTCGTAGTACGCGTCCACCTCGGCGACGACCGAGTTCAGCCGGGACAGGATCCACCGGTCGGTCGCGGACATCGCCGACGGCTCCGGCAAGGGGCCGTCCACCGTCGCGCCGTTCATCAGCGCGAAGCGCGTCGCGTTCCAGAGCTTGTTGGCGAAGTTGCGCGAACCCTGGACCCAGTCCTCGCCGATCGGGACGTCCACACCCGGATTGGCGCCGCGCGCGAGGGTGAAGCGCAGGGCGTCGGAGCCGTACTTGTCCATCCAGTCCAGCGGGTTGACCGCGTTGCCGAAGGACTTCGACATCTTCTTGCCGAACTGGTCGCGGACCATGCCGTGCAGGGCGATGGTGTGGAACGGCGGGGTGCCGTCCATCGCGTACAGGCCGAACATCATCATCCGGGCGACCCAGAAGAAGAGGATGTCGTAGCCGGTGACCAGGACGGAGTTCGGGTAGAACTTCGCGAGCGACTCGGTCTGCTCGGGCCAGCCCAGCGTGGAGAAGGGCCACAGACCGGAGGAGAACCAGGTGTCGAGGACGTCGGTGTCCTGCGTCCAGCCCTCACCGGTCGGCGGCTCCTCGTCCGGTCCGACGCAGACGACCTCGCCGTTCGGCCCGTACCAGACCGGAATCCGGTGACCCCACCACAACTGCCGCGAGATGCACCAGTCGTGGAGGTTGTCGACCCAGTCGAAGTACCGCTTCTCCATCTCCTGGGGGTGGATCTTGACCTTGCCGTCGCGGACCGCGTCACCGGCGGCCTTCGCGAGCGGGCCGACCTTGACCCACCACTGCATGGACAGGCGCGGCTCGATGGTGGTCTTGCAGCGCGAGCAGTGGCCGACGGAGTGGACGTAGGGCCGCTTCTCGGCGACGATCCGGCCCTCGGCACGCAGCGCGGCGACGATGGCCGAGCGGGCCTCGAGGCGGTCCAGGCCCTGGAAGGGGCCGTGGGCGGTGATGACGGCGTGCTCGTCCATCACGGCGATGGACGGCAGGTCGTGCCGCTGGCCGATCTCGAAGTCGTTCGGGTCGTGGGCCGGCGTCACCTTGACTGCGCCGGTGCCGAACTCGGGGTCGACGTGCTCGTCCGCGACGACCGGGATGGAACGGTCGGTCAGCGGCAGCTTGATGAGCTTGCCGACGAGGTGCTTGTAGCGCTCGTCCTCGGGGTGGACGGCGACGGCGGTGTCGCCGAGCATCGTCTCGGCACGGGTGGTGGCGACGACGATGGTGTCGTCCCCGTCCCCGTACTTCATGGAGACGAGCTCGCCGTCGTCGTCCTGGTACTCGACCTCGATGTCGGAGATCGCGGTCAGACAGCGCGGGCACCAGTTGATGATGCGCTCGGCGCGGTAGATCAGCTCGTCGTCGTAGAGCCGCTTGAAGATGGTCTGGACGGCCTGGGAGAGCCCCTCGTCCATGGTGAAGCGCTCACGCGACCAGGCGACACCGTCGCCGAGACGGCGCATCTGCCCGCTGATCTGCCCGCCGGACTCGCCCTTCCACTTCCAGACGCGCTCGACGAAGGCCTCGCGGCCCAGGTCGTGGCGGGACTTGCCCTCCTTGGCCAGCTCCCGCTCGACGACGTTCTGCGTGGCGATGCCGGCGTGGTCCATGCCGGGCTGCCACAGCGTCTCGAAGCCCTGCATGCGCTTGCGGCGCGTCAGGGCGTCGATGAGCGTGTGCTCGAAGGCGTGGCCCAGGTGGAGGCTGCCCGTGACGTTCGGCGGCGGGATGACGATGGTGTACGGCGGCTTCTCGCTCTTCTCGTCCGCCTCGAAGTAACCCCGCTCCACCCAGCGCTCGTACAGCGGCCCCTCTACATCGGCCGGCGCGTAGGTGGTCGGCAGTTCGGTGTCGGGCGCTGGTGGCTGCTGCTGAGCGTTCTCGGTCACGCGCTCAGTTTAAGGGCGTCACGACCGTGTCCCGAAACGCTTTCCTTTGTAACGGTGACGCCCCCGGTGACCTGCGCGCGCCATGTCTGCGTCAGGATGTCAGCACCACGTAAGCATCTGGAGGGGAACCAGGAATGAGTCACAACCAGCCGGGCCCGTACGGCGGGCAGCCACAGCAGCCCGGACCGTACGGCCAGCCGGGACCGTACGGCCAGCAGCCGCAGGCCCCTCAGCCCGGCTACGGCTACCCCCAGCAGGCGCCGCCCGCACAGCCCGGTTACGGGTACCCGCAGCAGGCGCCCGGTCCGCAGCAGGGCTACGGCTACCCGCAGCAGCCCGCCCAGGGCGGCGTCCCGCCGCAGGCGCCGTACGGCCAGCAGCCCTACGGCATGCCCCAGCCCCCGGCGCCGGCCGGCGGCAAGAAGAAGACGGGCCTGATCATCGGCGCGGTCGCGGTGGTGGCGGCGATCGGCGTGGGCGCGTACTTCGTGCTCGGCGGCAGCGGTGGTGGCGGCGCCGGCGACGTCGCCGACGACGGCCCGCACAAGCTGACGACGCCGGCGACGGTGCTCGGCGAGTACAAGAAGGGCGCGGCCGACGACAGCGGCGGCTTCGACGAGGACGACATGAAGGACGCCGAGAAGCACGGCGTCAAGAACGCCGAGAACGTCGACGCGAACTACCAGGCCGGGGACGAGAACAACCCTCTGGCCATGAAGATGATCCAGTTCATGGGCGTCTACGGCGACATCGAGGACCCGGAGAAGGTCGTCGACGGCATGTTCTCCGAGTTGAAGAAGAACGCCTCGGAGGACAAGGACACCGAGGGCGAACTCGTCGGCAGCCCGAAGGCCTTCACGCCGGCCGAGCTGGACGGCGCCGTCCTGAAGTGCCAGGAGACGAAGATCAAGAACGACGACGCCTCGGCGGGCGACGCCGCCTCCGGGCCGTCGGAGATCAGCATGCCGGTGTGCATCTGGGGTGACCACAGCACCCTGGGGGTCGTCATCAACATGGAGCTGGCCGACGCCATGGCCGGCAAGGGAGCCGACCTGGACAAGGCCGCCGAGCTGACGGCCAAGCTCCGCAAGGAGGTCCGCGTCAAGGCCTGACGCGGACGCACGGCAACGCGGAAGGGGCCCGGTCGAGTGGACCGGGCCCCTTCCGCATGCGTACGGCGACGGCTACGCCGTCTTCTGCTCGCCCGGGCCGCGGCCTCGCGAATCGCGGGGGATGAGCGTCGGGTTGACGTTGGAGAGGACCACGTCGGCCGTGATGACGACGCGGGCGACGTCCTTGCGGGACGGGACCTCGTACATCACGCCCTGGAGGACCTCCTCCATGATGGCGCGCAGGCCGCGGGCGCCGGTCTGGCGGAGGATGGCCTGGTCGGCGATGGCCTCGAGGGCCTCGCGCTCGAAGTCCAGCTCCACGCCGTCGAGTTCGAAGAGGCGCTGGTACTGCTTCACCAGCGCGTTGCGCGGCTCGACCAGGATCTGGAGCAGGGCCTCGCGGTCGAGGTTGTGGACCGAGGTGATGACGGGGAGGCGGCCGATGAACTCGGGGATCATCCCGAACTTCACCAGGTCCTCCGGCATGACCTGCTCGAACTGGTCCTTGGACTCGATCTCCCGCTTGGAGCGGATCTGCGCGCCGAAGCCGATGCCCTTGGCGCCGGCCCGGCCCTCGATGATCTTCTCCAGACCCGCGAAGGCACCGCCCACGATGAACAGCACGTTCGTCGTGTCGATCTGGATGAACTCCTGGTGGGGGTGCTTGCGTCCGCCCTGCGGCGGCACCGAGGCCGTAGTGCCCTCGAGGATCTTCAGCAGGGCCTGCTGGACGCCCTCGCCGCTGACGTCGCGCGTGATCGACGGGTTCTCGCTCTTCCGGGCGACCTTGTCGATCTCGTCGATGTAGATGATGCCGGTCTCGGCCTTCTTGACGTCGTAGTCGGCTGCCTGGATCAGCTTCAGCAGGATGTTCTCGACGTCCTCGCCGACGTACCCCGCCTCGGTGAGCGCGGTGGCGTCGGCGATGGCGAACGGCACGTTGAGCATGCGGGCGAGGGTCTGGGCCAGCAGGGTCTTGCCGGAGCCGGTGGGGCCGAGCAGCAGGATGTTGGACTTCGCCAGCTCGATGGCGTCCTCGCGGCCCTGGGCGCCGCCGTTCTCGCCGGCCTGGACGCGCTTGTAGTGGTTGTACACCGCGACGGAGAGGGCCTTCTTGGCCGCCTCCTGGCCCACCACGTACCCCTCGAGGAACTCGTAGATCTCGCGGGGCTTGGGGAGCTCCTCCCAGCGCACCTCGCTGGTCTCGGCGAGCTCTTCCTCGATGATCTCGTTGCAGAGATCGATGCACTCGTCGCAGATGTAGACACCGGGCCCTGCGATGAGCTTCTTGACCTGCTTCTGGCTCTTGCCGCAGAACGAGCACTTGAGCAGATCGCCGCCGTCACCGATGCGTGCCACGGTGTGCTTCCCCTTCGCCTGGGAGACTCCTGGCCGTCGACTCGACGTCGACGGCCGGCTGACTCCTGGTGCTGCCTTATGTCCGACGGTACCTTGCCGGGCCCCCCGTCCGGGCCCCCCTTGGCACGGTTCGCTTCGGCGTGAACCGCGCCAAACCGTGCCAAGGGGCGGCAGACGTTACAGCCTCCCGCCTAGCGCAGGGAGGAGTTGTCCATCTTCCGGGTGGTGATGATCTGGTCGATCAGGCCGTAGCTCAGCGCGTCCTCGGCCGTGAGGATCTTGTCGCGCTCGATGTCCTCGCGGATCTTCTCGACCGGCGTGGTGGAGTGCTTGGCCAGCATCTCCTCCAGCTGCGAGCGCATCCGCAGGATCTCGTTGGCGGCGATCTCCAGGTCGGAGACCTGGCCGCGACCCGTCTCGCTGTACGGCTGGTGGATCAGGACTCGGGCGTTCGGCAGCGCCATGCGCTTGCCCGGCGTGCCGGCGGCCAGCAGGACGGCCGCGGCGGAGGCCGCCTGGCCCATGCAGACCGTCTGGATGTCCGGCTTCACGTACTGCATGGTGTCGTAGATCGCCGTGAGCGCCGTGAAGGAGCCGCCGGGGCTGTTGATGTAGACCGAGATGTCGCGGTCCGGGTCCATCGACTCCAGGCACAGCAGCTGGGCCATGACGTCATTGGCGGAGGCGTCGTCGATCTGCACGCCGAGGAAGATGACGCGCTCCTCGAAGAGCTTCGCGTACGGGTCGTACTCGCGCACGCCCTGCGAGGTGCGCTCGACGAAGCGCGGGATGACGTAGCGGGACTCGGCCGTCGGGCCGGTGTACTCGGCACGTGCGCGGTCGTACAGGCCGCTGCCGGGGAAGTCGTTCACAGTGTCTCCTGGGAAGAGGCTGAGGCGGTCGGCTAGGGCGTCAAGGGGGCTCAGGCGCCCGTGCCGCCGCCGCCCGGCATGCCGGCGGCCGTCGCGATGACGTCGTCGATGAGGCCGTACTCCTTGGCCTCGAAGGCGTCGAACCAGCGGTCGCGATCCGAGTCGCGGGTGATCTGCTCGACCGTCTGACCGGTGTGCTGGGACGTGAGCTCGGCCATGCGCTTCTTGGTGTGCAGCAGCCGCTCGGCGTGGATCTTGATGTCCGAGGCGGAGCCGGCCAGGCCGGCCGAGGGCTGGTGGATCAGGATCTCGGCGTTCGGCAGGGCGAAGCGCTTGCCGGGCGTGCCCGCGCTGAGCAGGAACTGCCCCATCGAGGCCGCGAGGCCCATCGCGATCGTCACCACGTCGTTCTTGATGTACTGCATGGTGTCGTAGATCGCCATGCCGGCCGTGATCGAGCCGCCGGGGCTGTTGATGTAAAGGAAGATGTCCTTGTCCGGGTCGGAGGCAAGGAGCAGCAGCTGCGCGGTGATCTTGTTGGCAATGTCGTCGTCCACGGGCTGGCCGAGGAAGATGATCCGCTCGCCGAGCAGTCGGTTGTAGACCTGGTCGCCGAGGCCACCACCGATGGAGGGCTCGCCGGCGGCTGAGGGCATCAGATTCGTCACGTATCCACCTGCTCGTCTTACGACGGCGCCGGGCCGTCTCACGTTTCCCTGCGGGGCTGGAGCCGCTTTCGGAGACTCCCCTGCCCTCGTATTCATGGACCCTAACGCGGTGACCCTGCGGTGCCATCCCGGTTCCGCGGGTGTTCGCCGGGGGCGTAGCGCCGTTACGGTGCCTGGCCGTCGCCGGGTGCGGGGTCGCAGAGGGCTGGTCGCGCAGTTCCCCGCGCCCCTGGGGCGTAAGCGCGACGGGCCCCGAGAAGCGCACGCGTCTCGGGGCCCGTCGTCTACGGCGTCACAGGTGCCGGAGGGGATCAGCCCTCGGCCTTCTCGTCGGCCTGCTCGGCGTCGGCGGACTCGGCGGCGGCCTCGGCGGCCTCCGTCTCCTCCTCCTCGTCGTCCAGGTCGACGATCTCGCCGTTGGTGTCCTTGACGGTGGCCTTCTCGACCACGGCGGCCAGGGCCTTGCCGCGGGCGACCTCACCGACGAGGAGCGGGACCTGTCCCTGCTCGACGACGGCCTGGGCGAACTGGTCGGGGGACATGCCGGAGGAGGCGGCGCGGCGCATGAGGTGCTCGGTCAGCTCTTCCTGGCTGACGTTGAGCTTCTCCTGCTTGACCAGCTCGTCGAGGACGAACTGGGTCTTGATGCCCTTGACCGCGGCCTCGCGGGTCTCGGTGTCGAACTCCTCGGCGGTCTTGCCCTGGAGTTCCAGGTACTTGTCGAGGGTGAGACCCATCTGGCCGAGCTGGTGGTGCTCGAGGTTGTGCTTACGGGTGTTGATCTCGTCCTCGAGGAGCTTCTCGGGGACCGGGACCTCGACCAGCTCGAGCAGCTTGTCCAGCACGCGCTCCTGGGCCTGGGTGGCCTGGTCGTACTGCTTCATGTTGGCCAGGCGCTTGCGGCTGTCGGCCTTGAGCTCGTCCAGCGTGTCGAACTCCGACGCGAGCTGCGCGAAGTCGTCGTCCAGCTCGGGCAGCTCGCGCGCGGCGACCTGGGTGACCTTGACGGTGACCTCGGCCTCCTTGCCGGCCGCGGAGCCGCCCTTGAGCTCGGAGGTGAAGGTGGCCTCGCCACCGGCCTCCAGGCCCTTCACGGCGTCGTCGATGCCGTCCAGCAGCTCACCCGAGCCGATGGTGTAGGAGACGCCGTCGGCGACGCCGTCCTCGAGGACCTCGCCGTCGACCTTGGCCTGCAGGTCGATGGTGACGACGTCGCCGTCCTGGGCGGCGCGCTCCACCGGGGAGGTGGAGGCGAAGCGCTCGCGCAGCTGCTCGACCGACTTCTCGACGTCCTCGTCGCTGACCTCGACGGCGTCGACCTCGACCTCGATGCCGGAGTAGTCCGGGATCTCGACGGTCGGGCGGACGTCGACCTCGGCGGTGAAGTTCAGCGTCTCGCCGTCCTTCAGCTCCGTGATGTCGACCTCGGGCTGGCCGAGCGGGTTGAGCTCGGCCTCGTTGACCGCCTCGGTGTAGAACTTCGGAAGCGCGTCGTTGACCGCCTCCTCCAGGACCGCACCGCGGCCGAACCGCTGGTCGATGACCCGGGCCGGGATCTTGCCCTTGCGGAAGCCCTTCACCGTGACCTGCTGGTTGATCTTCTTGTACGCCGCGTCGAGGCTGTCCTTGAGCTCCTCGAAGGGCACCTCGACAGTGAGCCGAACCCGGGTCGGGTTCAGGGTCTCCACGGCGCTCTTCACGGTTCGGTCTCCTTGTGGCTGACTGCTTGGGTTCTGCCGGCGCGGAGGGCGTCCGGCGGATTTCGCCGCCCGGAGACTGCAGACTCTGAGACACACGGGCGTGCAGCTTGCATAGTAACGGCAGCGACTACACCGCCCAAAAGGCGATCACTCCCGGTCGCCGCCGGGGACCGCGGGCGACCGGCCGGTGGATGGTCGGGGTGGCGGGATTTGAACCCACGGCCTTCCGCTCCCAAAGCGGACGCGCTACCAAGCTGCGCCACACCCCGTCTGGTGCGACACGTAGGGTACATGCCGCCGGATGCCGGGGCCCGTCGTATTTCCCGCGCGCCCGCGCTGCCCGGCGCGAACGGGAAGGGGTGTGCGGGGAGGGCGGACGACCCGCTACGATGCCTGCAGTGCCGCGGTCGCCGACCTGCGGTGCGCTGTGCGGGCGTAGCTCAATGGTAGAGCCCTAGTCTTCCAAACTAGCTACGCGGGTTCGATTCCCGTCGCCCGCTCCGAGAGGCCTCCGGCCCGGTCCCCCGAGGGGACCGGGCCGGAGGCCTTTGTGCGTGCGGTGTGCCGGGGTGTGCCCTAGAACTGGATGGAGTTGATCGTCTCGGCTATCGAGTCCAGGAACCGCTGGATGTCGTCGGCCATGCCGGTCGAGGCCAGGAAGAAGCCGAAGAGGACCGCGACGATCGCCGGGCCCGCCTTGATGGAGCCTCCTCGCAGCAGCACCACCAGGATGATCGCCAACAGCAGCACCACTGACAGTGAAATGGCCACAACTGATCACACCCTAGGTCGGTCCGCTCTCCCGGCCCGGGGATGCGATCCCGCGCACCCCCGCCAGAACCATCGTGCCACCAACCGGGCCCCGCCATGCGGCAGGTGACACATCGTCCGGCCGTCTTCCGGCCAGGTGCGCTCCCCCGCGCACGCGGGCACGCCCTGCGGGCGCATTCCGTACAGGAATTCGACACGACACTCCCACGGGGAATGCGAGCCGTTTCGTTTCCATGCCCACACAACACGTTCGCAGGCGTTTCGAATTGTCTCCGTGGACACATCCGTGACAGTACGGCACGGATACGCAAGACGGCCCGGCACGGACATTCCCGGGGAGTCGCCCGACGGAGTTATGCCTGCTTTCGTACCGAAGAGTCATGACAAGACGGGCCTGTTGGGCGTCCGGTGGCGGCGGGGTCGGCGGGGACTGTGGGGTCACTCACGTAATTCGGGCGGTCGTCCCGGTGGGAATTGCGGGTAGTCGCGCAAAGACGCGTGGGACCGAATACGGGACAGGCGTGGAGGGTTTTACGGGATCACTCGGACAACGCTAGGGTGCCTCAAATGTTCAACGCTGCCCCGTCCGGCGCGCGACGTGACGCGTTCTTCGACAACGCCAAGTACCTGGCGATCGTGCTGGTGGCCATGGGCCACTCCTGGGACCCGCTCAACGACGACAGCCGGGTCCTGGAGACGCTGTACACGGTGGTCTACGTCTTCCACATGCCGGCGTTCGTCATCATCTCCGGCTACTTCTCCCGCAGTTTCGACCTGCGCCCCGACCGGGTCAGACGGCTGGTAACCGGCGTCGCCGTGCCCTACGTCGTCTTCGAGACGGCCTACGCGCTCTTCCAGCGCTACGCCGGGGACGATCCGCAGCACGTGATCAGCCTGCTGGACCCCTGGTATCTGACGTGGTTCCTGTGCGCGCTGTTCGTCTGGCGGCTGACCACCCCGCTGTGGAAGGCGGTCCGGCATCCGCTGCCCGTCGCCCTGGGCATCGCCATGCTGGCCTCGGCGGCGCCGGAGATCGGTGACGACCTGGACATGCAGCGGCTGTTGCAGTTCCTGCCGTGCTTCGTGCTGGGTCTGTGCCTGCGGCCCGAGCACTTCCGTCTGGTGCGGCGCTGGTCGGTGCGGATCGCGTCGGTGCCGGTGTTCGCGGCCGCGCTGGCCGTCGGCTGGTGGGTGTCGCCGCACATGGACCTGGGCTGGGTCTACCGCAACGCCTCCGCGCAGGAGATGGGCGCCCCGTGGTGGTCCGGGCCGGTCATGGTGCTCGCGCTGTTCGGCTGCTCGGTGCTGCTGACGGCGTGCTTCTTCTCGTGGGTGCCGGGCCGGCGCACCTGGTTCACGGCGCTGGGCACGGGCACGCTGTACGGCTATCTGCTGCACGGCTTCCTGATCAAGGCCGGCTACTACACGGGCCTGTTCGACCGGCCCGCGCTGCACCGGCCGCTGGGTGAGATCGCCGCGACGGTCGCGGCCGCGGTGGCCGTCACGCTGCTGTGCACCGCGCCCGTGCGGCGTGTCTTCCGGTGTGTGATGGAGCCGGGGATGGCGTGGGCGTTCAGGCCGGAGGCCGTCGCACCGGCACCCGCACGGGAACACCGGAGGGCCGCCGACGAGCAGCGCGAGAAGGTTCCGGTCTAGGTGCCCTCGTCCAGGCCGAGGAGAGCGCGCATGCGGGCGTACTTCTGGGCCAGGCGGGTGCGGGTCGCGTCGTCGAGGGCCGCCAGCCGGGACGGGTCGGCGTTGTGCGCCAGGTCCGCCTCCTTGACCAGCCGCGCGCCGGGCGTGGCCAGGATGCGGGCGGCGTACGCCTCGGGCGGCTCGCCCGCGCGCCTGGTGAGCGCGAGCACGATGTCCTTGGTGCGGGCGCTCAGCGCGGCCTCGCGCAGCTCGCGCTCCGGCAGCGCGTCGTCCTCGACCGCGTCGTGCAGCCAGGCCGCGGCGATCTGCTCGTCGTCCCCGCCGCGGCGCCGGACGCCCTCGGCGACGGCCAGCAGGTGCTCGGCGTACGGGCGTCCGGCCTTGTCGGTCTGTCCGGCGTGGGCGGCGCGGGCGAGGGCCTCGACCTCGGCCAGGGAGAGCCGGCCGGCGGGCGCGGGCGAGGGGGCGGACGACGCGGTGGGGGTCACGCGTCCAGTGTGTCAGTCCGCCGCCGGCGCCGACTGGGCCGTCGGGCCCTCCCGGCAGATCAGCAGGAGCGCCCGGTCGTCGTTGACGTCCTTGGCCACCGCCTCGATCAGATGCCAGGCGGCGCCGTGGAAGCCGCCGGCGACATAGCGGTCGGCCTCGCCGGTGAGACGGTCGATGCCCTCGGCGATGTCCCGGTCGGAGGTCTCCACCAGGCCGTCCGTGAACAGCATCAGCACGTCCCCGGACCGGAGGGTGCCCTTCACCGGGTCGAACTGGGCGCCGTCGTACACGCCGAGCAGGGGTCCCTCGGCGGACTTCTCCTCCCAGCGGCCGGTGCCCGCGCTGAGCTGGAGGCCCGGCGGGTGCCCGGCGGAGTACAGCTCGTAGTCGCCGGAGTCGAGGTCGAGGACGAGGTGGATGGAGGTGGCGAAGCCCTCGTCCCAGTCCTGGCGGAGCAGGTAGCCGTTCGCGGCCGGCAGGAAGGCGTGCGGGGGCAGGCTGCCCAGCAGTCCGCCGAAGGCGCCCGACAGCAGCAGGGCGCGGGAGCCCGCGTCCATGCCCTTCCCGGACACGTCGGTGAGGACGACCTCCAGGGTCCGGCCGCCGTTGGTGCGGGCCGCGACCACGAAGTCGCCGGAGAAGGACTGGCCGCCGGCCGGGCGCAGCGCCATCTCCCGGTGCCAGCCCTGCGGCAGCTGGGGCAGCTTGCTCTGGACGCGGATGCGTTCGCGCAGGTCGAAGAGCATGGTGCCGCCGCGCCGCCAGGGCACGCCGACGCGGCTGCGGAACTGGGCGATCAGCAGTCCGAAGAAGCCGCAGGCCGCGACGACCAGGACCACGCCGGGGGTGACCCGGGAGGGGCCCTCGGTGTAGGGGCCCAGCTGCACCGACTCCACGATCAGGGCGGTGGCCGCCGCCGCGTACAGACCGAGCAGGCTCGCCGGGCGCAGCAGCAGACCGCCCGCGACGATCGGCAGCACCAGCGCTGCCGGTGTGCACCACACCGGGTTCACCAAGGTGGTGGCCGCGATGACGGGGATCATCAGCAGCAGCCCGGCGAGCGCGATCCAGTCGGAGCCGTCGCCGCGGAAGTAGTCGACGGCGGACCGGCGCATGCCGACGCGGGCCCGGTGCCACTGCTTCTTCCACCGGGCCGTGAACGTCTCGGCTTCCGCGCGCCGCTGTCGTCCTGCTGCCATTAGTCCGGGACCCTATCCATCGGACCGGCCGCTTGGCACGGGAGGTCCCACTTGTCCCCCGTCCGAGGCCGGACTTCACAGTGAACTTCACGGACGGACGTCGCGCCGCAACCTGGCGGAAATTCCCTCGCCCGGCCTGTGGGGCCCTGGTAGGCATGGGTCCCATGGGCTCCCTGGGCAATGACGGCATCGGCCGGACCGACGGCGACGGCGGCGGCAGCGACGGCGGCGGGTTCGACCCCGTGGGCGGGCTGCGCGTTCTGCGGCAGGACGAATGGGACACGTGGTACGGGGTGCTGCTCCGTGCCTTCGGCGGCATCCCGGAACCGGACGAAGTGCTGGACGTGTACCGGGAGCTGACGCGGTACGACCGCTCCCTCGGCGTCTGGGACGGCGACGAGTGCGTCGGGACGGCGGGCGCGTTCGCCTTCGGGATGACCGTGCCCGGCGGCGCGCGGGTGTCCGCGGCGGGCGTCACCATGGTGGGCGTCGCCGCCACGCACCGGCGCATGGGCGTACTGACGTCGATGATGAGACGGCAGCTGGACGACGTACGGTCCTGGGGCGAGCCGCTGGCCGTGCTGACGGCCTCGGAACCGGCGATCTACGGCCGGTTCGGCTACGGCGCGGCGACCTTCCAGGTGAACGCCGAGATCGAGACGGACCGGGTCCGGCTGTCGGTGCCGGAGGGGACGGACGGCGTACGGCTGCGGTACGCCGAGCCCGCGGACGTCGCCGACGTGTGCGAGGCGGTGTACGCGCGGCTGGTGCCCGGGCGGCCCGGGATGCTGGAGCGGCAGCCCGGCTGGGAGCGGCTGGGGCTGCTGGACCCGGAGAGCGCCCGGGAGGGCGGGTCGCCGCTGCAGTGCGTGGTGGCCCGGCGGGACGGGGAGGTCACGGGGTACGCACGGTTCCGGGTGCGGCCGGACTGGGGGCCCGCGGGCCCCGCGGGCACGGTGGTCCTGCAGGACCTGGCCGGGCTGGATCCGGCCACGGAGGCGGCACTGTGGCGCTTCCTGTTCGGCATCGACCTGACGACGAGGCTGGCCGTGCGCGGTCGGCCGGTCGACGAGGCCTGGCAGTACCAGGTGTCCGACATCCGGCGCTGCCGGCCGCAGTTGCGGGACGCGCTGTACGTACGGCTGGTGGAGGTGGGGGACGCGCTGGCGGCGCGTACGTACCAGGCGCCGGTGGACGTCGTGTTCGAGGTGGCGGACGCCTTCTGCCCTTGGAACGAGGGGCGTTGGCGGCTCACGGGGGACGCGAAGGGGGCATCCTGCGAGCGGACGCCCGACGCGCCGGATCTCGCCCTGTCCGTACGGGAGTTGGGGGCGGCCTATCTCGGTGGCGTGAGCCTGGCCTCGCTGGGCGCGGCGGGGCGGGTGCGCGAACTGCGTTCCGGTGCGCTGGCGGAGGCGTCGGTGGCGTTCGCCTCGGACGTGGCGCCGTGGCTGCCGCACGGTTTCTGACGGCCCGGGGCCGCGTGGGCGGCGGTCAGCCCTTCTGGCAGGTCGGGCACCAGAAGAGGTTGCGGGCGGCGAGGTCCGCGGTGCGGACCGCGTCGCCGCACAGGTGGCAGGGGCTGCCGGTGCGGCGGTAGACGTAGACCTCGCCGCCGTGGTCGTCGACGCGGGGCGGGCGGCCCATGGCCTCGGGGGTGTGCTCCGGGCGCACGGTGTCGATGCGGTTGTTGCGGACGCCCTCGCGCATGAGCGCGACGAGGTCGTGCCAGACGGCGTCCCACTCGGCCGGGGTGATGCTCCTGCCGGGCCGGTACGGGTCGATGCCGTGCCGGAAGAGGACCTCGGCGCGGTAGACGTTGCCGACGCCGGCGATGACCTTCTGGTCCATGAGCAGGGCGGCGATGGTGGTGCGGCTGCGGGAGATCCGGGCGTAGGCGGTGCGGGGGTCGTTGCCGTCGCCGGGCGGGCGGAGCGGGTCCGGGCCGAGGCGGTCGTGTATCGCCTGCTTCTCGGGGTCCGTGATCAGGGCGCAGGTGGTGGGGCCGCGGAGGTCGACGTACGCGGTGTCGCCCGCGAGGCGGAGTCGGACGGTGTCCGTGGACGGGGGCGCGGGGGTCTCGCCGAAGGCGACCTTGCCGAAGAGGCCGAGGTGGATGTGGACCCAGGCGGTGCCTGCGGCGCCGGTGCCTGCGGCGCCGAAGCCGAGGAAGAGGTGCTTGCCGTGGGCCTCGGTGCGGATGAGTCCGGTGCCGGTGAGGAGGGCGGCGGCGTCGGAGAACTTGCCCTGGGGGCTGGTGACGTGCACCGTCGTGCCGGCGAAGGCGGTGGCGTAGTCCTGGGCCAGCCGGTGGATGGTGTGCCCCTCTGGCACGGCAGGGGTCCCTTCGTGGTTCTTTGCCCGCCCGCCCGTCTCGGTCCGTCGAGAGGCGGGGCTCGTTCCGGGGCTCCGCCCCGGACCCCGGGGCGTTACCCACCCGATCCACCCGACTCGGTTGGTCGAGAAGCGGGTCTCGAAATGCGTGGCTCCGCCCCGGCGCCCTGTCGTCGTTACTGCTGCGGGTGGTGCGGCGGGATGGGCGGGAGGTCGCCCGTCGTCTCGTAGGACGACAGCATGTCGATGCGGCGGATGTGACGCTCGTCGCCCGAGAACGGCGTGCTGAGGAAGGTCTCGACGAACTTCGTCGCCTCCTCCTGCGAATGCATGCGGGCGCCGACGGCCACCACGTTGGCGTCGTTGTGCTGGCGGCCGAGGGAGGCCGTCTCCTCGCTCCAGGCCAGCGCCGCGCGGACGCCCTTGACCTTGTTCGCCGCGATCTGCTCGCCGTTGCCCGAGCCGCCGATCACGATGCCGAGGGCGTCGGGGTCCGCGGCCGTCCGCTCGGCGGCGCGGAGGCAGAAGGGCGGGTAGTCGTCCTGGGCGTCGTAGATGTGCGGGCCGCAGTCGACGGGCTCGTAGCCCGCCGCCTTGAGCCACTCGACGAGGTGGTTCTTGAGTTCGTAGCCCGCATGGTCGGAGCCGAGATACACGCGCATGCGTCGAGTGTGACACGCGGGCCGCGGGGAAGCAGCGTCGGGTGTCGCCTGTGAAGAGGGGGAGGGGAAACCATGAAAGCTCAGGGAAAGCTCAAGTAACGATCCGGAATCAAAGGTTTCCGAATTCGTTCGCCTCCGTTTCACTGGTCCGGCTCGTACACCGCTCGTACGGGTGAATGCTCGACCGGCGCAAAGGAAGAACACCCCCATGACTTCGCAGCCGACTATGACAAAGGCCGGGAACGGCCCCGGAGACCCAGCGAACCCCGGAGATCCCGGGTCCGGGCTCCAGGCCGGACTCAAGAACCGCCACCTTTCGATGATCGCCATCGGCGGTGTCATCGGAGCCGGGCTGTTCGTGGGCTCCAGTTCCGGTATCGCCACCGCGGGACCCGGAATTCTCCTGTCGTACGCCCTCGTCGGCACCCTGGTGGTGTTCGTGATGCGGATGCTCGGCGAGATGTCCGCCGCCAATCCGACGTCCGGCTCCTTCTCCGCCCACGCCGACCGGGCGCTCGGGCCCTGGGCCGGGTTCTCCATCGGCTGGCTCTACTGGTTCTTCTGGGTCGTCGTGCTCGCCGTGGAGGCCACCGCCGGCGCCAAGATCCTCGAAGGCTGGATACCGGCCGTGCCCCAGTGGGGCTGGGCCCTCATCGTGATGGTGGTGCTGACCGCCACCAACCTCGCCTCGGTCGGTTCCTACGGCGAGTTCGAGTTCTGGTTCGCCGGGATCAAGGTCGTGGCGATCGCCGCGTTCATCGTCGTCGGCGGGCTGGCCGTCTTCGGCGTGCTGCCGGGTGTCGACAGCGAGCAGGCGGGGCTGTCCAATCTGACCGCGCACGGCGGATTCCTGCCGAACGGGCCGGGAGCCGTTCTCACCGGTGTGCTGCTCGTCGTCTTCTCCTTCATGGGCAGCGAGATCCCCACCCTGGCCGCCGGCGAGTCGGAGGACCCGCAGCGTGCCGTGACCAAGGCGACGAACAGCATCATCTGGCGCATCGCCGTCTTCTACCTCGGGTCGATCTTCGTCGTCGTGACCCTGCTGCCGTGGGACTCCCAGTCCATCGTCGACCTGGGCTCCTACGTCGCAGCCCTGGACTCGCTCGGGATCCCGAACGCCGGCGAGGTCATGAACTTCATCGTGCTGACGTCCGTGCTGTCCTGCCTGAACTCCGGGCTGTACACGGCGTCCCGCATGGCCTTCTCGCTCGGTCAGCGCGGGGACGCGCCGAAGGCGTTCGCCCGGACCACCCGGCGCGGGGTGCCGCAGACGGCGATCCTGTCGTCCGTCGTCTTCGGCTTCGTCGCGGTGTTCTTCAACTACAAGTTCCCCGACACGGTCTTCCTCTTCCTGCTCAACTCCTCGGGCGCGGTGGCCCTCTTCGTCTGGCTGGTCATCTGCTTCTCGCAGCTGCGGCTGCGGAAGATCATCCAGGCCGAGGCGCCGGAGAAGCTGGTCGTGCGGATGTGGCTGTACCCGTACCTGACCTGGATCACCGCCGCGGTGATCGTCTTCGTGCTGGGCTACATGCTGACCGACACCGAGCACGACGGGCGGACGACGGTGCTGCTGACGCTGCTCGTCGCGGCGGTCGTGCTCGGTGTCGCCGTCGTGAAGCAGCGGATCGTCGCCCGCAGGGGCTGATGCGGTAGCGGCCGACACGCGAAGAGGCTCGCCGGGCACTGCGCCCTGGAGGTCGGTGGCGTCGTCGTCGGCGACGTGCCCT